>JAIBCN010000138.1 GCA_019694155.1 Vicinamibacteria bacterium | reverse complement strand
CCCGCGGAGGCCCTACTCGCCCTCGACGAGGACCTCGCCTTCGCCGGCGATGAAGAGGGTCGGCTCGTCGCCCGTGGGTGAGAGGCCCATCTCCGCTTCGAGGCTGCCCGACCAGGCGATCACTTTGGAGAGCGGCCCCTCGAAGGGCTGGTCGGGGTGCACGCGCAGGCAGGTGGGCAGGCCCTTCCAGGTGAGGGCGGCGTAGCCGTTCCCATCCATCTCCAAAACGCTCGCCTCCATGGCCGCGATCTGCACGTATCGCGGCTGCAGGGCGTCCTCGCAGGCGAGGATGCGGTCGGGAGACACCCAGAGCTTCCGGCCCTGATCGGACTGAAGGAGCCCGATGCCCTGGCCGGCGGCGGCGAGAAGCAGCGACCCTGAGCCCGTGGCGATCACCAGCCTCTCGCCCGACGTGCTCTTCGATTCCTTCACCCAGAACGTGACGTGCCCTTCGGATGACACGAGGGCGCCGCGCTTGAAGAAGATCCGGCCCTCGAAGGGGATCTGCAGGAGGTCGCGGCGCTTGAGCGTCATCTTCGGCGCCACCGCCGGCACTCTCGGCGCGAGGAAGAGATCTTCCTCCTCCGAACCCAGCCGCAGAACTTCGGGCCGGAGGGCGACCGGCGCTTCGGGCAGCGGCCCATGGTCCTTCGCCTGAAGGTCGGCGCCTGGAACCTGGATCAGCTTCGACGCCCCGAAGAGCGCTTCATCGTCCTCGTCGCCGCCGCGGAAGTCGTTGTCGAGGGGGGCCTGGATGGGCTTGGTGTTGCTTCCAGCGGGCGGCTCGGTATCGGCCGCGAGGTCGCGGGGAATCTCCGTGGTCTGCGCCCCGTGCTGCCGGAAGGCCCCCGTGTGGTCGGAAGCCGAGCGGGCCAGGCGGTATTGATGAATGGCCTCGCGGGTCCGGCCGTGCCGCTCGTAGGTGGCCGCGAGATAGAAGTGCACGCGCGGCTTGTCGGAGGAGTAGGCAAGGGCCTGGGTGAAAGCAAGCTCGGCCTCGCGGAAACGGTTCAGCTTGAAGTTGATGAGGCCGAGGTTGAAGAGGATGGCCGCGTCATTCGGCGAACTCGCGGCCAGCTTCCCGAAGACCTCTTCCGCGCGCTCGAGCCGGCCCTGCTTGAAGTACAAGACGCCGAGGAGGCTCAGGACGTTCACGTCCCGGGGCTTGAGCAGGTACGCCTCGGCGAGGTCCTTCTCCGCGAGATCGGCCTTCCCCTCCGAAAGGAACGTGCGCGCGCGCTGAACGTGCGTCTCGAAGAGGCCGGTGGAGAGCGGAGAGACGGCGGGCATTCGGCTGACCTAAGGGAGACCCCGGATGGTCCGGAAGGAGGAGCCGTCCGAGGGTGGTGAGTCCGCGAAATGGGTTGAGCCTGCCCCGTCCACCCACCGATAGTACAACCGCGGCGGCACGCGCACGAGCGGCCGGGCGGGACGGGCGGGCGCGGCCGCCCGCGGGCGGGCGTTCGTGGGCTGCAGGGAAGGAGGCAGGGAGCCGGAGAAGCCGAGCGTGGTGCTCCCGCTGCTCGAGCCCGTGGGCGCCCTCGACTCGGCAGAGGCCGACATCACCATGGGGGCCGAACCCAGGGCGGCGTTCACCCGGACCACGTAATTGCGCGTTTCCTTGTAAGGCGGCACGCCGCCGTATCGCAGCACCGCGTTCTCGCCCGCGTTGTACCCGGCGGCGGCGAGGTCGATATTGCCGCGGAAGAGCCCGAGGAGGTAGGCGAGATACTCGGTGCCGCCCATGATGGCCTGCGCCGGATCGAAGGGGTTGGAGACGCCGAAGCGCCGCGCGGTCGCGGGCATCAGCTGCATCAGGCCCTTGGCGCCCTTGGAAGAGACCGCGTATTCGTCGAACGCGGATTCCACGCGGATGATGGCGCGGATGAGATCGGAACTCACGCCGAACTTCGCGGCCGCGTCCTCGATGTAGGGGTCGAACTCGGGGCGCGCGCGGCTGCGGAAACCGCGCGAGTGGATGAGCACGCCCTTGGCGGAGAAGCGCAGGCGGAACTCGCTCGTCTCGGGGGAGTCGGTGGCCTCGAGGACGCCGTCCGCGTTCCGCCGCAGATACACCTGCGCCTCGGCCGGATGTGCCGCGAAGGTCTCGAGGGCCACGACGCCCAGGAGGCCGAGGGCGATCGATCTCAAGCGGGCACCTCGCTCACCAGGCGCGTCGCGGTCTCACGCGCCTTGCGGCGCAGGCCTTCGACATCCTCGCCCGCACCCAGAGCCCCCTGGGCGAACTCGGGCCGGCCTCCGCCGCGCAGCCCCAGCTCCTTCATGATCTCCGGAGCCTTGACCCGGCTCGTGAGGTCGCGCGACACCGCCACGATGACGGAATAAGAGCCGTCCTCGGACGAGGCTGAGGACACCGCGATGAAGTTCCTGTCGGCACGCTTCTGACGATACTCGTCTACGAGGCCGGCGTGGCCCTTCCGGTCCACATCCGCGAAAAGCGGGGTCCAGATCGTGATCCCCGACACCTCTGTCGAATCGCCGGCCTCGCTGCGCGCGCCGCCGCCGGAGGCGAGCTTCATCTTGAGCCGCTCGATCTCGCGGTCGCGGGCTTTCAGTTCGTCCTTGAGCTTCGCGTACTCGTCCACGAGGGCCCCGCGTTCCGCCCTCGCGAAGTGCGACAGCTCGTCGAGGATGGCCACGTCGCGCTGGATCTTGTCGAGGGCCGCTCCGCCCGCCACCGCCTCGACGCGCCGCGTTCCCGCGGAGACGCCGCTCGTGGCGGTGAAGAGGAAGAAGCCGATGTCCCCGGTCTGGGACACGTGGGTGCCGCCGCAGAATTCCTTCGAGAAGCCCGGGATTTCCACCACGCGCACGCGCTCGCCGTACTTGTCGCCGAAGAAGGCGAGGGCTCCGGAGGAGAGCGCGTCCTCCCGCGACATCTCGATGGTGTTCACCTGCTTGTTCGCGAGGATCTCGCCATTGACCCGGTTCTCCATGACCCGGAGCTCGCGCTCGTCTATGCCCTGGAAGTGCGAGAAGTCGAAGCGCAGGCGATCGTTCGCGACGAGGCTTCCCGCCTGCTTGACGTGCGTGCCGAGTGTCTCTCGAAGAGCGGCGTTCAGGAGGTGGGTCGCGGTGTGATGGCGCATCGCGCCTTCGCGGCGCTCCTCGTCGACCACGAGGCGGACCTTCATGCCCGCTTCGAACGAGCCTTCGTCGATGGTGACGAGATGAGTGGAAAGACCCGGCACCGCGTTGCGGCACGACGACACCGAGGCGATGGCGCCGGGAGCCGAGATGACGCCGCGGTCCCCGATCTGACCGCCCGCCTCGGCGTAGAACGGCGTGCGGTCGACGATGATCTCGCCCGCATCACCCTTGTCGAGGCGCTTGGCCGGCTTGCCGTCCTTGAACACCGCGATGACGGTGGCGCCGTCCTCCTCGAGGCGGTCGTAGCCGAGGAAGACGGTCTTCGCTTTCTCGAGCAGGCTCAGATACTCGGGCGCGCCGGAGACCGCACCCATCTTGCTCGCGTGGCGCGCGCGCTCCTGCTGCTTCGCGAACTCCGCGTCGAAGCCCGCGTTGTCGACCTTGAGGCCGCGATCGGCCGCGAGCTCTTCGGTGAAGTCGAGGGAAAGGCCGTAGGTGTCGTAGAGCTTGAAGGCGTCGGCGCCGCTCAGGATTCCAGTCTTCGTCGAAGCCGCGACGGAGTCGAACACCGCGAAGGCCTGCTTGAGTGTGGTGGAGAAACGATCCTCTTCCACGCGCACGATCTTCTTTACCGTGGCCTCGGTGGTCTTGAGGTCGGGATACGCGGACTGCATCCGCGCCACGAGTTCGCTCACCAGGTCCGCGAGGAAGGGCTTTTCGAGGCCGAGCTTGCGACCGTGGCGCAGGGCGCGGCGCATGATCTTGCGCAGGACGTAACCGCGGCCTTCGTTGCCGGGGAGAACGCCGTCCGAGACGAGGAAGGTGGTCGCGCGGAGGTGATCGGCGATCACGCGGAGCGAAATGTCGGTGGCGAGGCTCGCGCCGTACTTCACCCCCGCGAGCTTCGCGGTGGCTTCGATGAGCGGAGCGAAGAGATCCGTGTCGTAGTTGTTGAGCTTGCCCTGGACCACTGCCGTGACGCGTTCGAGGCCCATGCCGGTGTCGACGCAGGCCGCGGGCAGGGGCGTGAGCGTGCCGCTCGCGTCGCGGTTGAACTGCATGAAGACGAGATTCCAGATCTCGAGGTAGCGGTCGCATTCGCAGGCGACGCCAAGGCAGGGTCGACCGGCATCGACCTCCGCGCAGGGGAGGGAGTCGCCCTGGTAGAAGTGAAGCTCGGAACACGGGCCGCACGGCCCGGTGTCGCCCATGGCCCAGAAGTTGTCTTTCTTGCCGAGTTCGAGGATCCGCTCGGCGGGCAGGTACGCGCGCCAGTGGTCGAAGGCCTCGGTGTCGCGGGGCACCCCGTCCTCGCCCTTGAAGATGGTGGCGGTGAAGCGGTCCTTGTCGAGACCCATGGTCCCGGTGAGGAAGTCCCAGGCGTAGGCGATCGCGTCGTTCTTGAAGTAGTCGCCGAAGGAGAAGTTCCCGAGCATCTCGAAGAAGGTGTGATGACGGGCGGTGAGGCCCACGTTCTCGAGGTCGTTGTGCTTGCCGCCCGCGCGCACGCACTTCTGCGACGACGCGGCGCGCTTGTAGGCGCGGGTCTCCCGGCCCAGGAACACGTCCTTGAACTGGTTCATCCCCGCGTTGGCGAAGAGGAGGGTGGGGTCGTTCTGGGGGATCAGGGGCGAACTGCGCACGACTTCGTGGCCCCGATCCTCGAAGAACTTGAGGAAGGAAGCGCGGATGTCGTCCGCGGTGAACTGGCTACTCTTCGGCGTCATTGGACGTATTTTCGACGATCAGGGCGTTTTCCGCGAGGCGCAGGGCCCGCTTTGCCTCCGAAAGCCCAAAACCGCGGCCCATCAGGGAGCGGACCACCCGCGCCCGTTTCTCGCGCATGGTTTCGCCCTTGGCCCGGCGGAGGAGGCGCGTGGCGAACCGGACGAGGTTGGTTTCGCCTTCGTCCGAGCCCGCGAAAGCCTCTTTTGTCACGGCCTGGGCGGTCGAAGTGGCGATGCCCTTCTGCCGCAGCGCCGCCACCACCCGGCGGGGGCCGCGTTTGCCGGACCGCGCATTGATCCGAGCGATCGTGCCCGCGAGGCGTTCGTCGTTCACCAGACCCTCGCGTTTCGCCTTTCTGAGGGCGGCGGTGGCGGCTTCCTCGGCGTAGCCCTTGCGGCCGAGGGCGGCCAGAAGTTCTTTCTCGGTGTGATCGCGGCGGCCGAGCTTGGCGAGGATCAGCGCGAACGCGTTCCGCGTCTGCGCGGCCAGGTCCTGCGGGGAGGGCTCGTCGTCGCTATTCAAGATCCGTCATCGAGCCCATGCCGCCGCTCCGGCTGCCGGTGTCGACGCCGGAGAGCATCATGCGGAACTCGTCGGGGTTGGTGCAGCGGCGCGCCGCCTCTTCGCGGGTGATGAGACCCTTCTGGCACAGGTCGAACAGCGCCTGGTCGAAGGTCTGCATGCCTTCGGTCGTGCCCTGGGCGATGGCGCCGGCGATGAGGCGGGTCTTCTCCTCGTTGACGATGCAATCGCGGATGAACGGCGTCGAGACCATGACCTCGACCGCGGGCACGCGGCTCTGGCCGTCGGCGCGGGGGACGAGGCGCAGCGAGACCACCGCGCGCAGAACCGAGGCGAGCTGGCGGCGGATCTGCTTCTGCTGATGCGGGGGGCAGACCGACACGATGCGGTTGATGGTCTCGGTTGCGTCGAGGGTGTGGAGGGAGGACAGGACGAGGTGGCCGGTCTCGGCCGCGGTGACCGCGGTCTCGATGGTCTCGTAGTCGCGCATCTCGCCGACGAGGATGACGTCGGGGTCCTGGCGCAGGGCGGCGCGGATGGCGCCCGCGAAGTTCAGAGCGTCGACTTCGATCTCGCGCTGGTTCACGATCGAGCGCTTGTCGCGGTGCAGGAACTCGATCGGATCCTCGACGGTGACGATGTGCGAAGTCTTCTCGGAGTTGATGTAGTCGATGAGAGCGGCGAGGGTCGTCGACTTGCCCGAGCCGGTAGCACCCGTGCAGAGGATCAGGCCGCGCTGTTCGTCGGCGATCTTGGTGAGGGTGGGCGGGAGCAGCAGCTCGCGGATGGTCTGGATCTTGAGGGGGATCAAGCGGACGACGAGGCCCACGGTGCCGCGCTGCTGGAAGACGTTGCAGCGGAACCGGCCGAGGCCGGGGACGGAATAGGCCACGTCGACGTCGAAGCTGTCCTTGAACTTCTGCTTCTGCCGGTTGTTCATGACCGAGAACGCCATGTTGAGCGTGTCCTCGGTCTGCAGGCGTCGATGGTCCACCACGGCGGTGAGTTCGCCGTTCACACGAAGGACGGGGTGCGACCCGACCTTCAGGTGAAGGTCGGAGGCCCGCTTTTCGATCGCGAGTTTGAGGAGATCGTTGATGAGCATTGAAAGAGGCGCCCTTGGAAGTCGAGGTCGGAACGGTGTCCCCGGGATGAGTCCCGGGACGTTTGATCGGCCCAAAGGATAGTCGCTTTTGGCCTTCTCGCCTTCACCTCGCGTTTGTGATATCCACCGGGCCATGAGGATCATCGCGGGCGAAGGCCACGGAAGGAAACTCAAGGTTCCCAAAGGTGGCGAGACGCGATCCACCGCCTCGCGGGTGAAGCAGACCTACTTCGACATCATGCGGGCGGCCATCGAGGGAGCGACGTTTCTCGATGCCTGCGCGGGTTCCGGGGCGCTCGGTATCGAGGCCATCTCGAGGGGGGCCGCGCACTCCACTCTCATCGACCGATCCCATGCCGCGGTGTCGAGCGCTCTTGCGAACATCCGGGTGCTGGGCGAGAAGAGCCGGAAGGTGGAGGTGCTCCAGGGCGACCTCCTCCGAACCCTGCGCAAGCTGCGCTCCGAGGGCCGGACTTTCGATGTCGTCTACCTCGATCCTCCCTACGAGGCGGGGCCCTACGAGGAGGCCCTGGAACTGCTGGCCGAGGGCCTCGTCAATCCGCTGGGCTACGTGACCGCGGAGCATTTCAAGAAGCGCGAGCTTCCTGAGAACATTCTCACCCTCCGGCGCATCCGTGAAGTGAAGGTCTCGGATCACCGGCTGACCATCTACAGGAATGAGGTGCCGTCGTGAGTTCAAAGGAATGGAAGCGGGTCGCCCTGCTGCCGGGCTCGTTCGACCCGGTGACTCTGGGGCACCTGGACCTGGTGATCCGGGCCGCGACCCTGTTCGACGAAGTCGTGGTGGCGGTCCTGGAGAACTCCGCCAAGCAGCCGTGGTTTTCGGCGGAGGGCCGCGTCCTGATGGTGCAGCGAGAGCTGTCTTCGCTCAAGAACGTCCGGGTAGTCCGCTTCGCCGGCCTTCTCGTCGACCTTGCGGAGAAGGAAGGCGCGGAGGTGGTGGTGCGCGGGGTAAGAGGCGGGGCCGACCTCGAGTACGAGACGGTGATGGCCCGCATGAACGCCCATCTGCGCCCGGGCCTCGACACGGTGTTCCTGCCCTCCTCGCCGCACCTGACCCACATTGCCTCGCGCCTGGTGCGCGAGATCGCCTACCTCGGCGGCTCCGTGAAGGGCCTCGTTTCCGAGAAGGTGGCCCTTGCCGTGGAAACCCGGGCGGAAGAGAAGCGGGCGGAGAACGCCTTCAGCTCGAGGAGCAGCGCCTGATGAAAGCCAGCCAGCCGCACACCCTGCACCTGTCGTCCCGCGTCGAATCGGTCCAGGTGTCTCCCACTGTCGCGACCGCCGCCCGCGCCACTCTGCTTCGGACGATGGGCCGCGACATCCT
This sequence comes from Vicinamibacteria bacterium, assembly GCA_019694155.1. Lineage (GTDB taxonomy): Bacteria > Acidobacteriota > Vicinamibacteria > Fen-336 > JAGNNV01 > JAGNNV01. Next base: position 68,209 of record JAIBCN010000138.1, on the reverse strand, counting down.
CGACTTTTCGGTGGGCGAGCCCGACCAGGGCACGCCGGAGAGAATCAAGCGCGCGGCGGCCGAGGCCATGGACCACGGCGAGACCCGCTACGTGCCGTCGCTCGGGATTCCCGCCCTTCGCAAGGCGGTGGCCGACCGGTATCTCACGGACGACGGCGTCAGGTTCGACCCCACGGAGGTGGCGGTCACCCTCGGAGGGAAGCAGGCCTACGCGCTCGCCTGCGAGGCGGTGCTCAACGAGGGCGACGAGGTGGTGATTCCCACACCCTACTGGCCGACCTTCTCCGAAGCGGCGCGGATCCTCGGCGCCGTGCCCGTGTTCGCGCCGCTCGATGGGGCGAAGGGCTTCGCTTTCGACCCCGACCTCATCATGAAGAAGGTGCGGCGCAAGACGCGTCTTCTCGTCATCAACTCGCCGTCGAACCCGACGGGCGCCGTGGTGAGCGAGAAGGCGCTCGTGGAGATCGCCCGCCAGTTGAAGGCCAAGGCCCCTGATGCGTTCCTCCTCTACGACGACACCTACTCGCGCATGCGCTTTGTGGAGAACCACCCGCGGATGCTCGCGCGGACGAGGGAAATCCTCGGCGATCAGATGATGTTCGCGGGCACCGCGTCGAAGACCTACTGCATGACCGGCTGGCGCATCGGCTGGCTGCTCGCGCCCCGCGCCGTGATCAACGGCGTCTCGGCGCTCATCTCGCACCAGACCCAGTGCGCCGCGTCCTTCGCGCAGTTCGGCGCCGTGGAAGCCCTCACGGGGCCCCAGGACTACGTGGCCGAAATCGTGGCCGAGTACCGGCTGCGCCGCGACATCGTGGTGGCGGAGCTGAACGAAATCGCCGGCGTCACCTGCCGCGTTCCCGCGGGCGCCTTCTACGCGTTCCCCGACATCCGCAAGCTCCTCAACAAGGCCGTCCCCGACGCCCTCACCTTCGCGGCGCGCCTCCTCGACGAGCAGGGCGTCGCGGTGGTGGCGGGGGAGGGCTTCGGCTGCCCCGGCTTCATGCGCATCTCCTTCGCGCGATCCCAGGACGAACTTCGCCGCGGTCTCGCCGCGATCCGCCGCTTCGTGGGCTCGCTGCACTATGACGCCCACGAAGGAGAGCGCGGCCTCCCCATCATCCGCAAGAGGGCGAAGGCGCGCGCATGATCGGCTTTCAGGACGGTTCCGCCGCGGTCTTGTACCTCAACGATCCCAAGGAGAAGATCTGGGGCCTCGTTGTCTCGGTCTCCGCCGCGGGCGTGGTGATGCGGGGCCTGCGCCTCGACTCCTTCGAGGACTGGATGCGGCAGGAAGCGCGGCACGAGGAGGAACTCCTCGGACTCGTCACCGCCTTCTACCCTCTCCCGCGCATCGAGCGCCTCGAAGAGGATCGGTCGGTCGGATCGGTCGTGAGCTACTCCCAGCGCTTCGCCGAAGCCGTCGGCCGCACCGTCCAGGAAGCCGTGGCCGCCCGAGCCGCGCAAAGGGAAGCGAAGGACGAAGGGAAGAACGACGGCATCCTGCACTGATCGAGGAGCCCGGTCGGGGCGGGGGGTAACGCGCGAAGGGACGGGGCCGGGGCCGACATTGCGCCCACGGCGGGGGCGCTGCGGGGTTCGCGCCGCGAGACGGCAAGCGGAAGCCGCGATGCGAACCCCTTGCTCTGGATCGGAGCCCTCGTTCGCTCTAGTCCTGCACGATCCAAGCCCCGCCTTAGGGCGCAACGTCGGCCCCGGCCCCTCGAATGCCGCGCGCCAAGAAGGCTGCGTTGTTACCCCCCGCGGATGTGTTGCTACGTGACCTTGGTCTTTCGACCATCCATCACGCACACTCGCGGGACCTTCTTGGGGAATGCCGCCGCCTCATCCATCGGCCGGTAGAAGATCATCTCCGGCAGGCGGGGACGCGCCCGCTCCCGGGTCTTCGAAGCGAAGTCGCAGAACGCGGGCAGGCGGGATGGCTCAAGCAGGTAGCGCCTCGAACCCCAATCCACAAGCAGGAGTTGAGCCGGCACCCGATCGGAGGGGGCGCTCATCAGCAGCAGATTGCCGCGTCTGCTGAACGTCCCGCTTGTCGTCGCTCGGACGTCGGTGGATACGGTCGACATCCGATAGCCACCGCCATGGCCCAGCGTGAGGAGATCCTGGACCACGTGATTCTCGACCCGAACGAACCAACCGCTCCGGTCCTCCGTGGCCCTTCCTTCGGATACCGAGACAAGGGCAAATGCCAGGGCGAGTCCGCGCTCCAGGCGGCCCAGCGTCCTCATCGGCCGAGGACCCCACGCCCGCCGCGCAAATCCGCAACCATGTAGACGCATGAACCGTCCCCGCGATCCTAGAAGTCAGAACCGGGAGCAGAGCCGGCCTTGTGTTTGAGCTGCGATCACGACTGAGAAATTCCCTTAATCACTGGTTGTTGCGATGCCTCAAGATGAAGCCCAAGCACCCTCTGCAGGCACCCCAATCGAGGTGGAAAACCCCCCACCGTCATTGCGAGGCCCCCATCCGTTTCGTAACGGGCCGAAGCAATCTCGCGGTGCAGCGGTCTGGCGCGCCCCAGCAGCTTCCCTCGCGGAGTGTGCTCGCTTTCTCCCCGCCCGATCCAGGCCACGCGTAGACATCGCCGAGGTCTCTCCCTTGGAGGCGGCCTGTGGTTTGACCTACCTGCGGCCAGTCTTGCCCTTGGGCGCCCGCCTTGTGGCCGGCGTCCGCGGCACCATCACCGGCTTCGGTCGCGCGTGACGCGGTTCATAGACGCCCAGCTTCCCGCCCCCCGGGAGACTCAATTGCGTAAGCAGACCCCATCCTCGGTTGAGGATCGGACCGCAGGTCGCCCCGCGCTTCTTGACCTCCGCGGCGAAGTCCTGGATGTCTGCGCACATGAGGTAGAACTCGTGCACGTCGTTCTTCTCCGATGGGTGCACGGCCAGTTCGGCTGGCGGCAGCCCGAAGATCAACCAACCGTCGCCCACATCGACATTGGGAAGCTTCAGCACGTCGCGGAGAAATACGCGGTCGGCCTCTGGGTCCTTGCTGTAGATGATCGAGTGTGCACCAATGATCATGAGCCCGTCACCTCTCCCCGCCATTCTGCCACGCCTGCTGTGCTCGCTTTGCGAACGGCCAGCCCAATGCCCGGCTTCAGCCTGAAATCCAGGCTGCTACCGGGAAGACGTTTTCGACTCGATCGTGCCGCGATCGTGCACCTCCATTGTTAAGTGGAAGTGTCTACATTATCGAGGCAGGTTCCCTCGCCCGCTCCAATTCTTTGTTATCCGGCTGCGTGTTCATGGGGTTTCCCGATCGCGCCTCTCAATGGCTTCTTTGGCTCCCTCTGGCAAAGCGCCATAGAGGGTTTCAATGACTTTCGGCTGCGTGATCATCACTTCTGCAACTACATTGACAAGTCCAAATAGGGCGTTGGCCGTCTCGACATCATCTTTGAGATCAATCTGGCCAGGATGCACAGCCTTGTTTCCGACGACGCGCACCACATCAAGAGCTTGCTGGACGCGCGCTGGAAGACCCTTCCTCACGAGCTCACCAATCGCAGCATTCAGATTCCCGCCATCAACGCCGAGATGCGTGCATAGCTTCTGGATGACCGGGCGCAAAAGCGCTGCGGCGCCGCGCGGAGAGCGTGCGGCTATGCCGCGCGCCTCCTCATAGTCGGCGAGAACGGTTACCGGCATGTCGGCGTTGGGAGGAGGCGACGTCAACGCAGGCGGGTGGATCATCGTGATCTCGTGCCACAAGGTGAACTTGCCGCAGCGACTGCACCTATGAATCTTGAACGGCGCCAAGTCGACGTTCATGGGCGTAAAGCGCACGGCCGCCGCGAGCACACTGGCATACGCGTGACAGTGCGGGCAGTTGTAGGCATTGCTCAGAACGCTGGGCGGTTCATAGGGCATATTGATCATTGGAACCTCTTTCAACACCTACGGCCCGGATAACGCTGAATTGAGCGGCGAGGGCCCACGGCCGTCTGCGTGGTCCGTTCAAATTCTTTGTTAGGGAGCCTGGTTGTTTTTGGGCTCTATCGCCTTGTGAAGCAACTTCCCCTTGGCACCCAAGGAAAAGTAGTTCATCGAGACTTGAAAGAGGTTGGCGGTGTCTTGCAAGTGAGCGGTGATCCACTTCCGCTGCATCGCGGCGTGATTCCTCTTAAACATGAGGTGATAGAAGGAAGACCATAAGAGCGCGGCATCACCGAACTCTACGGCCTCTGCTGGTCCAATCACGGAATAGCAGCCGGAGTCCTTCAGGAGTGCGAGAGCCAGCTCCTTCGTCCCCATTTCACAGGCCGATAGGAATACTCGTCGCTTCCCTAAATGGGGACGAAGAATGTCCCCCAGATCCGCGAAGCTGATTCTGTCGAGCGTCGTTGCCATTAGCGTCTTGTTGGCGTGGCAGGAGAGATGAAGGTAGCGATAGCGACTGGCGCCGAACGTCTTCGCGAATTTCTCAAGCTCCTTCCGGGTTCGGATGTAGAAGTAGGTAGTCTCCTTCCCGCTCATGCGCAGGATGCGCTGCAAGACCTGTCCCTCAGACCTCGCCTCCTTCTCGTCCTCAAGTCCAAGGGACTCGACTATGAAGACTAGTGGCTTAGTGTCGTCTCCCATTCGCCCCTCTCTGCCTGCCTAACACCGTGCGTCACCTGCAAAGGGCGCCTCAAGATGATCGGCCGCGAAGCGGCCGCTCCGAGCGCCCTTTGTCTGGTGCAAGCCGTTGTTGGACGGCGCCACTAGGCACACCCCTCCACCAACGTGACGCCTTCTGAAGTGCCAGCGCGGAACATAGACACTCGGCCACCATCCGTCTCAAAGAGGATTTCGTAGTCTGCATCGGCGCCTCTCCCTGACCGTCTTAGATAGTGGCCTCCTTCAGGGTTGTAGAAGTGTGGCTCCACCAGAAGGCCGGGGTAGAGCTGCTTGATTCGGTCCTCGGTGTCCCCCACGGTTGCACCATCCACCGTTGCGATTCCCGGCTCGAAGACGTCTACCCTCGCCACAAGTCCGTGGAGGAACATCACACCCATGCCAGCGGGCACCTTCGAGCTCTCCAAATATGCGCAGCCCGTCTCTGTGGGTTTCTGATCAAGATCGAGAATCCTCGCCTTTGGGTCGCGGACTGCCTTGCGCACCTCTCGCAGGGTCATCCCGACTCGAATTGGGCCTGCTCCATGAAGGTCGACGCGCCACTGCTGTCGCTCACGCCCGCCTGCCAGTGCGAGGAAAGCCGCGAGCGTGGCTACGGCCCGGTTCACGATAGCCCCCGTTCGCCCGTCCAACACCCGGGTTCAGCCGCAAGGGCCGCCCTCAACGACTGGCCCCACGAGCGAAGGGCGAAGGGGCCACTCCTTGCGGACCTTGTCGGTTGCAACCCGTTGTTAGCCAGCCACATGAGTCACCTCGCTCAGCACCACGAACCAATCGCCCTTCTTCGTTGGGCATCGGTAGGCGCCGTCGGCCTTTGCAAGGTACGTAAGAATAGCGGTGACCTCCCAAGCATCATCCTCTTCCGCCGGCCATTTCGGTTCCACAAGGCGAGGGTAGCTCTCTTTCTTTCCAACCAAGCGAGCCTTCTTGGAGACGCCTCGCATTCTTGGGGGCAGATTGAAGTTTGCCCATGCCCATAGCCATGTGTTCGACGTATGCGAGAGCGACCCCGCCGGCCGACAGGCAGCTAGCACCCGCGGTGTGCCGCCCGACGAGAAGGTGAGGGTGCCTCCAAGCAGGTCGATGTCGAACCGTTCCTGATGGCCGACGCCGAAGACAGTCTCGAGCCGCTTGATGCAGGCGTTGGTGTATTCCAAGCTCTGCTCGGCCAGAGAATCATAGTCATGCCAAGTGCCGGTCATCGCCCTCCTCGCGGTCTGGCTAACACTGTATGGACAGTTCTGCCGAAGGACGAGAAACCAACCCAGCCGGCGACCTAGTCGGGGTGGCCTCCTGGCATGCGTGCGGCGGAAAGTTCTGTGTCTGCACGGTCTGTATCCGAATTGTACGACCGGGCTGACGGAGCTAGGTGGGTTGTCGAGTTCGGAGAAGGCTCCGGGGCGGCTCCGCGGCGGGAGGCGATACCCCGCCTCCCGCCGGCTGTTTCGGGGGGTTTGGCCGACGGGCTCAATCGGCCCGCGGCTGTTTCGAACTCCGGGTCCGCTACTTCCGGCCGACCGGCACGCGCGTTACCGCCACGTTGCCGAACGAATCCGTGGCGCGGATCACGATGGCGGTGGGGGAGCCTTCCAGCCTGAACTCGAATGTTTCCTCGCGCGAGTCGGCGAGGCCGTCCGCCGCCACGAGGTCGGTCCAGGCGCCGGCTTCCTTCGCCCACTCTGCCTTTCGCACCGGGCTCATGGCGTCGGTCACCACGACCTTGACGAGGCCTGCCGCGATGGTGGCGGTGATGGTGGGCGGCTCGTTGTCGACGTCGAAAGCTTCGCTGTCCTTCTCGTAGGAGAGGCCGCGGCCTTCGGGGTTGCTCGCCTGGTCCTTCGCGATCACGCGGAAGACGTATCGGCCGGAGGGCACGGTGGCGGTGTCCCAGGTGAAGATCGGATCCTCGATGCCCTCGCGCAGGCGCGTGAAGGTGGTGGCGCTCTCCGGGCGGTACAGCACGTCGTACTTGAGAGTGTCGCCGTTCAGATCCTCGGCTCGCCAGGTCAGCGTGCGGAGCGACTTGAAGAAGACCTTCCGGCCGAGAACGGCCGAGTCGGTGGAGCGGCCGCTCGTCGAGGGCAGAGGCTTGATCTCCGGAGCGCCGCTGTCCAGTCCGGCGATATCCGATTCGGCCGAGCCGCTGCTGCCGGACTTCTGGAAGGCATCGCCCGCCGGATACAGGGTCAGTTCCCGCACCAGGGGGCGGATGTTGCGCTGCACGTAGGCGAGCTGCAGCCAGGAGAGCGATGGGCTGTCCGTGCCGCCGCTCAGCGTGGCGCGGATCTGCGCGAAGCGCGCCTGCGGCGAGCGGGCCGGGGCCTTCCCCGGAGTCACCGGCTCCCAGTTGCTCCAGGTCGTGTCGGGCACGGCCGCGTTTCCCGTGCGGATCTCGTAGGCGACCGATGGGGATGGAGTGCTCACCTCCAGGGCGCCCACCTGCGCGACATTGTCGAAGTCGCGGGCCGCGGAGGTGAACGTGCCCTTGGCTTCGCGCTTGGTGGAAAGGTAGGAGAGCTTGCCCGGGTTCGAGGAGGCGATCGCCATCTCGCCCGAGGGCAGCGTCGCCGCCGCGGTGAGCTGCTCCTGGGGCACCGTGCGCACCAGGGTGTAGGTGCGGTCGTCGCGCACCTCGTAGACCCGGCCCCTCGACCCCGTGCCGAAGAGAATCGCGTCGTTTCGCTTGAAGAGGAAGAAGGGCGACTCGTCGCCGGTCCAGAGCTGATCGGCGTCGCCGAGCGAGGTGACCAGGAAGATGGCCCCCCGTGCGGGGCCGGAACCGCCGCGAGGCGCCGCGGGGCCGGCGGGTGCGGTGGGGAAGGCGAAGACCTCGATCGAGGTCGACGTGGTGACGGCACCTTCCGCGCCCGGCGAGGCCGCGGGGGATGGCGATGGCGTGGGCCGGGGCGCCGGAATCTCCGAGCGGCCATCCACGAGGGCAACGTAGGCCGAGCCGTTCGGCAGGGGCAGGATCGCCTTCACTTCGCGATAGGTCGAGTCGTAGAGAACGCGCACGTTGTCTTTGGCGTCGATCGAGTAGACGAGGCCCGACGGAGAACTGCCCGCGAAGACGCCCGAAGGACCCACCGCGAGTGAGGTGATGTGCGCGTCCTGGCTGGTCAGGATCGTGGTGCTCTGACCCTTCGCATCCACGCGGTAGATGCGGCCTTCGCCGCCCGTGCCCACCCACAGCCGGCCCTGAGCGTCGAAGGCGAGGGTCCAGATGTAACGCTCTTCCGGGTCGAAGAAGACGCTGCTCTTGCCCGCCTTGTCGATGGCGTAGACCTTGCCCTCGGGGTTGGTGGCCGCGAAGAGCCGTCCGTCGGGCCCAAAGGCCAGGGCCTGAACCTCCGCTTCCGCCGCGTCGAAGAAGGTCTGGGTGGTTCGGTTCTCGACCTTCAGCACCTTGCCGTCGTTTCCGGTACCCGCGTAGAGCACGCCCTGGCTGTCGACCGCGATCGCCCACACCACGGGCGAGCCGAGGTCGGGGCCGGCGGTCACCGCGGGGGCGAGGGACAGGCGTCCGTTCGAATCGATGGACAGGCCTTCGATCTCTCCGTCCATGAAGTCACGCATGGTGGTGAGACGGAGGAACTGCGGCTGCACCGCGAAAGCGGAGGCCCCGAGGAGGGCGAGGGCCAGGGAGACACGGAATCTAGAGGGCATGAAATCCTTGTTCAACGCTCAATCTGAAGGGCCAGGAACCGGGAGCCCTTTACGGAATAATCGACGGCCACAGCACCGTCCCACACCACCGTGGTGGCTGTGCGCACCACCGGCTCGCCGCCTTCGCTCGCGCCGAGCACCTGCATCATCGAAGGCGGCAGCCCGGGAAGGAGGGTGCCGGAAATCGCCGCGCCCTCCTCGAAGCGCTGGAGCCTCACGTAGATCTGCGTGCTCTTGCGGATGGAGTTCACGGCGCGCACGATCTGGTCGAGGTTCTTGGGGATGAAGGCCTGGCGCATCTCGCGCTGCTCGGCCTGGGAAAGCGCCGCGCCATCGGAGACGAAGACCACGTAGCGTCCGGGTGCGGTTCCGAGGGGCACCTCCACGGGGATGGGCACGATGACTTCCTCGCCGCGGAAGGTGCGCAGCGCCACCTTCATGGGGACGACGGCGCCCGGCCGCACGGGGCCGTCGCGCTCGAGCCAGGCCCGGTCGATGGCCGCGGTTTCCTGCGCTTCCTTCGCGGTCAGATTCACGGTCACCGATTCCAGGCTGACCCGCCGGAACTCGTTGTTCATCACGAAGGAGATGGCGGAGCCCACGAGGCCCGCGGCCATCGCTCCCGGCTGGCCGTCCGCGAACTGGTCCTGCAGGCGCAGGGCGGGGATGCTGGAGAAGTTCACGGTGGCGTCGAGGGTGACCGTCGACGGGCCGGCCACGCGCTCCTGACCCTGCAGGACGGAGAGCACGCTCGCGTACACGGTGAGAGGCGTGAAGAGGTCGTCTTGCACCACGGAGAAGGAGTAGTCCTGCTTCATGCCGGGACGGTTCTGCAAGGACACCTTTACCGGGATCATCCGCGGACCCGCGCCGAGCTTTCCCGAGATGCCGGTGGCGCGGTCCTGCTGGAACCGGCCGATGGTGTCGTGGGCGCTCGCGATCTTGAACGACTGGTTGAGGCTCGGGAAGACGTCGTACACCCAGGCGCGCCTCATGGGGAAGTCGATGGGCCCGATGCCGAAGAAGGGATGGCCGAAGGCGTACACCGCATCCTTGTCGATGTGGGTGACCGTACCCACCGCCGAGAAATCGAAATCGCCCTGGATCAGCGAAACCGCGACGGGGCCGCCGGGCTCGAGAGGCGGCAGCGGTCCGGGGGCGACGCCTTTCGCCGGGACCTGCAGCGGTGAGAAACCCATCTTCGAGAAGAGGCCTCGGGCCGCGTCGAAAGCGGCGCCGGAAAGGCCCGACATGGAGAGGGGAATGGGAAGGGGTGAAAGGCCCGCGACCCCCATGGAGGAGCGGGCGTTCGTCCCCGCGGTTTCGAGCGCGCCCACGAACTTCGAGATCAGGGTGGCGCCGTCCACGGGCATGGGCAGGCCGGACATGCGCAGGGGAATCGGCCGCAGGACATCGCTTTCCGGAGCGGCGGACGCGCGCAGCATGATGTCGTTCATGCGGGAGAAACCGGTCATCTCGACGTAGGGCGTGATGCCCGCGATCGCTTCCTTCGAGAACCCGAAACCGAACGCCACCGCGCCGAGGAGTTTCCCGTCGATGTACACGGGCGACCCGCTCATCCCCGCGATCACACCCGTGTTGGCGAGAGGGCCGCCGGTGAGGCGGGCCATCACCATGGTCTGGCGGGGCGCGGAGTTTTCCAGGGCGCCGATGATCTCTACCTCGAACGACTCGAGCTTCTGATTGGCGAAGACGGTGCGGCCGACGCCCTTCATTCCCGGCTTGAGGTTCTCGAGCGGGAAGAGCGGCACGTCCGACGGCACCCTGGCGAGGGTCGCCACGGAGGACGCGGCGTTCGCCGCGGCCTGCGGGGCCGCGGGATTCGCCGCGGCGGCGAGGGCAACAAGCCCGGCTGCGAGTCTCAACATCTCTCCATTCTCCTACACGCCTGCGTTCGTGTGGAGGTGCGGGCGCGATGCCGACCTCCGATATCCTCGGGCCGTCGACTCGATCGGGAGGAAAACATGAAACAGACGGGCAGACCGGGGTCTTTGATTCGGGGCGGGGTCCTGGGCGCGGCGTGTTGCCTTCTCGCCCTTCCCTCTTTGGACGCACGGGCGGCCTTCCTGGCTCAGGCTCCCAGGGAGACTCCGGTGGACGGCCTCACCAGCGCCACTCCCAGTGTTCGCCGCAAAGCCGCTTCCGACCTCGGCAAGTCGAAGGCCCCCGACGCCCTGCCCCGCCTCGCCGCTCTCGTTCGCGACCCCGACATCGACGTGCGGGTGGCCGTCCTCCGCGCCATCGCGTCCCTGCGGGATCTCGCGGGCGTGCCCTCCATGGTGGTGTTCCTGGGAGACTCCCAGGCCCGGGTGCGGTCGGAGGCGATCGACGGCGTGGTCGAGATCTACACCCATCGCGACCGTCCGGGGATGTCGCGCTTCCTCTCGATCTTCTCGGACGGACGCGACAAGCCCGAGCCGCTGCTCGTGTCCGCGGTGGACTTCGAGGTCTATCGCTCGCTCGCCGCGCGCCTCAAGGACTCCGACATGGGCGTGCGCGAGTCGGCCGCGGAGGCCATCGGCATCCTGGGCGGCACCGAGGTTGCGGTCGATCTCGCGGCGGCCACCGGCGACTCCGTGCCCGCGGTGCGCGCGGCCGCGGTCACCGCCATCGTGAAGGTCGGGACCTCGGCGGACGGGGAGGCCCTCGCTCCCTTGCTCCGCGACACCTCGACCACGGTCCGGCGCCGGGCCATCGAAGGCCTCGGGCGTCTGAAGGTGGTGGACGCCGCCCCCGACCTGCGCCGCTATTTCGAGGCGAATGCCGAGTCGGAAGAGGGCATTCTGGCCCTCAATTCGCTGGCCCAGATCGCCCTGGCTCAGGATCGCCCCCTCTTCCAGCGCCTGGCCCTGCAGTCGGACGCGCGCAAGCGCCGTCCGGCCATCGAAGCCCTCGCCCGCCTCAACGAGAAGGGAAACGAGGGGCGCTTCAAGCGCGACTTCCAGCGCGAGAAGAACGAGGAGTTGCGCGCGGCCTATGCCTTCGCCCTCTTCCTTTTCGGCGATCGACCCTTCATCGATACCGTCGTCCTGGGCCTCGCCGGCTCCAAGGAGCGGGCGCGCCAGTCGCGCGCCTACCTCGAGGAACTGGGCGGCCGCGCCCTGCCCGAGGCGCTCGATTACCTGCGCGAAACCGACCCGAAGATCCGGGCGGGGCTGTGCGACGCCCTGTCCACCGCGGGTGTCGTGGATGCGGCAGCGGCCATCGAACCTCTGGCCAGGGACAAGGACGCCCAGGTCGCCGCTTCCGCCGTGCGGGCGGCGGCCATCTTCAAGCGCCGCCGCTAGCGACCGAAGCGGTCAGGGCGTTCGGCCCTTCCCGTTCGCGTCGATGAAGATGAGTCCCTGTTCGCGGGTGCCCCCGCCGTTCTCCACCTTCACGATTCTCTCGCCGCCCACGGTCAGGCGATCGAAGGCGACTACGCCGCCCGTCAGCGTGTCATGGAGGTACGGGTCCACCGCGTAGACCCGATAGGGATCGACGCCCGGGTAGTTGAAGGGGACGTTCGGCACCGTAGCCGTCCAGGTATGGGCGGCCGTCTGCTGCAGCGTCACGTAGGAACCAATGGGCATCCAGCTTCCATAGAAGGTGACCGGCCCGCCGCAGTTCGAGCCGGGCGGCACGCACCCGAGAGGCTGCAGGTAGGAGATGGCGACGGACACCGTCTGGGGCAGGGCGAGAGGGGGCGGGTCCTCGGGGCCGACGGTATGGAAGTCGTAGCAGGAGGGCAGCGCCAGAGCGAGGGCTGCCACCCCGAGTTGAGCGAGTTTCATCCGGGAAAAGATCGTAGCAGGAAAAACTGCGTCCCCAACTAAACTCCCGAGGCTCCGGCTCTCCTGCATTGACTGAACTCCTTTCTCGATCGTCTTCCGACGCGCCCCGGGACAGCGGGCCCGCGGATGGAGACATCGGTACGTTAGACGCCGGCTCCGGGCCTTCGGCCGCCCTTGGCACACCGAAGGCGAGTTCGCTCCAGGTCGCGCGCCGTCTCCTCGCCTACGCGAAGCCGCACCGGGCGCTGATCTTCATGGGCTGGCTCGCCACCGTCCTGTACGGCCTGTCGAACGCGGCCCTCGTGTACATGATTAAGCTCATCTTCGACGATGTCCTGATCAGCAACAGCCGGTTCCGCGAGGTGGCGATCGCCATCGTCAGCCTTTACGCCCTCAAGGGGCTCGGCGCCTACTTCTCGACCACCCTCCTCTCCGAGGCCGGGCAGAAGGCGATTTTCGATCTGCGGCGCGCGGTCTACGCGCACATCCTCGACCAGTCTTTCGACTTCTTCGCGAAGCGGACCACGGGGTCGTTGATGAGCCACCTTACGAGCGACGTGGAGCGGATCCAGACGGCGCTTGGAGAGATCGCGGGGGACCTATTGAAGGAGGGCCTCACCGTCATCGGCCTCGTCCTCCTGCTCTTCTACCACGACTGGCGCCTGGCCCTCATCGCTCTCGTCCTGATGCCGCTGGCCTTCACCCCCCTCATCCGCCTCGGCCGGAGGTTGCGCTCGTCGAACGAGAGTTCGATGCGGAGGTGGAAGGACATCGCGAACATCCTGCAGGAGACCTTCTCGGGCTTCCGCGTGGTCAAGGCCTTCGGCATGGAGACCTTCGAGAAGGCGCGTTTCGAGAAGGCGCTCGAGCGGCTGCAGGGCGTCACCCTTCGCATGACCCGGACCACGGCCTTCCTTCCTCCCTTCATGGAAGCGGTGGGCGGCGTTTCCGTGGTGGTGGTTCTCGGCTACGGCACCTGGGCCATCTCGAAGGGGCACATGACGGTCGGGTCCTTCACGTCGTTCCTGGCCGGGCTCTTCGCGCTCTACACACCCATCAAGCGTCTCTCGAAGGTCAACGCGGCGCTTCAGGGAGCCCTCGCCGCGGCCGAGCGGTCCTTCGCGCTTCTCGACACGCACCGGGAGATCAAGGATGCCCCGGGGGCGAAGCCCCTGCCGCCCTTCAAGGAGGAGGTGGAGTACAAGAACGTCTCCTTCCAGTACGACAAGTCGTCGGGGCCGGTCCTGGTGGGGGCTTCCCTCAAGGCGCGCAGGGGTGAGGTGGTCGCGATCGTCGGCATGAGCGGCTCGGGCAAGACCTCGCTTCTCAACCTGCTGCCGCGCTTCTACGACGTGACCGGGGGCTCGGTCAGCGTGGACGGCATCGACATCCGCGACGTGACCGTCGCCAGCCTGCGCCGTCAGATCGGCCTCGTGAAGCAGGAGACGATCCTCTTCAACGACACCGTGCGCGCGAACATCGCCTACGGCCTGTCCGGCGTCGAGGGGACGCTCGTGGAGAGCGCGGCGCGCGCCGCCTTCGCCCACGACTTCATCCTCGACCTGCCGCGGCGCTACGACACCGTGATCGGGGAGAGAGGCTCGCGGCTGTCCGGCGGCCAGAAGCAGCGCATCGCCATCGCGCGCGCCATTCTCAAGGACCCGCCGATCCTCATCCTCGATGAGGCCACCTCCGCGCTCGATACCGAGTCGGAGAGCCTCGTCCAGCAGGCCCTGTTCAACCTCATGAAGGGCCGGACCACCCTGGTGGTGGCGCACCGGCTCGCCACCGTGCGGCGAGCCGACCGCATTCTCGTCCTCGAGAAGGGCGAGATCCGGGAAGAGGGCACGCACGACGAGTTGCTTGCCAGAAACGGCATCTACGCGCGGCTCCACGATCTCCAGTTCCGGGCCGATCCGGCGGTATGAGAGAGCCGCTGCTGATCGTGATCGCGGCCCCCTCGGGCGGCGGCAAGTCCACCGTCTTGAAGCGCGTGTTCGCGGAAGTGCCGGGGCTGCTCTTCTCCATCTCCCACACCACGCGCCCGCCGCGACCGGGCGAAGAGAACGGCCGCGAGTATTTCTTCGTGGACCGCGAGAGGTTCCGCGCCCTCGTCGCCCAGAGCGCGTTCCTCGAGTGGGCGGAAGTGCACGGCAATCTCTATGGAACGACGCGCGGCGAACTGGACCGCGCCCGCGCTCTCTCCCGCGACCTCGTGCTCGATATCGACGTTCAGGGGGCCGAGCAGGTGGTGAAGTCGCATCCCTCGGCCCTCACGATCTTCCTGAGGCCGCCGTCTCTGGAGGTCCTGAAGGCCCGTCTGAAGGGCCGGGGCACCGATTCCGAGGAGTCGCTGGCGGTGAGGATCAGGAACGCCGAGATCGAGCTCGGGCGGGCGGGGGAGTTCCAGCACCAGGTGGTGAACGACGACCTGGACACCGCCGTGAACGAGGTGAAGGCCATCATCGCCGCGGAGCACGCGAAGAAGGCGGTCTGACGCTGCCCGCGGCGTTTGGGCTCCAAACGGCTCGATCCGCTATACTTCCCAACTCGCCGAGGTTCGGGCTCACCCTGTGGCTCCAGGGTCAGGGCTCCCGAACGAAAGAACCAACCGCCAAAGACCTCTATCAAACGACAGGCTCAATGAAGCATCTCATCCTCCCCAAAGAAATCGACAGCAAGTTCCGCTTCATCATCGTGGCCGCCCAGCGCGCGAAGCAGCTTCAGGCGGGAGCGAAGCCCCGCGTTCTCACGACGAGCTACAAGCCCACCCGGGTAGCCATCGAGGAAGTGCTCGCGGGCGCCGTCTCCTGGGAGATGAAGGCCGAGGTTCCGCGCGTCACCAACATCGACTGAGCCGTTCATGGCCAGCATTCTTCTCGGGGTCACCGGTGGAATCGCGGCCTACAAAGCCTGTGAGGTCCTGAGGCTTTTCGACAAGGCGGGTCACCGCGTCCGCGTGGTGATGACCCGGACGGCCACCGAGTTCGTGGGGCCCCTCACCTTCGAAACCCTCTCGAAGGCTCCCGTCCTCACCGACGCCCGACCGCTCGGGGAGCAAGGCTCGATCCTCCACATCGAGTACGCGGACGAAGCGGATGTCTTCGTGATCGCGCCCTGCACCGCGAACGTCATCGCGAAGCTCGCGCAAGGCGTCGCCGACGACGCGCTCTCCACCACGGCCCTCGCGTTCACCGGCCCGGTTCTCATCGCCCCGGCCATGAACGTGAACATGTGGCATTCTGCGCCGGTTCAGGGCAACCTCGAGATCCTGCGCAAGCGCGGCATGCACGTCGTAGAGCCGTCGAGCGGCGACCTCGCCTGCGGCTGGGTGGGCGAGGGGCGCCTGGCCGAGCCGCCCGAGATCGTGGAGGCGGTGCTGAAGGTCCTCGATGCGCGCAAGGACCTGGCGCGGCTTCGCATTCTCGTGAGTGCGGGACCTACCCAGGAGAAGCTCGACCCGGTGCGGTTCATCTCCAACCGGTCGTCCGGGAAGATGGGCTATGCGGTGGTGGAGGCGGCCCGCGCGCGCGGCGCGTCGGTGACCCTTGTCTCCGGGCCGGTGGCGCTTACGAAGCCCCCGGGCGTCACCGTGCTCCCGGTGGAATCCGCGATGGAGATGAAGTCGGCGATGGACAGCCGCATGGCCGAGGCGGACGTGGTGATCATGGCCGCCGCGGTCGCCGACTATCGCGCGGCGGCGCCTTCGGATCGCAAGATCAAGAAGGACGCCTTTGAGGTTTCGATCTCGCTCGTGCGGACCGACGACATTCTTGCGGGCCTCGGGAAGGCGAAGCGAGCCGACCAGGTCCTCGTGGGCTTCGCCGCGGAGACGAACGATGTTCTCGCCTACGCCGGGGACAAGCTGAAGCGCAAGAACGCGGATCTGTTCGTCGCGAACGACGTCTCGCGCACCGACATCGGCTTCTCCGCGGACGAGAATGAAGTGCACCTCCTCTTCGCCGACGGCCGTGCGGAGAAGGTGGAGAAGGCGCCCAAGAGGAAGATCGCGAACGCGATCCTGGACGCGGTGAAAGCGCTCCACGCCGCGAAGTCCGGTCGCGGCAGCGATACGGACCGCTCGCGCTAGGCCCCGGCCTTCGTCCCCTGAGGGGACGCTGCGCGCCCGGGGTGACGGCAGGGAAAAGGGGCTGATAGTTGAGGGCTGGGCCTCGCTGCTAGACTCGCTTCGCCATGTCGATCAACCGCAAACTGATCCGTCCCGACATGTCGGCTGCCCGTCAGGCGGCGTCCGACAAGCGGAAGAAAGCACCGCCGGTGGAAACCGCGGCCGAGGCCTTCTACTACGTCAAGCAGATGGCCGGCAAGACGCCCATGGTGGTGGTGACCCTCGACGGGGAAAGACTGATGGGCGTGATCGAGTGGTACGACGAGAGCGCCATCAAACTGCACCGCCGCGGTGCTCCCAATCTCCTTCTGATGAAGCATGCGATCAAGTACATGCACAAGGAAGGCGACATGGGCACGCTCGACGAGACGCCGGAAGAGTAGCGCTTGTTTCCCTGGATCGCCGGCCTCGCCGGTCTCCTCATGCCCGGCGCCGGCCACGTTCTCGTGAAGTCCCGCGGCCGCGCGGCCGTCTACTTCATCTCCATCCTCGGCCTCTTCTGCTTCGGCGTCCTGTACGGCGCGAGGCTCCAGTTCCACGTCGGCTTCGATGACCCCCTCGCCGTAGTCCGCTCGACCGCGCAGGTGGTGGTGGGAGCGCCCTACTTTCTGGCCCGCCTGCTCGACCTCGGGCAGGATCCTTCTCTCATCACGCGCTCGACCTTCGAATACGGCAGCACCTTCACGGAGGTGGCGGGGCTCCTGAACATCCTGGTCGCCCTCGACGCCTTCGACATCGCGGCCGGGAGGAAGAAGTAAGTGGCTTTCCTCGAGTCGCATCTGGTGGCTCTCCTCATCTTCTCGGGCTTCACCTCGGCGGCCATGGGGACGCTCTCCGAGAACACGCCGCGCGAACGGGCGGTGTCCGCGCTCAAGATGTTCGCGGCCTTCGTCGGTTCCACGATCGTGGGCTCGTGGATCATGCACTTCGTTCGCTAGGAGCCCCCTTGAAGGATCTTCGGATCGCGGTCGTCCCCGGGGACGGGATCGGCGTCGAGGTGATCCGCGAAGCCTGCGCGGCGATCGAGGCGGTGGCCGCGGCTTCGGGAAAGAGGATCACGCTCACCCCCTTCGACTGGAGCGCCGACGCCTACCTGAAGACCGGCGTCAGCCTGCCCGCGGACGGCCTGAAGATGCTGGCCGAGAACTTCGACGCCATCCTGCTCGGGGCCATGGGTGACCCCCGCGTCCCCGACAACCGGCACGCGGCGGACATCCTGCTGGGCATGCGCTTCGGCCTGGACCTGTACGTGAACCACCGGCCGGTGAAGCTTCTCGACGCGCGGCTCTGTCCGCTCAAGGGCGTGGAACCGAAGGACGTGGATTTCGTGGTGTTCCGGGAGAATACCGAGGGCCTCTACGTGATGATGGGGGGCAACTTCAAGAAGGGAACCCCCGACGAAGTCGCGACCGACATCGACCTCAACACGCGCAAGGGCGTCGAGCGGATCATCCGCCACGCCTTCGAGTACGCCCGCGCCACGGGGCGGAAGAAGGTCCTGATGTCGGACAAGTCGAACGTCCTCATCCACGCGCACGACCTCTGGCAGCGGGTGTTCAAGGAGGTCAAGGCCGGCTTTCCCGAGATCACCGCCTCGCACATGTACGTGGACAATCTCTCCCTGCAGCTCGTCCGCGACCCGAGGCAGTTCGAGGTGATCGTCACCTCGAACATGTTCGGCGACATCGTCACCGACATCGCGGCGGGCCTCCAGGGCGGCCTGGGGATGGCCGCCTCGGGGAACATTCATCCGGGGAAGATCTCTCTCTTCGAACCCGTGCACGGTTCCTCGCCCCCCATCGCGGGAAAGAACATCGCGAATCCCATCGGCGCCATCGCCACCGCCGCGCTGATGCTCGCGCATCTCGGCTGGAAGGAAGAGGCGGCGCGCATCGACGCGGCCGTTCTCGAGGCGGTCAGGGCGGGGCAGACGACGGTCGATATCGGGGGCACGCTCGGCACTCGGGAAGCGGCGGCCGCCATCGTGGAGCGCCTCAAGCCCAGGAGCTAGCCGTCCGCGCGGCGGGGCAAGTAGCATCCCGCTCATGGCCGACACGACCGTCCGACTCACCCCGGGCAAGCGCGTTCTCTTCCTCACGAAGGATCCCGAGACCGTCCGCCGCCAGCTCAAAGGCGAACTGAATCTCCAGATGAAGGACCTCCGGGTCGAGGACCTGATGGACGACATCAACACCGACGCCATGGCGCCCGCCTGGGCCTGCTTCGACTATCGGCCGGACGCCCAGGCCCGAAGCGCCTACGCCGGAATCACCGTGAACGGGGAGCGCCTGTTCTGGGACGGCGCCCTCAAGGACGGCAACTTCGAGGTGATCGTCTCCGGCAAGCGGAAAGGCGTCGGCTCATCGCGTGAGCAGGCCGTGCAGGCCGAGAAGTACGCGGGGATCCGGATCGCCATCGCCGACGGTTTCGCGCCCATCCACGCCCGGAACAACATCAACTCCGGCGTCCTCATGGCGGGGCACGACGTGCTCCTGCGCCTCCAGGCGGGGGAGGAAGTGCCGATCGAGGCTTTCATGACCGGCCGCGACCCCGTGACGCGCCTCATCATCCAGGCGGGCGGTCTGTTCGCGTTTACGCGCGCGGTGGCGAGGGGCGAGGCGGCGCTGCCCGTTCCCAAGACCCCGGCCCGGCCCATGACCATCGCCGAGAAGATCCTCCATTCCCGGATCGCCACCCCCGAAAAGCCCGCCGCCATCAGGCCCGGCGACGCGGTGGCGGTGAATGTGGACGGGGGCTTCTCTCACGACTTCACCTCGGCCCAGGTCCACTACTTCCTCACCGAGGAGTATGGCGAGGGCTACAAGCTCAAGAACCCGTCGAAGTTCGCGGTGTTCGAGGATCACATGCTGTACGCGCAGGACATGCCGACCTACGCGAAGTTCCGCCCCAAGCTCCTCGAACAGAGCGAGCGGCAGCGCGCTTTCCAGGCCGCGACGGGCGTCCGCGCGTTCCTCGCCACGAACGGCGTCTCGCCCGGCATCTGCCACACCGTGGCGCGCGAGAAGATGATCGAGCCGGGCGATTTCATCCAGGCCACCGACTCCCACACCTGCATGGGCGGATCGCTCAATTCGCTTGCCTACGGCGTGGGCGCGACCGAGTACGCGGCTCTCGTCTACTCGGGGATCACCTTCATCGAAACCCCGGGCTCCATCCGTTTCGAACTCCGCGGCGCGCTTCGCCCGGGAGTGACCGCGAAGGACGTGATGCTCTTCATCCTCAAGGAATACGCGAAGCCGGGGAAGACCCTTGATCTCGTGATGGAATTCGGCGGGCCGGGGCTTGCCGCCCTTTCACCCGATGAGCGCGCCACCATGGCCAACATGGCCACGGAGTGCGCGGCCAAGGCCGGCGTTTTCGAAGGCGATGCTTCGACGGTCGACTGGATCGTGGCGCACCGGCCGGGCACGGACGCCGCGCGGCTGCGCTCGCAGCTCGTCGGCCCCGACCCGGGCGCTGAATACACGGGCGGCGTCCACGTCGTGGATCTGTCGGCGATCGAGCCGATGGTGGCGACGCCGGGGGACGCCGCGAAGGGAATCTCATCCGATCCCACGAACGGCGCCCTCATCCGCGACATCGGGGAGGTCCGGATCGACATCGCGTACGGCGGGTCCTGCACGGCGGGGAAGGAGGAGGACCTCGACATGTACGCGCGGGTGATGTCGGCGGCCCTCGCCTCCGGCCGGCGCGTGGCCGAGAACGTGAATTTCTTCATCCAGTTCGGGTCGGAGTCGGTGGAGGCCTACGCGACCGCCAGAGGTTACCTCGACGTCTTCGCGAAGACCGGGGTGAAGGTGATCAAGCCGGGGTGCGGCGCCTGCATCGGCTGCGGTCCCGGGATTTCCGAGAACAAGCAGCAGGTGACGGTCTCCGCCATCAACCGCAACTACCAGAACCGCTCCGGCCCCGGAGCGTTGTACCTCGCTTCGCCCCTCACGGTGGCGGCCTCCGCGGTGATGGGGCGGATCGCCGCCTACGACCCGAAGATGTTCGTCTAGCCGCCGGTGATCCCCGCGATCCAGCGGGGGGCCACGACCCGGTAGCCGCTCGCGAAGGACTGCAGAACCTTGCGGGCGCCCGTCGTGGGGTCGATCACCACGACGTCCATGCCGCCCGTCGCCGGGTTCGATTCCGAGAACACGATGCCGTCCTTGCTCCAGTCGGGGTCGGAGCGGAACTGCGGGCCGGAGGCGATGACCCTCGGCGCGCCGCCGGTGATGGGCACGATCAGGATGTCCCACGTGCCGGCGGAAATGGCGGTGGAGGTCAATCGGCGGAAGGCGAGGTTCGCGCCGTCCGGGGAATAGTCGGGTCCCGCGTCGGAGCCAACGAGGTAGAGGGAGTTCGGGAGCTGATCGCCCGTGGGTCCCCCCTCGGTGACCCTGGCCTGGTTCACCTGCGAGTTGCCGATCCAGATCTCGCTCTTGCCCACGCCGGTGGAGGCGATGCGCTCGTAGGCTGCTCGGTTCATGGCCGGGCTGAGTCGCGCGCCGCGCAGGCGCACGCCCGGGTCGCTGATGATCAGCTGATTGTTCGTGGCGTTCGCGTCGATGGTGTAGAGCCCTTCGGGACTGCCGTCGGGGGACGAGGTGTGCACTAGAAAAGTGCCGTCCGCGGACCAGTCGACGCCATTCGTGGTCCAGCCTTCCGGAAGGAAGGGACCCTCGATCTGACGGGCGAGGTTCACGAGCAGGAGGCTCACCCGGTCGAGTTCGTCGAAGCGTCCATCACGGTTCGTGTCGGCAGTGACCCGGCGCGCAGCCACGCGGTTGCGGTCGAGGGAAGGTGTCGCGCTCAGGGTCTGGCACCCGGTGCAGGTGGTGAGCCGGGTGGGTTGCGAGCCGGAGCCGATCGAGAAGAGCTCCAGCGCCGCGCCCGGCCGGGGCGACCAGGCGTCGGAAACGACGAACACGGTGTCCGACGCCGCGGGGATCGCGGTGGTGGAGAGCGAGGGGGTGACGGTGGGCGCGACGCCCGCGGTGCAGGCCGCGAGGAGCGCGGTCGCGACCGCGCTGAAAATGAGTGCGCGTGAACTGGAAATGAAGGTCATCTTGATCGCACGCTACGCCCGCAATTCCGGGGGCGTCAAGGGGCCGCGAGGTAGAATCACCCGCGAAAACATCCACAAGGAGCCCCACCATCAAAGCCACGAAAGACATCTTCATCCTGGGCGGCGCGCGAACAGCCATGGCCGAGTACGTCGGCCACTTCAAGGACACGGGCGCGAACCAGCTGGGCGCCTACGCGATCAAGGCGGCGCTCGAACGGTCGGGCGTCCCCGCGGCCGAAGTGGAGCAGGTGGTGATGGGCAATGCCATGCAGACATCGGCGGACGCCATGTACGGCGCGCGGCACTCGGCCCTCAAGGCCGGCCTTCCCATCGAGACGCCGGCCCTCACCGTCAATCGGCTCTGCGGCTCGGGCATTCAGTCGGTGATCTCGGCCTCCCAGCTCATGCTCCTCGGCGAAGCCGAGGTGACGGTGGCGGGCGGGACCGAGAACATGACCCAGGCCCCGCACGTCATCCGGGGCGCGCGCGACGGATTCAAGCTCGGCCAGGGGGCGCTCGAGGACAGCCTCATGGTGGCCCTTCTGGACACCCACTGCGGCCTCTACATGGCCCAGACCGCGGAGAAGCTCGCGGCCAAGTACGGAATCGATCGCAAGGCCATGGACGAGTTCTCGCTGCGCTCGCAGCAGACCGCGGCGGCCGCGAAGGCCCGTGGCGTCTTCGACGAGGAGATCGTCCCCGTCGAAGTCAAGAAGGGCAAGAACATGGTCGCCATCAAGGACGACGACCACATGCGCGCCGATACCACACTCGAGTCGCTCGCGGGACTCCGTCCCGCCTTCGGCAAGGACGGCATGGTGACCGCGGGCAATGCCAGCGGCATCGTCGATGGCGCGGCCGCCCTGGTTCTGTCGGCCTCGAAGTCGCGCGGCCACGGCAAGCCAATCGCCCGCGTCGTCTCCTGGGCGGTCGCGGGCGTGCCGCCCGAGATCATGGGCATCGGCCCCGCGCCGGCCTCACGTAAGGCGCTCGCGGATGCCGGGTTGAAGCTCGAGGACATCGACCTCGTCGAAGTGAACGAGGCCTTCGCGGGCCAGTACCTGGCGGTGGAGAAGGAGCTCGGCCTCGATCGCAACAAGGTCAACGTCAATGGCGGCGCCATCGCCCTCGGCCATCCCCTGGGAGCCTCGGGCACTCGCATTCTCCTCACCGTGGCCCTCGAGCTGCGCCGCCGCAAGGGCCGCTATGGCCTCGCCACCGCCTGCATCGGCGGCGGCCAGGGGATCGCCATGATCATCGAGAGTGTGCAGGGCTAAAGCGACTGGAAACGCCCTGCACATCGCGGCGAAAGCCGGGATCCAGATAAAGAAAGAAAACCATGTCAGATATCAAAACAGTTGGAGTCGTGGGCTGCGGTCTCATGGGCTCGGGCATCGCGCAGGTCTGCGCGGAAGCCGGCCACAACGTCATCGTCCGCGAGGTGAACGACGCCGTCCTCGCCAAGGGCCTCGGTTCCATCGACAAGTTCCTGGGCAAGGCGGTCGAGAAGGCCAGGATGACCGCGGAGAAGAAGGCCGAAGTCATGGGCCGTCTCAAGGGCACCACGAAGCTCGAGGACCTCGCCTCGTGCGACATCATCATCGAGGCAGTGGTCGAGAACATCGCGCTCAAGCACGAGACCTTCGGCGCCCTCAACAAGATCTGCGGCAAGGACACGATCTTCGCCTCCAATACGTCGTCGCTCTCCATTACCGAGATGGCCGCGGGCTCGGGACGGGCCGACCGTTTCGTGGGCCTGCACTTCTTCAACCCCGTTCCGCTCATGAAGCTCGTCGAAGTCGTCCGCGGCACCCTGACCAGTCCCGAGGTCTTCGAGGCCATGTGCGCGTTCGGCACGGGCATCGGCAAGACCGTGGTCCGGGCCACCGACAAGCCCGGCTTCATCGTGAACCGCCTGCTCGTCCCCTACATGGTCGACGCCATCCGCGCCCTCGAACAGGGTGTCGGGTCGGTCCAGGACATCGACGAAGCCATGAAGCTCGGCTGCGGTTACCCCATGGGCCCGTTCACGCTGCTCGACTTTGTCGGCATCGAGACCACCTACTACATCGCGAACATCATGTTCGACGAGTTCAAGGAAGCCCGCTACGCTCCGCCCACCCTGCTCAAGCGCATGGTGCAGGCGGGAATGTACGGCAAGAAGTCGGGGAAGGGCTTCTACGATTACTCGACGAATCCGCCCACCCCGACGAAGGGCCTGGTCTAGAAGGCGATGGCCTACACCACTCTTATCGTCGACCGGAAGGATGACGGCATCGCCGTCATCACCGTCAACCGTCCCGACAAGCTCAATGCCCTGAACGCCCAGGTCATCGGCGAACTGGACGCGGCGATCGCGGAACTCGACGCCGATGCCTCGGTTCGCGGCCTTATCGTTACGGGATCCGGCGAGAAGGCCTTCGTGGCCGGCGCCGATATCTCCGAACTCGCGAAGGCGACGCCCATCGAGGCTCGCGCCCTGGCCCTTCGCGGCCAGCGCGTCTTCGATCGCCTCGAGCGCTTCCGCGGTCCGGTGATCGCGGCCGTGAACGGCTTCGCGCTCGGCGGGGGCTGTGAGCTCGCCCTCGCCTGCCACATCCGCATTGCCTCGGACAACGCCCGCCTGGGCACGCCAGAGGTGAAGCTCGGCCTGATCTGCGGCTACGGCGGGACCCAGCGGCTCCCTCGTCTGGTGGGACGGGGAAGAGCCCTCGAGATCCTGCTCTCGGGCGAGATGGTCGGCGCGGAGGAGGCGCTGCGGATCGGCCTCGTGAACCGCGTGGTCGCGAAAGAGGCGCTCCTGAACGAAGCCATGGGCCTCATGAAGAAGATGCTCGCGAACGCGCCGCTGTCGCTCCAGTACGCCATCGACGCGGTGAATGCCGGGCTCGACATGTCGTTTGAGGACGCCCAGGACCACGAGGCCACTCTCTTCGGGGTGCTTGCGTCCACGTCGGACATGGCCGAGGGCACGAGCGCGTTCCTGGAGAAGCGCCCCGCGAAGTTCGTGGGCAAGTGAAGACTCCTCCCATCGCACTCGCCGGCCCGGGAAACGGCCGCGGGCTGCGCATTCTGATCCTGCAGTCCCACTTCAACGACTCCGTGGTGGCCGGGCTTTCCCTGGGCGCCCTCGAGTACACCGCCGAAGTCGGAGCCTCGGCGGAAGTGCAGATCGTCCCCGGCGCCTTCGAGCTGCCGCTCATCGCCCAGACCGCGGCCTTGACCGGCCGCTACGACGCAATCGTGGCCCTGGGTGCTGTGATCAAGGGCGAGACCGACCACTACGACCACATCGCCCGCGAGTCGGCCCGCGGCATCATGCAGGCGAGTCTCACCACCGGGGTGCCCGTGGCCTTTGGCGTCCTCACCGTCACCAAGCCCGCGCACGCCATCGCGAGGTCGAAGCCCGGCCGCCACAACAAGGGCCGGGAAGCGGCGGCCGCGGCCATCGACGCCGCCCTGCTCATTCGGAAACTGACGGCCACCCCCGCCTCCGCCAGGAGGAAGAAGTAGTGGGCCAACGTTCCAAGGCCCGGGTGTGCGCGATGCAGATGCTGTATCAGCGGGAATGGTCGAATGAAGCGCCCGAGCGCGTGATCGAGGATTTCTGGACCATGCGCAACGGCACCACCGCGGTGCGCGCCATGGCCGAGCGTCTCTTCATCGGAACCGAGCGCGAGCGGGAAGGCATCGACGCGGACATCACGAGCGTCATGACCAACTGGGAACTCGGCCGCCTCGCCGCGATCGAGCGCAACGTATTGCGCCTCGGGGCTTACGAACTCAAGTTCGAGGACCAGACCCCCTCCGCCGTCATCATCGACGAGGCCATCGAGATCTCGAAGCGGTACGGCGAAGCCGACTCCTCGTCCTTCGTGAACGGTATCCTTGACGCCCTCAAGCGGCGGTATCGCGACAAGACCGCATCCGCCTGAACCAATCCAAGCGAGGCCCAAGTTGACTGACGAGACACCGGTCCCCACGGGACCTGAACCCGAGCCTCCGGTTCCCGGCTGGCCGAAGGAATCGGGCGAACGATTCGACAAAGCGAAGGCTCTGGCCGCCCTCGGTCATGCCGTGTATCCGACCCGGTTCACGAGGTCCCACGGTCTCGCCGCGATCATCAAGGACTGGGGTGAACTCACCACCGAGGAACTCGCGGCGAAGGCGATCGACGTGAGCATCGCCGGCCGCGTCCTCACCCTGCGGTCGCACGGGAAGACGGGCTTTGCCACCCTGACCGACGGCGACGCGAACCTCCAGGTGTACGTGCGCAAGGACGGTGTCGGCGACCCGGCATTCGCGGTCTGGAACCTCGTGGACATGGCCGATTTCATCGGGGTCAGCGGCCGGCTCATGCGCACGAAGAGCGGCGAGCTGACCGTCCAGGCCACATCGCTCGCGTTTCTCTCGAAAGCGCTCCTGCCCCTTCCCGAGAAGTGGCACGGCCTCACCGACGTCGAGACGCGCTACCGGCAGCGCTACGTCGACATGGTGGCGAATCCCGAGGTGCGGAAGACCTTCGTGGCGCGATCGAAGATGGTCGCGGCCATCCGCCGCTTCATGGACGAGCGCGGCTACATCGAAGTCGAAACCCCGATGATGCATCCGATCGCGGGCGGCGCCCTCGCGCGTCCCTTCGTCACCCATCACAACGCGCTGGGCGTCGATCTCTACCTGCGCATCGCGCCCGAGCTGTACCTGAAGCGCCTCGGCGTGGGCGGCCTCGAGCGGGTCTACGAGATCAACCGCAACTTCCGCAACGAGGGGCTTTCCGCGCACCACAACCCCGAGTTCACCATGCTCGAGTTCTATACGGCCTACTTCGACTGCCGCGACGTCATGGCGATCACGGAGGAGCTGATCGAGAACGCGGCCATCGTGGCCACGGGCGGGACCGACATCACCTGGGGCGACACCGTGTTGTCCTTCAAGACGCCTTTCGCCCGCATCCGAATGTCGGAAGCGATCGCGAACGCGCTGTCGAAGGAACTGCCGCAGCCGGTGACGGTCGCGGAGGTCGAGGACACCGCGAAGCTCAAGGCCATCGTCACCACCGAAGCGTTCGTGGCGGCCTGCCGCCGCAAGGGCGTTCCCGCGGCCGAGTACAGGAAGCTCTCGCACGGCAAGACCATCGAGTCTCTCTTC
The DNA here is from genome assembly GCA_019694155.1 of Vicinamibacteria bacterium. Lineage (GTDB taxonomy): Bacteria > Acidobacteriota > Vicinamibacteria > Fen-336 > JAGNNV01 > JAGNNV01. The sequence goes on along the minus strand of JAIBCN010000138.1, from coordinate 41,752 downwards.
GGCGACTTCGCCGAAGAAGGCCTCATCCAGCCCACGTATGTCGTCGACTATCCGGTCGAGATTTCGCCCCTCGCCAAGCGCCGGGCCGACAATCCCGAGTTCGCGGACCGCTTCGAGCTGTTCATGTCGGGCATGGAGATCGCGAACGGCTTCTCGGAGCTGAACGATCCGCTGGAGCAGCGCGCGCGCTTCCTCGACCAGATCGAGAGCCGCGCGGGCGGGGACGACGAAGCCCACAGCATGGACGAAGACTACGTCCGCGCGCTCGGCCACGGCCTGCCGCCCACGGGCGGCTGCGGTCTCGGGATCGATCGCCTGGCCATGCTCCTCACCAACTCGCGGTCCATCCGCGACGTGATCCTCTTCCCGCAGATGCGCCCGGAAGGCGGCCGTCGCGCCGAGTGAGCCGCGCTAAGATTCGCGCTCGGTTCCCGTCAGGAGGGTCCCCATGGTTCAGCCGATTCCCGAAGGTGTGAGCACCGTCGTTCCTCATTTGTCCATTCGCGGCGCGAAGAAGGCGATTGAGTTCTATCAGGCGGCATTCGGGGCGGAGGTGGCCCTGATGATGCCGATGGGTGAGGACCTCGTCGGCTACGCCGATCTCAAGATCGCCGGTTCGAGGATCTACCTTGCCGACGCCATGCCCGGGTGGGGCCCGGTGAAGTCGCCGAGCGAACTCAAGGGCACGACCGTCACCATGCATTTGTGGGTCGAGGACGTGGACGCGGTCTTCGCGCGGGCCGTGGCCGCGGGCGCCAAGGTCGTGATGCCGGTGGGCGACCAGTTCTGGGGCGACCGTTACGGCATGGTGGAAGACCCCTTCGGTCATACGTGGGCCATCGCCACCCGCAAGGAAGAGCTGACGGCCGAAGAGATGATGCGTCGCGGTCAGGAAGCCATGGCGAGCATGCCGCCACCTCCTCCACCGTCCGCGCCCAAACCCAGCCCGAAGCCTAGCCCGAAGCCGCGGAAGAAGGGCCTGCCCACAGCGGCGCGGCCGAAGGCCGTAGCCCGGCCGGCCGCGAAAGCGATCGAGCCCAGGCCGGCCGTCTCTTCCAGGCCGGCGGCCTCCCCGGCGCCGCCCGACGACAAGGGGGCGAAGAAGCCGAAGAAGGACAAGAAGGGCAAGAAGTCCAAGAAGGACAAGAAGTCGAAGAAGTCGAAAAAGGACAAGAAGCGCAAGAAGAAGTCGAAGCGCTGAGACTGAGTGCGCATCCCCCTGGATCTTTCCATCGCTCTTCGCTACCTGCTCAAGCGACAGGGCGGGGGATTTCTCACGGTCATCGCGACCATCGCCGTTCTCGGCATCGCGGTTGGCGTGATGGCGCTCTTCATCGCCCTCGGCCTGATGACCGGGCTGCAGGGCGAGATACGCGGACGCATCCTCGGGGCCACCGCACACGTCTCCGTCTTCAAATCACGGGGAGAACTCTTCGAGGACCCCACCGGCGTGGCGGCGAAGGTGGCGAAGCTCCCCGGCGTGCTCGGCGCCGCCCCCTCGTTCTACGGCCAGGCCCTGATCTCGTCACCCTCGTCCCAGAGAGTCGCCACCATCAAGGGCATCAGCGGCGCGGAAGGCGAAGTCACCGACCTTCCGCGGCAGGTGATCGAAGGCTCGCTCGAGGATCTTCCTCCGCATGGTCAGGGCTTCCCGGGGATCGTGCTCGGGCGGGAGATCGCGACCTCTCTGGCCGTGGGGCAGAGCGACATCGTGACGCTCACCATCCCCCGCGGACGGCTGACGCCCTTCGGGCAGATGCCGCTTCTCGCCAAGTTCCGGGTGGCGGGCATCGCGAAGACCGGCTTGTACGAGTTCGATGCCGGCTGGGCCTGGATCTCGCTTCTGGAGGCGGAGCGGCTGCTCGCGCCCTCGGGCTCGGGCTCGGTCATGGTCGAGGCCCGGCTCAAGGACATGTACGCCGTCGACGCCGCGCAGACCGAGATCGTGCGGGCGGTGGGCTCGGGCTATGTCACCACCGACTGGATCGAGACCAACCGGAGCCTCTTCGAAGCGCTCCAGCTCGAGAAGATCGCCATCGCTCTCACCATCGGCCTGATCATGGCGGTGGCCGCCCTCAACATCGTGGCCACCCTGATCATCATGGTCACCGAGAAGCGCCGCAGCATCGCGGTGCTCATGTCGCTTGGAGCCACGCGGGAGCTGATCCGCCGCGTGTTCGTCTGGCAGGGCGCCGTCCTCGGAGCTTTGGGGACGGCTCTCGGCGCGGGGGCGGGGACGCTCGCGTGCCTGGTGCTCGACCGCTACCAGATCATCAGGATTCCCGCCGACGTGTACCAGGTGGCGTACCTTCCCTTCAAGCTGCTGCCTCAGGACGCGGCCATGGTGGTGGCGGGGTCTCTTCTCGTGAGCCTTATCGCGACGCTGTACCCCGCCGGCAGGGCCGCCTCGCTTCTGCCCACCGAGGGCCTGAGGTCCGAATGAGCGGGATGGTGCTTCAGGCGCGCGACATCTGGAAGTCCTACCAGGGGCCTCTCGGCCCCGTCGATGTCCTGCGCGGCGTGGATCTCGGCGTCGCCAGGGGCGAAGTTGTGGCTCTCCTCGGAGCTTCGGGAGTGGGGAAGTCGACGCTCCTCAACGTCCTTGGGTCGCTCGACGCGCCCGACCGCGGAGAGGCGCTCCTCGAGGGCACGTCGCTCTTCGCGGTGAACGCCGCGGGGCGGGCGCGGATGCGCAACGAGGGGATCGGCTTCGTCTTCCAGTTCCACCACCTTCTCCCCGAGTTCACCGCGATCGAGAACGTGGCCATGAAGCTCCGGCTGCGCGGGGTTCCGGATGCGTCGGCCGCCGAGGCCTCGCGCGCGCTCCTCGAGCGCTTCGGCCTTGCCGCGCGGCTCCATCACGCCCCCGACGCGCTTTCGGGCGGAGAGCAGCAGCGCGTCGCGGTGGCGCGCGCCCTGGTGGGCGACCCCCGTGTGCTCCTGGCCGACGAGCCGACCGGGAATCTGGACCCGCGCACGGCGTCGGCACTGTTCGAGGAGCTCCACACCGTGGCCCGGGAGCGGGGCATCGCGATCCTCTGGGCCACACACAACGAAACGCTCGCGAGGCGCAGCGACCGGATCCTGCGCCTGCAGGAGGGGAAGCTCGTCGAGGCCTCGCTGGACTAGGCCTTGTCGGGCTCCACGGGCGGAGCGTTCCGCAGCGCCTCGGAGATGTTGTACTTCAGCTCGGGGGCGAGCTTCGTCACCTTGAAGTTCGGCATCGCTTTCACCCGGCAGGCGAGCCCGGTCATGGTCCGGCCCTCGACCTCGTACTTGATCTCGCAGTAGCGGCACTCCGCGTTCCAGCAATAGCCGCCCGTGCCGACATCGGGAGCCACGAACTGGAGCTGCCGCAGGAGGATGTTGTTCTCGGGCACCTCGAAGCGCTTCCCGAGCACCTCAATGGGTATCAGCTTTTCGTACGGCTCGTACAGGTCGGCCATCCCCTCGATGATAGCCGGGCGGCGCCTGGCGCCGAGCCGCAGCTCGGGCGGGGGCGCGGCCATTAAAGTACCGCTCGCATGAAGATCGCTTTTGTGGGTTCGCACGGGGTGGGGAAGACGACGCTTTGTTTCGATCTGGCCGCGCAGTTGAAGCGCCGGGGTGTGAACGTGGACATGGTGAAGGAAGTGGCGCGTCATTCGCCCCTGCCCGTCAATCGCAAGACGTCGCGCGAGGCCCAGCTCTGGATCCTCACCACCCAGGTCGCGGAAGAGATTCGCGCCTCCTCGCACTCCGATGTGGTGGTGTGCGACCGCGCCGCCCTCGACAACTACGCGTACTTCTTCCTGGCCTGCGGCCGCGACCTCGCCGTCGAGAAGTTCGTGGAGATGTGGATGAAGACCTACGACCTCCTCATTCGCGTGCCTGTTCTATCCGAGGCCCAGGACGACGGCTTCCGCGACACCGACGTCGTGTTCGTGCGGGAAATCGATCGCAAGGTCCTGGCCCTTCTCGCGGCCAGCAAGACGCCGTTCCTCGACCTCGAGTCCCTGCCCAGAGCCGAGTGGTCGAGCGCGGCGCTTGGGGCCGTGCTCGAGCACGAGGGCATTCGGCAGGGGCGGTTGCAGGCGCGTTGAGCGACACCCCCACTCCCTCGCGGCGCAGCGACACCGCGGTCCTCGCGGCTCTCACGATGGGGGTGACCGCGCTCGCGGTCTTCACGGCGGCGACCGGCCGGGCCTCAGCGCTCGAAGCGGTCTCCTTCGCGACCGGCGCCGTGGCGGTGTGGCTGACCGTGAAGGAGAGTGTCTGGAACTTCCCGATCGGCATCGTCAACACCGCCGGCTACAGCGTCGTGTTCTTCCAGTCGCGGCTCTACGGTGACGCCTCCCTCAACGTCGTGTACTGCATCCTCGGCGTCATGGGCTGGTACCTCTGGCTCTTCGGCGGCGAGCGACACACCGCTCTGCGCGTGAGCCGCGCCGGTTCCTCCGAGTTGCGGCTCGTGGCCGGAGCGGTGCTGCTGAGCACCCTTCTCTTGTGGAAGACACTGCATTTCGTGGGCGGCTCGTCCTCGTTCTGGGACGCCCTCACCACGTCCCTGAGCCTGGGGGCGCAGTGGCTTCTCAACCGGAAGCGCCTCGAGAACTGGCATATCTGGATCGTGGCCGACGCGATCTACATACCGCTCTACGTCTCCCGGGGCCTGAACCTCACCGCGATGCTCTACGCGGTCTTCCTGATCATGGCGGTGCTCGGCCTCCTCGGGTGGCGTGACGCCTACGAAAGCCGGCAACGGCAGGCAGCCGCAGCGGGAGGCCGGTCATGACGCTCGGCTTCATCGTCGGGAAGTTCTATCCCCCGCACCGGGGGCACAAGTACCTGATCGACGAGGCGCGGCGGCAGGTCGATCGTCTGATCGTGATGGTTCCCCATCATCCCTCGCAGACCATCCCGGGCGAGGTTCGCAAAGCCTGGCTCGAGGAGATCCATCCCGACTGCGAGATCGATCTGGTGCCGGACGAACTGGAGGACGACAGCCGCGAGTGGGCGGAGTTCACTCTTCGCTATCTGGGCTTCGCCCCGGACGTGGTTTTCAGCAGCGAGGACTACGGCCCGGAGTTCGCCCGGCTTCTCGGCGCCCGCCACGTCATGGTCGACCGCGAGCGCCGGGTGGTTCCCATCTCCGCCACGCGAATCCGCGCGGCGCCGCTCGACCACCTCGACTTTCTCGAGCCCTGCGTGCGCGCGTGGTACGCGAAGCGCGTGGTCGTGATCGGCGCCGAGTCGACGGGGAAGACGACGCTCGCCGGGCTGCTCGCGGAGCGGTTCCGGACCGAATGGGTTCCCGAGTTCGCGCGCGAGCACTGGGAGCGGAAGATCGGAAGGTGGACCCCGGGCGATGCGCCGCCGTCCTGGTCGCCCGACGAGTTCCTGGAGATCGCCCTGGAACAGCAGAAGAGGGAGGAGGCCGCGGCCCGCCGCGCGAACCGGGTTCTCTTCGCGGACACGAACGCATTCGCCACCGGCACCTGGCACGAGCGCTATCGCGGCGTCCGCGATCCCCGCGTCGATGCGGTGGGCGCGCGCGACAAGGTCGATCTCTACCTCCTGACCGCTCCCGATGTCCCTTTCGTGCAGGACGGGCTGCGGGACGGCGAGCACATCCGGGAATGGATGGACCAGCGATTCGCGGAACAGCTCGCGAAGGGACGGACTCCGGTGGCAAGGCTCTCGGGCGGCTACGCGCAGCGTTTCGCACAGGCGGTCGCGGCGGTGGAGCGGCTGCTTGGTATGGTGACCCCCCATGACGAACCCTCAAGCTGAGGCCACGGTCCTCGCCATAGAGAAGCCCCACAAGGATCTGTGGACCTACTACCTCATTTCGTCGCTCGCATTCCTCATTCTCTTCCCCTTCGCCGCCCTCGTTCTCTGGTTCAAGTACCACACCCTTCGCTACAAGTTCACCGCCGAGGGGCTTTCGATGAGCTGGGGCATCCTCTTCCGGCGCGAGACCATCATCAACTACGCGCGCATCCAGGACATCCACCTGCGCTCGAACCTCATCGAGCGCTGGCTCGGGCTCGGGCGGATCCTCGTGCAGACGGCGAGCGGCAACTCCGGCGCGGAGATGACCATCGAGGGCATCAAGGAATTCGAGCTGGTGCGGGACTTCCTCTATTCGAGAATGCGCGGGGTGTCGGACCCGTCGCATGCGCCGAAGGCGGCGGCGTCCCCGGCTTCGCCGGCAGGTTCGCCCGACCTCGTGGCGGCGCTTCTCGAAGTGGCGCGGGAGATCCGCGAGACCCGGCGGATCCTGGAGGCCCGCGAGCCGGGGAAGGAGGGGCGCCCCCATGTTTGAATGGGTGAAGGCGCGCGTCCTGCGCCTGATGCGCGTCCCTCATGAACCTGAGCCGCCGCAGGGAGCGCCGGGCTCGGTGCGGGTCTTCCGCGCGGGGCTCAATCACTACCGCCTGCGTGTTCTGCGCTGGTACTTCGGCCAGGCCGGTGCGCTCATCGGCATCGGCTTTTCCCTCGTCTTTCTGAGCGCGCTGGAGGCCGGCCTGGACCGGGCACGTGAACGCGCCGCCTCGCCCGTTCCCTCGCCGACCATCGACGCTCCTTCCGAAACACCCGAAGCATCTCCTTCTCCGAGGCCCCGCACCCGCGAGGAACGTCGCCGGGCTCAGGAGCGGGCGATCGCCAGGGTCGCGGCCAGAACTCCCTCGTATGTGGTTCCCCTCATCGAGTTCATCGAGTTCGTCGGTATCTTGATCTTCCTGCTTCAGATGGTCATCACCTACGCGATCGTCCGGCTCGAATTCGAGCAGCACTGGTACATCGTCACCGACCGGAGCCTCAGGATCCGCACGGGAATCCTCAGGCTGCAGGAGTCGACCATGAGCTTCGCCAACATCCAGCAGGTGGAGATCCGCCAGGGGCCCCTTCAGCGCTTCCTCGGTCTCGCCGACGTGTGCGTGCGCTCCGCGGGCGGGGGCGACCCCGTGGCCGGGGCCAAGGGTCACGGCGAGGAAGCATCGCTCCACCTGGGCGTCTTCGAAGGGGTCACGAACGCGGTCGAGATTCGCGATCTCGTGATCGAACGGCTGTGCCGGTTCCGTGAAGCGGGTCTCGGCGATCCTGAAGATGCCCGCGCCGCGGGAGCTGCCCCTTACCCCGCCCAGTCCCAGGACTCCGCCTTGTCCGATGCCGTCGCCGAACTCGTCGCCGAGGCGCGGGCTCTGCGCGGGGCCGCCGGGGCCGCGATGGCTCGGTGATCAGGCGGGCGGGCGGGTGATCTCCACGGTCGGACGGCGCAGATCCGCGGGGAACGTAATGGTGAAAACGGCCGGAGAGGGCTGCACGTCGAGGTCGCCGGTGAGCTGTCTCGCCAGGTCGGCCACGAGCTGAAGGCCCAGGGACGCGTCGCGCCGCGCGTCGAAGTCGGGAGGCAGGCCCCGGCCATTGTCGCTCACCACCAGGCGAATGAGCCCGCCCTGCGAGCCGGCGACGATCCGGATCTCTCCCTTGCGCCCGTCGGAGAATGCGTACTTCATGGCGTTCGTGACGAGCTCGTTCACGATGAGGCCGCAGGGGATGGCCTGGTCGATGGCGAGCAGCGTGGGTGCGAGATCCAGCGCCAGGTCGATTCGCGCGGGATCCGCGTTCTGCCCTCGGAAGAGCTGGGTGGCGAGCTGCCGCAGGTAGGCCGCGAGGTCGACCTGCGCGAAATTCCCGCTTCGGTACAGGGTCTCGTGGAGGAGGGCCATGGAGCGAATGCGGCCCTGCATCTCCCGAAGAACGAGCTTCGTGCCCTGGTCGCTGCTCCGCCCGGTCTCCAGGCGCAGGAGGCTCGTGATGACCTGGAGGTTGTTCTTTACCCGGTGATGGACCTCCTTCAGCAGGGCCTCCTTTTCGCGAAGGGACGCCTTCATCGCCTGTTCGGCATTCTTGCGCTCCGTGATGTCGCGGGAGAGGACGATGAAGCGCGGACCCTGTCCGGGTTCCACATGGGCGCGGGACACCGAAAGCTCGAACCACCGACGGCCCACGGGCAGGTCCAGTTCGAACTGACTTCCGAGAGAGCGGCCGACCGCATTCGCTTCGTTCAGGGCTTCGAGCACGACGGCGGCGGCCAGCGGGGGGAGGAGTTCAGCGACCGTACGGCCGATGAGCGCTTCGGGTGGAGCGGCAAGGAGGTCCGTGTTCGGAGAGTGGAAGGCGTAGTAGCGGCCGTCGAGGCCGAGTTCGAACATCAGGTCGGGGATCGCGTCGAGGGTTGCGGTCAGCCGGGCCTGCCCGGCCAGGATCTCGGCTTCGTGGGTCTTGCGTTCCGTGATGTCGGTGTGGGTGCCGAGCATGCGCAGGGGCGTGCCGTCCGGGGCGCGCTCCACCACTCGCCCGAGCGAGAGGATCCACTTGTAGGCCCCGCTGGCCGTGCGCTGCCGGAACTCGATCCGGTAGTCGGGCCGCCGGCCGTCCATGTATTCGCTGAACGCGGCGCCGACGGCCTCGCGATCGTCCGGGTGCAGCCGGTCGAGCCAGGCCTGGTTGGTTTCGGTGAAGGTCTCCGGATCGTAGCCGAGCATGGTGGCGTAATCGGGACTCACCACCGCCTTGCCCGTGCGCAGATCCAGGTCGAACAGGCCCTGCTGCGCCGCGGCAAGCGCCAGGCGCAGGCGTTCTTCACTCTCGCGCAGCGCGCTCTCCGCATCTCGCCGTCGCTTCTGGACGTCGAGGGCCTCGAGACCGAAAGCGATGTCCGCCGCAACCTCTTCGATGAGTTCTGTCTCCTGCGCCCCAAAGGTGTCTTCTTCCGCGGTGTAGACGGTGAGGGCGCCGACCGCGGATCCGGAGATTCGGATGGGCACGGCGAGCGCTGCCGAGAAACCGGCTTCTTTCAGGAACGAGTGCCATTCCAGCACCGCCGGTTCGTCGCGATGGTCCGCGCAGGAGAAGGGCCGGTTCGTCGCGATGGCTCGCCCCGCCGGGCCGGTGCTTGTCGCGGATCGCGCCCGCACCCGATCCAGGTGGCCATCCCGGTCGCCCGATTGCGCCACCGGGCTGATGGACCCGGTGGCGGGGTCGGTCCAGGCGATCCAGGCCATGGGAAAGCCGCCGTGTTTGACCAGTCGGTCGCAGACATCGTTCAGGAACTCGTCGCGTTGGGTGGCGCGAACGATGGTCTCGTTGACCTGGCTCAGCGCGGCATAGAGCCGATTGAGCCTTTGAATCTCCGCTTCATGCGCCTTCCGTTGTGTGATGTCCCGTACGATCGCGAGCTGATATTTCTCGCCCCCCAGAGTCACGGGCCGCGCGCTGATCTCCACGGGGAGGCTGGAGCCATCCTTCCGGCGATGAACGGTTTCGAGGACCTCGCCCGCACCCTTGGAGACGCGGGCAAAGGCCTCACTGCACGGCAGCCGCGCGTCCGGAGCGTGCAGATCGAGGAGGGTCATGGCCTTCATTTCGGCCGGCGTCCATCCGTGCATGGAAGTCACGCGCTCGTTGACTTCGACGATCCGCATGGCGGGGTCGAAGAGGAAGATGACGTCGTTCGCGTTCTCGGTGACGAGCGCCAGCCGCTGGGCGAGGGTGGTTCCCTGACGCTCGGCCGCGAGGGCCCGCCTCAGGAAGAGGGTCTGCCGCTCGCGCGCCACGAAGGCGAAGACCAGGGCCATGGAGACGAGAAGCAGAGCGACGAGCAGCGCCGTCTGCGCAACCTGTCCCCGGGTGGGCGCGAATGCCTCCGCGCGATCGATCTTGGCGATGAGGATCCACGGGGACTGGGGGATCCTCTGAACCGCCTCCAATACGAGCACACCGCGGTAGTCACGTGCTTCGCGGGCGCCGTCCGTATGGTCGGGCGGCAGGCCGCCCGCGGCGCCCGGCATCGCTTCGGTCGCAAGACGGGCCGGGACATCCGGCCGGTTCAGGTATGAGACCGTCCCGCTCTGATGATGGACGAGCAGTACCTCGCCTGTCTGAGTATGGACCGGCCAGGTTTCGACGAGCGGAAACAGGGACTGACGGGGATCGAGGCGAAGCACGATCGCGGCGACCGCCTTGCCGGCCGGTCCTCGCCTGGCGGCAGGCGGGGGAACGATGGGGACAACGAGGTCGAAATGGGTGGACGGGTCATCGGTGTTTCTATGAATGTCCGTGAAGACGATCTCCGATCTGGAGAGCGCCCGGTTGAGCGCCTCCGGCGCCGAAGGGGACGCGGTGGCGGGGAGCGACAGAAGCAGGCGGCCCGAAGGTTCGAAGACGCGAATCGACTGATAACGCTCGCCGCCCTTGATGCCGGCGAGCCAGCCCAGTGCGGCCTGCCGCGCGGCCCCGTCGGCGGGGCGATCGACCAGGGCCGAGATGTCCTTCGCCACACCAGGGGTGTTGCGCAGGAAGATGGCCTCGGCCATCCGTTCGCCCCTCCAAGCACTCACCTGCGCCGCCTTCAAGCGCGTGATGGCGTCGAGCTGTTCGAACATCACCATGCGGGTGTTCGCCTGCTCCCGCCGCACATAGAGGATGCCGGCGAGGAGAATGAGAAGGCCGATGACTCCGCCGGCGGCGGCGAGCCGGGCGTTGAAGGACCGGGCGAGGGCGGGCAGGGGGCCCGCGTGATGGGCCCTGATCCGGGAAATGACGTCGCCCAGAGGCCCCAGCAGCAGCAGGGCCAGGTGTAGCGGCGCGAGCACGACGGCGGTAGTCAACGCCATGGGGACGATCCTGGTCCCGTCGACGAGGAGGCCGCCTGACGCATAGAGCAGCCCCACGGCCCCGCTGAGCCCCAGTCCGACCGGGGCAGGAACCCACCGCCACCACGATCCCGGGTTCTGGGGCACAACGTCGAGGGCCGCCATGAGCCCCGCGGCGGCGAGGAGCAGGGAGGCGATGGTGAGGATGGACATGTTGCCGACGGGAAGGAAGCCCAGAAAATCGGGGGAGCCCTTCTTCCATTGGGTCCAGGCCGGGCTCAGCAATGTGGCCTGCGTTGCGGCGAGAAGGGCGCCAACGAGCGTTGCGGAGATCGCCGCAAGACCCAGCCTCCGGATGAACTGCGTGGCCGGCCAAAGGGCGTGAAGGGCGGTCGCGCCGCCGAGGACGAGAACGAGAATCGCCGCGAGGGGCGCCATGGGGCCGCCGAAATCGGGGGAGAAGTCGGATCGTTGCCAGCCCGCTACCCACCACCTGCCGAGGGTCAACGCGCCGGCGACGGTCGCCGCAATGGCGGCTCCGGCCGCCACACGTCGCGTGAGTGAAACCTCGCCCATCTTCCGGGCCTTTCTCGAGACGCCCAAAACCAGCCTCCGGTGGTCGCGCGGGCCACCGCGACTCGAAGTGTAGACCCGGAGACGCCCTGCGTGGCAATGGTCCCAATGACCCATCCCGGTCCGGGGGCCGGGGACCGGAGGGGGCGCGCCTTGATAACCTCCGGCCATGACCATCCTGGAGAAAGTGACCGCCGATACGGTTTCGGCGATGAAGGCGAAGGACCAGCCGCGCGTGGAGACGCTGCGCCTCCTCAAATCCGAACTCAAGAAGAAGGAGATCGACAAGCGCGCCCCCCTCGACGAGGCCGAAGCCCAGAAGGTCGTCGAGAGCCTGGCCAAGCAGAGGCAGGACTCGATCGACCAGTTCTCGAAGGCGGGCCGCACCGAACTCGTCGAGAAGGAGCAGGCCGAACTCGCGATTCTCAAGGCCTTCCTGCCCGCCTCGGCCACCGACGACGAGATCAAGGCGGAAGTGGACAAGGCCGCGTCCGCCCTCGGTTCCCCCACCGCGAAGGACATGGGCGCGGTCATGAAGGCCGCCCTCGCCGCCCTCAAGGAAACGGGAAAGATCGTCGACGGCAAGAAGGTGAGTGACGCCGTCAAAGCGCGGCTCGCCTGAGCCCCGGTTAAGGCACGATGAGCAAAGACCGAATCTTCCGGGCCGGCGGCCGGGTCATGGCCGGATTCGACGGCCACATCGCGAACGATCATGCGAAGCGGCTGATCCGTGACTTCCGCGTCCAGTCGCTGATCCTCTTCAAGCGAAACGTCGACAGCCCCGCGCAGGTGGCGGACCTCGTGCGCGAACTCCAGAGCCTCGCGCTCGATGCGGGCTATGCGCGGCCCCTGCTCATCGCCATCGACCAGGAGGGCGGACGAGTCCAGAGGCTTCGGGCGCCCTGGACGGTGTGGCCGCCCATCCGCCGTCTGGGCGATCTCGACTCCGAGAAACTGACCCGCCGCATGGCCGAGGCGATCGCCGCGGAACTCAAGGCCTGCGGCATCGGCCTCGATTTCGCGCCGGTGGTCGATGTCGACACCAATCCGAACAACCCCATCATCGGGGACCGGTCGTTCTCGCGCGATCCCGAGCAGGTGGGCAGGCTCGCCGTCGCCTTCATCGAAGCCATGCAGGGAGCGGGTGTGGCGGCCTGCGCGAAGCACTTCCCGGGCCATGGCGACACCGACAAGGACTCGCATCTGGACCTGCCCGTGGTCGAGCATTCGCGGTCGCGCCTCGAAGACATCGAGCTTCGGCCTTTCAAGAAGGCGATCGCCGCGAACGTAGCGACAATCATGACCGCGCACATCGTGGTCCGCGAGCTGGACGAGAAGGTCCCGGCGACCTTGTCGCCAAAGGTGGTCACCACACTGCTGCGCGACGAGCTCGGCTACAAGGGCGTCATCGTGGCCGACGACCTCGAGATGAAGGCGGTGTCCGCGAACTGGCCATACGCGATTTCCGCGGTTCTCGCCGCGAAGGCAGGCTGCGATGTGCTGCCGGTGTGCGAACATGAGGAGGCGCAGGTGGCGGTGATCGAGGCCCTGATCAGGGCGGAGGAGAGCGGGGAGCTGCGACGGAAGGACATCGACGACTCTCTGCTGAGGATCGACTCCATGATCGACAAGTACGCGCTGCCCTACGTCGAACCCACTGCGAAGGCGGCCATCGCCGCCGCGGGGAGGACCGAGTCCAGGCTCCTTGCCGCGGAGATCGCCGGGGTATCCCTGTGATCCGTCCGAAGGCGCTCGGGCCCGGTTCGCGCGTGGCCGTGATTGCACCCGCGGGGCGAGTGGTGAAGTCCCGGGTCGAGGCGGGTCTCGATTGCCTGCGCGGCATGGGGTTTGAGCCCGTGGCGGGCGAGAACCTGTTCAAGCGGAATCTGCACCAGGCGGGTCTCGACGACGAGAGGCTCGCCGATCTCATCTGGTCGCTCACCGACCCCGAGATCCACGGCGTGATCTGCGCGCGCGGCGGGGAAGGAGCGACATCGCTCCTGCCCTGGCTCGAAGCGGCCCGGGTCGAGCCGCGAGTGTTCTGCGGTTACTCGGATGTCACCGCCATCCACGCCTGGCTCCAGCGCAACGGCTGGGTCACCTTCCACGGGCCCATGGTCGGCGTCGAGATGGCGAACGATGGCCTCGACCTCAACAGCTTCATCGGAGAGGTCACCGGCGTTCGCACCGAGCATTCGATTCCCGTGCGCTTTCTCAAGCCGGGACAGGCGGAGGGAGTCCTCTCGGGCGGCTGTCTGTCCCTGCTCGCCTCGCTCGCGGGAACGGAGTGGGCGCTTCCCTGGACCGGCCGCTCGATTCTCCTCATCGAGGACGTGGGGGAGCCGCCCTACAAGCTCCACCGCATGCTCACCCAGTTGCGCGACTCGCAGTCGCTCCGGGATGTGCAGGGGATCATCTTCGGGACCATGGCGAAATGCGAGGCCGCCGAGGATGATGGCTTCACCCTCGAGGAGGTGCTTCTCGACGCCCTCAAGGGCTTCGAGGGCCCGGTGGCGATCGGTCTGCCCATGGGACACTGCGACCAGCCGGTCCTCACTCTTCCGCTCGGGACAAAGGTGCTTCTCGCCCCCGAGGAGCCGCATCAGGGCGGGCCGCCCTTGCCCACCCCGAATCTCGCGGGCCGGCTGCATCTCACCGAACTCGGCGTGACCGAGGACATGGTGATCGAGATGGATGAATAGCGTCGGACGGCCCGTGAAAATCCACATCTCCGGAGTCTGCGGCACCGCGACCGCGTCCCTCGCCGGTCTGCTCAAGGCGAAAGGGCACGAGGTGACGGGCTCCGACCAGGATGTCTACCCGCCGATGTCCGACGAACTCGCGCGCATGGGCGTGCCCGTGGCCTCGCCCTACGCGGAGTCGAACGTGCCGAAGGACGCCGACCTGGTGGTGATCGGCAATGCGCTCTCTCGGGGCAATCCCGAGGTGGAGGCCGTCCTCGATGCGAAGCGGAGGTACACCTCGCAGGCGGCGCTCCTCGCCGACGAGTTTCTGCGCGATCGCGTCTCTCTGGTGGTCGCGGGAACCCACGGCAAGACCACGACCACGTCGATGCTGACCCACATCCTCCGGCACGCGGGCTTCGACCCCTCCTTCCTGATCGGCGGTGTGAGCCTCGACCTCGGGACGAGCTACGGCCTCGGGTCGGGCCGTCATTTCGTGGTCGAGGGAGACGAGTACGACTCGGCGTTCTTCGACACGCGCCCGAAGTTTGTCCACTATCTCCCGGACATCGCGATCATCGGCAACCTCGAGTTCGACCACGCGGACATCTACGCGGATCTCGCCGCGGTGCAGCTCGCCTTCACGCGGCTGATGAGCGTGATCCCGCGCCGGGGTCTTCTCATCGCGGGCGTCGAGAGCCCGGGTCTCGTCGAGATCCTGGGCCGCGCGAAATCCCGCGTCGCCACCTTCGCGCTTGGGAACATGGCGGCCGCTTCATGGCAGGCGCGGGATGTCGTCCTCTCGGCCCAGGGCGCGTCGTTCGAGGTCACGCACGACGGCGGGCCGGTCGGCCGCATCGCCATGAGCGCGTCGGGAAACCACAACGTGCGCAACGCCCTCGCGGCCACCATCGCGGCCCTCGAGGCCGGCGTGCCCTTCGACCGGATCGTCGCGGCCTTCGCGGCATTCCGCGGCGTCAAGAGGCGCCTGGAAGTCCGGGGTCAGGCTCGCGGCATCACCGTCTATGACGACTTCGCCCATCACCCGACCGCCGTGCGCGAGACCATGGCCGCGCTCCGGTCCCGGATCGCAACGGGCGAGCGGGTGGTGACGATCTTCGAGCCGAGGTCCTACACGTCGCGCACGAAGGTATTCGAAGGGGACTTCGCCCGCGCCTTTGCGGCCGCCGATGAGGTCGTGATCGCGGCCGCCCATCTGCCGGGAAAGGTCCCCGAGGCCCAGAGAATCAGCGAGGAAACCCTCGTCGCGTCCATCAACCGCGAGGGCGGGCGCGCGCGATTCATCCGCGCCGTGGACGAGATCGTGGCGGACCTCCGCGGGCGGCTTCGCGAAGGCGACCACGTTCTGGTCCTGTCGAACGGCGGCTTCGGCGGCATCCACGAGAAGCTGCTCGGCGCCTTGCGCGACTGACCTCGCACGATTTGCCGGATCCAACCGTCAGCGAATTGTGGTATGACAGTCGCAACCAAAAGCGTTGGGGATCGTCCCCGGGCCTAAACAGATCTCACGAGGAGTTATGAGAAAGATTCTCGCCGCGGCAGCGGTTATGTTCCTGGCCGTATCGGTCTTTGCACAAGGCGCGGCCATAACCGGCGCGGTTACCGACGAGACGGGCGGAAGCCTTCCCGGCGCCACCGTGGTTGTCGCCGGATCCGGCGGGAGCAAGACGGGCTTCGCGGGATCGAACGGCAAGTTCAGCGTGGTCCCCGCCGGGAACGGGCCTTACAAGGTCACGGTCTCGATGCCGGGCTTCGCCACCCATCATCAGGACGGCGTGGCGGCCGGCGCCGCGATCACGGTGTCCCTGAAGATCGCGGGGATGGGCGAGACGGTCATCGTTTCCGCCTCGAAAGTGGAGACGACCCTCGCCAACGCGCCGGTCACCATGTCGGTAGTCGCTCCGGCGACCCTGACGACCGCTCCCAGCCAGAACTTCGGCGATATTCTGCGAAATGTCCCCGGCGTGAACGTGATTCAGACCTCCGCCCGCGACGTGAACCTCAGCATGCGCCAGGGCACGTCCACCCTCGCCACCTCAACCCTCGTGCTCCTCGACGGCCGGTCGATCTACCTGGACTTCTTCGGCCTGGTGCTTTGGGACCTCGTTCCGAGCAACCCCTCGGACATCAAGCAGATCGAAGTGGTCCGCGGTCCGGCCTCGGCAGTCTGGGGCGCCAACGCTCTGACGGGCGTCGTGAACATTTTGACCAAGACGCCGCGCGAGAATCCGAGCACGACCGTTTATCTCACCGGCGGAAGCTTCGGGACCAAGGGAGGATCGCGCGAGGGCACATCCGATCACTACTCCTTTGGGGGAGGGATCTCCTTCGCGCGTGCCATCAACGACAAGTGGTCTACTCGCATCTCGGCGGGCTATGCGAAGTCCGATGCCTACTCTCGTCCGACCGGCCGAGTCCCGGTGATCGCTGATCCCCGCATCTCGAACCCGGTCTGCAACGTGGCGACTGGCGTGGGCGCCAACTGCGTAGGCGGCGCTCCGTACCCCGTCGACGGCGCGGGCACCGGTAACTTCCAGAACGACGGAACCAAGCAGCCGAAGTTCGACGCGCGCCTGGATCAGGACATGGCCAACGGCGGCCGGGTGACCTACTCGGCAGGGTACTCCGGCACCACTGGGCTCATTCATACCGGCATTGGGCCCTTCAACATCCAGAGCGGCTCGTACATGAGCTACGGGCGGGTGGGCTACACCAAGGGTGCTTTCAAGGTGGCCGGGTTCGCCAATCTCCTCGACGTGGAGGCCCCGAACCTGCTCCTCGTGGACCCGGAGACCCTGGGCCAGGTGAAGCTCAACTTCAAGACGCAGACCTACGACTTCGAGGTCGGTCATTCCAAGATCATCAAGGAGAACAACGTTCTCTCCTACGGCGGCAACGCGCGCCGCAACCAGTTCGACATTACCCTCGCGCCAAACGCCAAAGACCGCAACGAATTCGGCGGCTACATCCAGGAGGAGTACTTCAAGGACAAGTTCCGCCTCACCGTGGGCGGGCGCGTGGACAAGTTCGGGAACATCGACAAGGCGGTCTTCTCGCCGCGCGCTACCGTCATGTTCAAGCCGGCGAACGACCAGTCGCTGCGCTTCTCCTTCAACAAGGCCTTCCGGTCGCCCTCCGCGATCAATAACTACCTCGAACAGGACATCTTCAACCCGACGCCCGTGGATCTTCGCGCCCTGGGCGCGCTCGCGCCCTTGGCCCCGGCCTCCGTGCGACCCGCGCTGACCACGCCCTTCCTCCTGAGAGTGAAGAATGTGGGAAACCCGAACCTGAAGGAAGAGTCGGTGACGGCATTTGAGGCCGCATACACGGGGACGTTCAACGACAAGACGACGATCGGGATAGCGGTTTATCGGAACAAGACCGACAACAACATCAACTTCTCGACCATCGTTCCCGGCACTTCCCCGGAACTCGATCGTCTGTACCCTCGCGGTGTGCCGCCCTTCGACGTGTACACGACTGCCAATGTGCCGGCGCTCATGGGGATCACGGTCACCGGAGTGCCTGTTCCCGGCGCGCTCCTTGGGTTCTTGAATCAGATCTCCCCTCTCGTTGGCCGGTCATTCGTGTTCCCGCGAACTGTGACCACCTACCTGAACCTGGGCCCGCTTCAACAGGACGGTCTCGAGTTGTCCCTCGATCACCGGTTCAACAACGAGTGGTCGCTCACCGCCAACTACTCCTACCAGAAGCGGCCCAAGGCCCTTACCGCCGACGCCGGCCAGATCCCGTACCTGGACAGCGAACTGTCCCTGCCCGCGAAGAACCGGCTGAACGCGAGTCTCAACTGGAACTACGCTCGCTTCGTTGGTACGGTCCAGGCCAACTACCAGGACAAGGCCCTGTGGACCGACGTTCTCTCGCAGCCCTTCCACGGCTACACCGAGGCGTTCACCATGATCAACGCCAACTTCGGCGTGAAGTGGAACAACGGCAAGATCGTCACCACCCTGAAGGGCACGAACCTGGCCGACAAGAAGATCCAGCAGCACGTCTACGGCGACATCCTCCGTCGCTCCGTGACTCTGGACACCCGCTTCACGTTCTAGGAGTCCAGGGGGGTCGGACACTGGTCCGGCCCCCTTTGAACGCTCCCTTTTTATCCGCCGGGCCTGGGTTCGGCGGGTTCTTCACGACGTTCGGATTTCCCGAGTGAGTCAGGCAGGTTCGAACATGGAGCCCGCCGGGCTTCGGTGAGCGCGCTTCAGCGCTTCGTTCGGGTCCCGCGGCGATACCAGAAGCTCGCAGGAACGCCGCCCGGAGCGCGGGGGCGTGGAGCTGAGCAACGAGAGACCGCCTGGACTTGGGCGGCCTCCGCTAGAACAGGGTGTAGATGAACGGGGCCACCGCCGTGCCCTGGGTCAGGACGATCAGCAGGCCGAGCAGCACCAGCATCACCACGATCGGACCGAGCCACCACTTCTTCCGGACCTTCATGAAAGCCCAGAGTTCGGAGACGAGGCCCATCTTTTCGCGCGAGTCTTCGAAAGCCATTGTTTCGGGAGTCTAATCGACAAGGGAGTCCTGAGCTTCGATACAATCAGCCGGGGAAGCATGGAAGAGACCGAACGCACGGATCGACAGGCCCGGATGGGGTCGGACTACCTCCGCACCCAGGTTCGCGCCTGGATGGAAGGAGCGGGGGATTCCGGCCGCAAGAAAGAGCTGTTCGAGCTCGAGATGTGGCTGCGGGCCCTCGACCGGTTCTTCAAGCCCGCCCACCACGCCCTCTCCGACGAGCAGATCAATGAGCTGCCCTACCGGGACTGGTCGGCCGAGCTGACCGTCGTGGATCTTTGCCTGCTCCGGGTCGGTCAGCTCTGCTCGCAGCTGCTGCCGCGCGACCGGGTGGACGAGGCTCAGTTCAAGCGCTACGTCGATGGCTTCGTCCGTGAGTCGGAAAGCGCCGATCCTTACTTCGAGCGGCTGCTCCGCGACGCCCGGCCCGAGGCGGGCCTGCTGGTGCTGCGCGGCACGCTCGAGGATGTCCGCCTCCTGATCGCCGAGTCGCTGCGGGCGCAGCGCACGCCGCTGCAGATCTTCGAGTCGGTGGGGCGCATCTTCTCGCGCGAGCTTCGGCGCAACCCGCCGCTTGCCGCCCTGCTCGACAAGAAGTTCAAGCCGATGTTCGACAAGGTGACGAGCCCGGAGATCGCGGGCCTCATTCGCGGTCTCGAGGATCCCAACGAGCGAAACCCGGTGGCGCGCGTCTTCCTCGAGCTGTTCCGCATGCTCAAGTACCTCGACTTCGCCGACCCGGACGGCCTGCCCGATGAGCGCGTCAAGACCGCGGCCTGCGTCTTCTCCCTCGTGATCTCCGAGGCTCGCCAGCTCGTCTCCTACATCGAGAAGCGGGCTCTCGTAGCCCTGCCCCACGGCAGCGCGGTGCGCGACGCCTGCGACTCCATCGCGTACTGCATGCCCATCGACATCAACAAGGTGGTCCGCGTCGAGCTCGCCGACCTCTCCGCCGCCCAGTCGTCCGACAACGTCCGCGCACGCATCGAGAACGCGCATGGCATCCTCAAGGACTGCTTCCAGCAGTCCGTGGTGCAGCTCGCCTCGAGCCTCGATGCCAGCCTGACCGGAGTCGGAGTCTTCACCGACTTCGTCACCAAGAAAGAGCGTTCGCTCGCCCTCAAGAAGGCGCTCGAGAACCTGCTGCGCTCCGTTCGCGACTTCTACGCGCGAGGCGACGAAGTGACCGCGGTGGCCTTGCGCGAGGGCACCGCGAAGTTCTACGACCGGCAGCTCCGGCACCTGATGTACCGCGACTGGTCGGCCTTCGAGCAGTTCTTCGTCGAGATCCTCAAGTGCAATTCGCTGACCGCGCTCAAGCCGATCACCCATCGCTACGAGACCTTCCTGCAGACCCTGCTGCGCGAGGTTGAGAAGCGCGCGGTTCTCCAGACCCAGGCGGCATGAGTCGTCGCGACGGAGAGTGGCGCTCCCGCCTTCTTCTCGCGACCTTCTCGACCGCCCTCTCCCTCGCTTTCGCCGAGGGCGCGGCCCGAGTGATCCTGCGGCCGGGCGCGGCCGCGCCGGCGGAAGGAACTCCGATCTCGGAGATCTCCCCGACTCTTGGATGGCGGACGCGCGCGAACGGGTCGCAGCGGATCCGCCGCGAGGATTTCGAGGTCACGATCTCGATCAACAGCCTTGGGCTTCGAGGTCCCGAAATTCCCTACGAGGCCGCGCCGGGAGCGCGCCGCCTCGCCATCATGGGGGATTCGTTCGCGCACGGCTACTACGCCGAGGAGCCGCAGACGCTGCGCGGCCGTCTCGCCGCGGCCCTGAAGTCCTGCCAGGTCGACGTGCTGAACGCGGGCGGGCCCGGGTATTCAACCGACCAGGAGTGGATCTATTTCCTCGAGGAGATCCGCAAGTACCACCCGAGCGAGGTCGTGGTCCTCTTCTACTACAACGATCTCCAGTTCAACATCGACCGGATGGGCACGGCGAATCGGGGGAAGCCCATCTTCGTCGAGAAGGACAGGACACTCCAGCTCGTGCTTCCCGAGGCCGATCGGAGACGGCCGGGGGGAAGGGAGGAGCGCTCGCCCGAGAGGCGGCGCACGCCCTCATTCCATGGCTCCGTCCTCTGGCAGTTCGCGGCGGCCCGTCTGCAGCGGAGCCGTCCCGACTGGTCGAGGTCGCTCGCCGCGTACGGTCTCGTTCCCGCCCTATCGGGCGAGCCGCCGACGGAGTACCTGCCTTTCGCGCCTCAAGGCGACCATGAGCGCTCGCTCGTGGAGGAGATGTGGAAGCGGACGGAGGCCATCTTCCGGCGCTTCCGCGATGATGTCCGGAGCGAAGGCGCCGGCTTCACCGTGTTCTACGTGCCGGCCCGCTTCGAGGTGAACGACGAGGCGTGGACGTTCGTGGAGCGGCGCTACGGCCCCGGAAGGACATGGAGCCGGGACGCGGTGAGATCGCGCTTGCAGTCGCTCCTCACGTCGCTCGACATCCCCATGGTCGAGGCGGGCGCCGCCTTTCAGGCCGCGGAGAAGACGGGGCCCTCCGCCTATCTCCGCCTGGATGGCCACTGGAACGCGCGCGGCAACGAGATCGCCTTCGAAGCCCTCTTCCCGCCGATGCGCCGCGCCTTTTCCTGTGGCTCGTAGCGGCCTTGCGGGCTGGGCCGTGGGCGCCCTCGCGGCCTTGGTCGCGGCGGGGGCATCCTTCGGCGGATCGACTCGGCAGGTCGCCTTGAACCTCGGGCCCGGCGATGCGCCTTTCGTCTCGGGATTCGAGGCGAGGAGCGATGTCGAGGAGAAGGTGGGCTGGCACTGGACGACCTACGATGCGCGCGTCGATCTCCCCTTCACGGCCGCGGGTTCGGAGGTGAGCGCCACCCTTCGCTACGCCCGCGTATTCGGCGAGGAGGCGGTGGTCGACGTGAGCATCGCCGGCGCCCCCGCCGGGACCTTCCGCGCGCGTGGAGGCGAGATCCGCGTCACCACGCTCACCGCCGCTTCGGTCGAGGGCCCGCTCGCGGTGGCGATCAGGACGGACTCCCACGAGCGGCGGAACATGGGCCTGAAGATGGACACCCTCTCGCTCGAGGCCAGAGGCGGAGAGCCTTTCCATCTAAACGGGAGAGCGGCGTTGCGGCCCGTGCTGACCGTGAGCCTCCTTTTCGCGGGCCTGCTGGTCCTCGGGTCGCCGCCTCTGGTAGCGGGAGTCTCGAGCCTGCTCGCGGCCTCGGCCTTCGCCGCGCGTGCGAATCAGGACCTGTTCGGGGCGTGGAGACAAACCCATCTCTCGCCCGAGATGCTGGTCCTCGCCACCCTGGCGCTCTTCGCCGGGCGTGCATGGCTCGAACGGCGTCTCCTCATCGAGAAAGGAACGGCCATCGCCCTTGTCTCCGCCGCTCTCCTGACCCTGCTCGTCCGGCTCGCGCTCGTTTCGCATCCCGACTTCTATTACCCCGACCTCCTCACGCACACCCGGGTGGCGGAGGCGATCCGCGAGGAAGGCCCATCCTTTTTTCTCCATCCGGCCGATGCCCTGAGCGCGCAGAAGGCCTGGACCAAGCCGGTCATGGGGCGTCTCTCGTCCCTGCCCTACGCGGTGATGTTCCACACCCCTTTCGCTCTCCTCGCCGCCGCGTTCGATCTGTCCACCGACGAGGTCGAGACCGCGATGAAGGCTCTCTCGAGCCTGGTCTCGGTGCTTCCGATTCTCCTCGCGGGCGCCCTTGCGGCGAGACTCTCGCTGCCGCCGCTCGCGGCGCTGGCGCTCTGCGTGATCCCCACGTATACGTCGCGCCTGAGTTTCGCGCTGCTGCCCGCGCTCTTCGGCCACGTGCTCGACCTTCTGGTCCTGCTGGCCGTGGCGACGCTGATGACTCGCGGCGAGGCGCGCTCCGGCAAGCCCGTACCGCAGCTGATGGCGGCTCTTCTCCTCGGGCACCTCGCCTACACCTCGGGTGTCGTGAACGAGGCCGTGTTCATGGGCGTCCTCGTGGGCCTGTTCCTGCTCGCCGGCCGCTCCGGCCTTCCTTCGGCTCTGGGCCTCGGCCTTTCCGAGGCGGGCGCCGCTTTCGCCGCCTTCCTGCTCTACTACCGGCACTTCGTGGGTGATGTCTTCTCGCTAGGCGGCCGGATCCTGGGTTTGAGCGGTGCAGCCGGAGGCCCGGCGTCCTCGGAGTACCCGGTGGAGAGTTTCTGGGCCCTGCTCGTCGAGAGGACCGACACCTTTTTCGGCTGGCCGTACACGACGCTCGCGGTCGCCGGGCTCTGGTTCGGGGGGGCGGCCGTGCGCCGTTCGAAGGTGGTGCAGGCCTGGGGGATCGCCTACCTCGTTCTCATTCTGCTCCGCGCGCGAATCCCGGACGTTTTTCGCTACGGGCACGAGACCCTTTTCGTGACGCCCCTCGCGGCCCTCCTCTCCGGGACCGCGCTCATTGTCGCCTGGCGGCGCGGCGGCATCCTCCGCGTGGGCGCCCTCCTCGGGGGCGTCGCGCTCTTCCTCGCGTCCTCCTGGCGACAGTGGCTCTACGTGGCCGATCAGCTGGCGAACGCGCGGTAAGCAGGGCGGTTTCGCCTTCTGATAAGCTCCCGGCTCACGTAGAAGATGGCTGAAAAGAACCCGTTCGCACGCTTTCTGTCCCACTTTCCTGCGGGGAAAGTCCTGTTCCGTGAAGGTGATGCGGGCGAGGACATGTACATCATCCAGTCCGGCCGGGTCGCCATCAAGAAGCGGACCGGGGCCAACAAGGATGTGACTCTCGCCGTCCTCGAGAAGGGCGACTTCTTCGGCGAAATGGCGGTTCTCGAGCGCATGCCTCGCTCCGCCACCGCGGAAATGGCCGAGGGCGGGGACCTGATCGTCATCTCGGGCGACACCTTCGGCGACATGATCAAGTCGAACCCCGAGATCGCCTTCCGCATGCTCCGCAAGTATTCGATCCGGCTTCGCGAAATGGTGAAGCAGATCGAGACTCTGGGCAAGCAGATGGCGGATTCGCCGGCCACGGTGGGCGCCGCCGTGAACACCTCGATTTCGCTGCCTTCGGTCCCCGTGCCGCCCCTGCCGCCGTCCGAGGCGCTCGCCTACTTCATCTCGAAGGCTTCCGGCAACGTGTTCCCGGTCTACAAGAACGAGGTTCTCCTGGGCCGCTTCGATTCGGTGACAGGCACGGCCCCTGACGTCGACCTCACCAACGAGGACCAGGCGAGGAATATCTCCCGGCGCCATGCCCGGCTGGTCATCAAGAACGGCGGCTTCTTCATCGCCGAGGAGATCGGCACCATGAACGGCACGTTCGTGGCGGGGGAGAAGCTGGACAACAACGTCCTCCACCCGATCAAGGACGGTGACGAGTTAATGCTGTGCCGCCTGGCCCTCACCTTCAAGGGGCCGCAGAAGACGGCCTAGCCGGAGCGGCCTTCGCGAAGGGCCTGGTCGAGCGAGCGCGGCGTCCAGCCGAGTTCCTCGCGGGCGCGCGTGATGTCGAGGGATGTGTCGCGGGGGCGCGGAGCGCCGCGATGCGCCGATTGGGAAGCCTGGCGGATGAGGGAGCCATCGAGCTTCAGCCCCGCCGCCACCCGCTCTCCCAGTTCCACCCGGGTGACGCGCTCGGCGCCCGCGACGTGGAAAGTACCGGCGGCGCCGGGACGCCGCAGGACGGCGCGGATCGCGTCGGCCACCGACTCGGGGTCTATGGGGGTGCGCCACTCGTCCTCATAGAGGGTGATCGACTCGCCGTTGCGCAGCCGCTTCGCCACGCTCTCCGTGGCGGTCAGCCGCGACCCATGACCCTGGCCGCTCACCAGGGCGATGCGCAGAACCACGAAATCGGCGGAGGCCTCGAGAGTTTCCGCTTCCGCGGCAAGTTTCGAGCGACCGTATTCGTTGAGCGGCCGGGCGGGAGAGGACTCGGTCGAGAAGGCCCGGCCTCCATCGAACACGAGGTCGGTGGAGAGGGTGACGAGGCGCGTCCCTCGCGCGCGACAGACGGCGGCGAGGCCCTTGGTGAGCGTCGGGTTCTCGAGCCGCGCCCGTTCGGGCTCTCGCTCGCAGATCTCGGCATCGGCGAGCGCCGCGCAGTGGATGACGGCCTCGGGACGGGCCTCCTCGAAAATGGTTGCGATCGATGCGTGGTCCGCGAGGTCGGCGACGAGCGACCGTACTCCCTCGGGCGCGGACTGGCCTCGAACGACACCCGTAACCTCGTGGTCGGACGAGAGCAGGGCGGCCAGACGTCCGCCGAGAAGACCGCCGGCGCCGGTGATCAGAATTCGCACAGGCCCACGCTAAACGTAAACTGAGTCTGAAATCGAGGGGCAGGCGCTGGAATGGATCAGGGACTCTTCATCACGTTCGAGGGCATCGAGGCCAGCGGCAAGAGCACGCAGGCCGAAGCTCTCGCGCGCCATTTCGGCGATCGGGCGCTCCTCACCCGGGAGCCCGGCGGCACGCCCCTGGGGCGGAGGGTGCGCGAGATCCTCCTCGATTCGACCACCACTCCCATTCCGGATGTCGAGGCCCTTCTCTTTCTGGCCGACCGCGCCCAGCACCTGGATGAGGTGATAAGGCCCGCCCTGGCGGAAAGGCGGATCGTGATCTCGGACCGGTATCAGGACTCCTCTCTTGCCTACCAGTCGGTGGGCCGCGGTGTGGGGGACCTCATCCCCTCGGTGTTCCGGCACATCGGCGGCCTCACTCCCGACCTCACCATCCTCATCGACCTCGATGTCGAGGTGGCGCTCGAACGCCTGCGGCAGCGCGGCGCGTCCAATCGTCTCGATGCCGAGGCTCCCGCCTTTCACGAGAAGGTGCGCCGGGCCTTTCTCGAGCTCGCGAAAGCCGAGCCGTGCCGTTTCGAGGTCTTCGACGGCGCGGTCGACGTGAAGACCCTCTCCGGCCGGATCGCCGCGCGGGTGAAGGAGCGGTTCGGAGATCTCGCGTGAGCGCGCCCTTCGCAACCGTGCTCGGGCATGAGTTCGCCCGGGAGGGCCTGTGGCGCTCGTTCACCGAGGGGCGCCTGCATCACGCGACCCTCATCCACGGCCTGCAAGGCGTCGGGAAGAGAACCCTCGCCGAGGTGGTTTCGCGCACTCTGGTGTGCGAGTCGCCTCGTCAGGGCCCGTGCGAGTCCTGCTCGCACTGCCGAAGGAGTGCCGAGAACATCCACCCCGATGTGGTGATCATCGGCCGCGACGAGGTGCTGGGCATCGACGAGGAGTTGAGCGCCCACGCCGTGGACCGGGCGAAGGACAAGAAGGAGCGCGTTGGGAAGATCATCGACGTCGAATACATGCGCCTGCTGGGCGCGTGGCTCACGCGCCGGGCCTGGGAAGCGAAGAGACGCGTGGCCGTGATCGTCGATGCCGAGCGCATGAACGTGAGCGGGGCGAACGCATTCCTCAAGAGCCTGGAGGAGCCGGCCGCGGGCGCGGTGGTGCTTCTCACCTCGTCCTCGCCTGCCTTTCTGCGGCCGACCATCCGGTCGCGCTGCGCCTCCATCCGGCTGTCCGGTGTGCCCCAGGGACTGATCGAGCAACACCTCATCGAGGACGGCGTCGACCCGGCGGAGGCGAAGCTCCGGGCCCAGGCCTCGGGGGGCAGCCTGGCCCGCGCCCGTCAGAGCCGCCCGCCCCTCGACGACCTCCGCGATCTCATCCTGCGGCGCTTCGGCGGCGCCAAGGACGCGGAACTGTCGGCCTACGCGGCCTCGTCCATGGCCGGGGCCCGGGAAACCGACCGCGACGAGACACTTCACCTCTTCGCCTCGCTTCTGCGCGACATCGCGGTGCTCCAGGCGGGCGGGGGACGCGAGTGGCTGGTGCACACGGCGGCTGCGGATGCCCTCGCGCGCGCCGCGGCCGGGCCCCTCGACGCGTTCGCCCTTTTCTCGAAGGTGGTCGACGCCCGCCAGCGCCTGGCGGGTCAGGCGAACCGGGTCATCCTCTGGGATGACCTCCTCCACGACGCGGCGAGCGGGTAAGCCGCGGAATCCGGCTAGGCGGTGGTCGCGTTCACCCGCGCGATCACATCCTTCACCGCCATGACGTCGCCGTACTTGCCGTCGATGTCGATGAGGTTCGCCTCGTGCGGCCCGCTCGCCCGGTCGCCCACGCACTCGCGGGGCACGATGACCCTTAGGCCGTGCTGGAGCCCGTCCACCGCGGTCGCGCGCACGCATCCGCTGGTCGTGCAGCCCGTGACGATCAGCGTGTCCACACCCTGCGCGTGCAGCGTCGAGGCGAGTGGGGTTCCGAAGAAGGCGGACGCGTATTGCTTCTCGATGATCACTTCGCCCTTGCGCGGCTTGAGGGAAGGGTCGATCGCCACCCAGCGCGAACCTCTCTGCAGCACGGCGAGCGACGGCACTTTGCGCACGAAGACGCCGGCCTCGGTCATGGCCTTGTCGTAGGCGGTGGTCGTGAAATACACGGGAAGCCGCCGCCGCCGCATGGCGTCGAGAAGGGCCTTCGTCGCGCGAAGCTCGCGGGAGAAGTCGCCGGCGAGGGGCGATTTCGGATCGGTGAATCCGACGATGTAGTCGACGACCACCACGGCGGGGCGCGTTCCGAAGCCCACGCGCGAGCCGAGGCCGCGGCTGCGGTACAGGTCGAGAGTAGAGATCGGGGCGGCCGATGAGGCCGGTTTCCTAGATGGTGCCATGGGCTTTGAGGGCCTCGATATCCGCGTCGGTCTTGCCGAGAATCGACTTCAGGACCTCGACGCTGTGGGATCCGACCTCGGGTCCGGGCCACGCGGTCCCGCCCGGAGTACCGGAGAGCTTCGGAGTCATCGCCGGGATCTTCAGGGGACGGCCTCCGACCTCGACCTCCTCGAACATGCCGCGTGCCTGGTAGTGAGGGTCGTCGAGCATGTCCTTCACCGTGTAGATCGACCCCACCGGGACCTGCGCCGCCTCGAGCTTCGCCACCACCTCCGCCGCGGTGAGCGTCGCCGTCCACTCCGAAAGCGCGGCGTCGACGGCGGGCTCGTTGCGAACCCGGTCGGCGTTCGTCGCGTACTCGGGGTTGCTCGCCATGTCGTCGCGGCCCGCGGCGGTCATGAGCCGCTTGTAGATCGAATCGCCGTTGCCGCCGATGATCACGTAGAGGCCGTCCTTGCAGCGGTATGTGTTCGTGGGCACGATGCCCGTGAGCTTGCTGCCCTCCCGCTCGCGCACCATGCCGAGGCGGTCGAACTCGGGAACCACCGCCTCCATCATGTTGAAGACCGATTCGTAGATCGCGACGTCGATCTCCTGTCCGGAGCCTCCGCCCTCGCGTCCCGCCCGCCCCGAACGGTTGTAGAGGGCCATCACGATGCCGAGAGCGGCGTGGAGGCCAGCGAGCGAGTCGCCGAGCGAGAGGTTGGGGCGGCAGGGCGGGCGGTCGGGGAAGCCGTTCACGTAGCGGAAGCCGCCGACACCCTCGCACACCGAGGCGTAGCCGGGCTTGTGCGAATAGGGACCGGTCTGGCCGTAGCCGGAAACGCGGCAGTAGATGACGTCCTTGTTCTTCGCCTTGATGTCCTCGGGTCCGAGCTTCCACTTCTCCATGGTGCCGGGCTTGAAGTTCTCCACCACCACGTCGCACTTCCACGCGAGCTCGCGGGCCAGCGCCCGTCCCTCGTCGGTGCGAAGGTCGACGGTGATGCACTTCTTGTTGCGGCCGAGCGACCGCCACCAGGTGGATGTGCCGTCGCTGTCCACGCCGCGCCAGGTGCGGACGGGGTCTCCCGTCTTCGGCGCCTCGATCTTGATGACCTCGGCGCCGTAGTAGGCGAGGATGGTTCCCGCGAACGGACCGGCCATCAACTGGCCCATCTCAAGGACGCGCACACCTTCGAGCGGCTTTGCCACGACGTTCCGGTCTCCTTCTGTCTTAGGACCGAGAGCCTATCGAAGATTGGGCGTTCCCGCGGCCGCCCATTTCGCGAGATCCAGCCGATGGATCTTCGCGTTGTGACGGCGGTCCACGGGGAAACGGGGGTGGAAGCGCAAGTCCGCGATTCCCCCGATCCGCCGCGCCTCGGTCCGCAGCCCCTCGTCGTCCGCGCCCTCGAGCACCAGTACCGGGCGAGCGTGCCCTCTGGGTCCCACGCCAACCAACGCGACGCGCGGCCACCGCGGCTCGCCGGAGAAGCGGCACTCGATCCGATCCGTGAAGATCGGCCCTTCCGCGGTCCACACGGCCTCTGCCTTCCGGCCGCAGAACCAGAGGCGTCCGTCCGCATCGATGTATCCAAGGTCGCCCATGCGATGCCAGGTGAGATCACCCGCCCCGATCTTGGAGACGGCCGTCGCCTCCTCGCGGTTGTGATAAGCGCGGGTGACGACGCCTCCGCGCACGCAGATCTCGCCCACCTCTCCTGTGCCGAGCATGGGCTCGCTCTCGATCGAAGCGACGGCCTCGTCGCGGATCGGAATCAATCGCAGATCGATGGTCGACGCGGGGCGGCCCACGCAGGTGCCCGCGCCCGCCTCCACCGCCGCGCCGAGGGCTTCGACCTCGCGGCCGGAGATGGTCGCGACGGGCAGCGACTCGGTGGCCCCGTAGGGCGTATGGACGTCGCCGCCCTCGGGCAGGATCGGGCGCATGGCGCGAACGAGCTTGAGGGGCACGGGGGCTCCCGCCATGAGGACGCGCTTGAGGCCATGGAGCACGACGCCATTGGCGGCGCACCACGGGGCGACCCGCGACCAGATGGCGGGGGATCCGAACGCGGAGGTAGCGCGATGCGCGCGAATGGCCTCGACGATCTTTTCGGGCCGGCACTCCGCAGGCTTCGCGGGGTTGATGTCGGGAATGACGCTCGTCATCCCGAAGGCCGCGTCGAACAGCGAGAAGAGAGGGAAGGCGGCGAGATCCACCTCGCCGGGCTGGAACCCGTAGAGAGCCTGCAAGGCGTCACGCTGGGCGAAGAAGTTGCCCACGGTGTAGCGCGCGCCCTTCGCCGGCCCGGTGCTGCCCGAGGTGAAGAGGATGGCGGCCAGATCGTCCCGCCCAAGATCCTCGCGAACTGGCGTCGCCTCGGGCCCGCCTGCGTCCACGGGCTTCAACGCGCGGCCGAGGGCGCCCAGGAACGATGAGCCGATCACGAACTTCCGCTCGATCGACGAAAACGGGCGAGGGAACACGAGTCGCGCGACGTGGGCCTTGGGGACGCCGACGAGCGTCCTGGCTCCCGTGGTTTCCACGCATTTCATGAAGGCGCGCATCCCCATTCCGGGGTCGATCATCACGGGCACCGCGCCGAGGCGGAGGATTCCGTAGAAGAGAGTGATGAGGGATATGCCGGGCGGCACCATTACCAGGACGAGTTCGCCGCGTGAAACTCCACCCGACCTCAGCGCGCGTGCGTGGGCGGTGACCGCGGCGTCGAGCGCGTCGTAGCGGATCCGGGTCCAGCCGGACCGCCCGTCCGGCGCAATGATGGCGTCGCGATCCGGCGCCTTGCGGGCCGAGTCCGCGAGCAGGTCGGCGACGTTCACGACGCGAAGTCGCGAATCCGCGCGATCACCCCACCGGGTTCGTCTTCGATCAGGTAATGGCCGGCGTCATCGAACTTGTGAACATAGGCGCGGGGGAACCGGGCCTGCCACTCCTCGCGGAACTGAGGGGTGAAGCACCAGTCGCGCTCACCCCAGAGGATCTGCACCGGCTTCTGGAGGGACTTCAAGCCAAGGTCGATCTTCGCGAGGGTGGCGCGCGAGCGGTGATCCGGCTCCATCGGTATGTCGCGGACGAAATTCCAGATCCCGATCCGCCGCCGCCACGAAGCGTAGGGCGCCAGGTACCCGGCCTTCACCTCGGGCGCGAGAGGGATGGAGGTGGTCATGGTGGTGGCGGCGCGGGCGAAGGCGTTGAGGCCCCGGGTGATGAACTCACCGAGAACCCCGGCGCGGCAGATGGCGATGCGCTTCGGCAGCCGGGGGATGAAGAAGGCGGAGGTGTTCATCACGGTGATCCGCGCGATGCGCTCCGGCCGGGCAAGCGCCATACCCATGCCGATGGCGCCGCCCCAGTCGTGGACCACGAGAGTGATCTTCTTCAGGTCCAGCGCGTCGACGAAGGCGACCGCGTTCTTCACATGACCCTCGAGGGTATAGGCGAAGTTCGTCGGCCGATCGGAGAGGCCCATGCCCATGTGGTCGAAGGCGATCACCCGATGGAAGGGCCGCGCTTCCGCGATCAGGCGCCGGTAGTGAAACGCCCAGGTGGGGTTTCCGTGAAGGCAGAGGATGGGGTCCGCGGTGCGGGGGCCTTCATCGACGTAGTGGAGGCGGCCCGAAGGAACCTGGAGCGTCCGGCTTTCAAAGGGGAAGAGGTCGCGCCAGGCCGGGGTTGCCACGTTGAAGGTGCCTTCTTAGGGAGTGGCGGCCGCAGATCCGGAGGAGGGCGCCTCGGGGTGACTCCGGCCTACCAGGTCACGCTCATCATGGTCACGTTGAGGCCCGAGCCGATGCCCATGAGCGCCACGTGATCGCCTTCCTTCACCCGGCCCGACTCCGTGGCGAGAGCCAGGGTGAGCGGCACCGCGGCGGGGCCGACGTTGCCGTGGGTGGGGTAGGAGAGGACGCACTTCGCGAAGTTGATCCCGAGGGCCTCGACGAGCGCCTGCATGTGAGAGGCGCCCACCTGATGGCAGATGTAGTGACCGATGCCCTGCTCCGACCAGCGGTTCAGCTGATTGGAAGCGACTCCCCATGTCTTCTGCGCGAGAACGACGCCCGCCTTGAGGAGGCGCGTGGAGTCGGTGACCATGCGCTCGGCGGTGCCCATGCACAGCCGGGAATTCGCGGTGTCGGCGAGCGAGACGCAGCCGTTCACGCGGTGCGTGGTCTGGGAGAGGGAGCCCTTGGTGAGAACCATGGCCACCGCGGCGGAACCGAGAGTGAGGGTCGCGAAGGCTTCCCAGAAATCGCGCAAGGTGGTGTTCGGGTCCTGCAGGCGCGTGATCGTCGCCTCCACCACGTCGCCGGCGCTTTCACCGTCGACGAGGAGCGCATAGTCCGCGACGCCCGATTCGATCATCCGGCCCGCGACCTCGATTCCGTTCAGGAAACCCAGGCAGGCGTTGGCGAGATCGAAGTTGCGGCACTCCTGGGTGAGGCCGAGGTCGCCGTGCACGAGGCTCGCCATCGAGGGCTCGAGATAATCCTTCGAGACCGAGGTGCTGATCAGGATACCGACCTGTCCGGGAGTGATGCCGGCGCGCTGGATCGCGCGCTTGGCGACGTCCGTGGCCGCCTGATGCATGGGATGACCGCGCGGCCAGAAGCGACGCTCGATGATGCCGGTGAGCTGCAGCATCGCGTCGACCGGGATCTTGAACCTGCGAAGCACGGGATCGAGACGGCGCACCAATTGCTCGGTGGAGACCGCCACGGGCGGAAGCTCGTAAGCGATCGATTCGATCGCGAGGTCGTTGAACTTCACAGGTACCCGCAATTTAACGGGCGGTAGCGCATCGCGTCAAATTTTGTCGCCGCCGCCCGTCTCCGGTTTCGGAGCTTCCGGTTCCGTGGCCTCGCGGTTCAATCGGCCTGCCTGCTCCAGCGCACGGCGGAGCAGGAACTCGACCTGGGAGTTGATGGAGCGCAGATCATCGTCGGCCCAGCGTTTCAGGGCGAGGAAGGTCCTCTCGTCGAGACGCAGGAGAAACGGCTTGCGCTCGGCCATTCCTCAGTAGATCGATCCGGTGTTGACTACTGGCTGGGCCTCGCGATCCGCGCAGAGAACCACGAGGAGATTGCTCACCATCGCCGCCTTGCGCTCTTCGTCGAGCTTCACCCGATCGGACTTCTGGAGCAGGTCGAGCGCCTGCTCGACCATGCCCACGGCGCCCTCGACGATGCGCTGGCGCGCCGCGATGATGGCGCCCGCCTGCTGGCGGCGCAGCATGGCGGAGGCGATTTCAGGCGCATAGGCGAGGTGGGAGATGCGGGCCTCGATCACGCGCACGCCCGCCTTTTCCAGGCGCGCCTGGATCTCGGTCTTGAGCCGGGCCGCGACCTCGTCGGTGCTGCCGCGCAGGGAGAACTCGCCTTCGATATGCGCGTCGTAGGGGTAGTGGCTCGCGAGGTTGCGGATCGCCGCCTCGGTCTGCACGTTCATGTAGTGCTCGTAGTTGTCGACTTCGAAGCACGCCTCCGCGGTGTCCACGACCTTCCAGACGACGACCGCGCCGATCTCGATGGGGTTGCCGTCGTGATCGTTGACCTTGAGCTTGGCGCTCTCGAAGTTGCGCACGCGGAGCATGATCGATCGCTTGGTATAGAAGGGATTCGCCCAGCGCAGGCCGTCCTCCTTCACGGTGCCGACGTAGTCGCCGAAGAGCTGGAGCACTCGCGCCTCGTTGGGATTCACCACGAAGAGGCCGCCCAGGCAGAAGCAGCAGATGACCCCTCCCAGGAAGAAAAGCACCCCTCCCAGGGGTCCGCCGCCCTGGATGGCCGCGACTCCGAACCGGAAGAAGGCGGCGGCGGCGACAAGCAGGACGGGCAGCATGAGCAACCCCGGAAGCGTGGATACGGCCTTTTCGGTTCTGATGGTCTGGGTCATAGTGATCTCCAAGTGATATCACTATGGTATCCAGACTAGCGCCTCGATGTCAAGGCAGTCCAAGTTCCGATGAGGCTATCGTCTCGACAAATCCTTCTTTATCAACCTATTAATGGGCATTGACTGAGGCGGAACCTCGCGCAGGCCGAACTCCGCAGAATGCGCCCTCTGAGGTCCAGCGTCGAAACCACCCTGGGAAATCCGCGGCCGAGGCCCGGCGTGAGCCTCGACGGCCAAGAGCCCGTTCGACGACGTTCGAGATCGATCGCCCGTCCCGGAGGTCCGACAGCACCAGGAACTCGGGCTCCGTCAGCGGGAAGCGATACACGGAGTACTGTCGCCTCACCACGGCCGCAAAGGAGCGCGCGCGCCTGGCCTTGGGATGACGATGCTCCTCGTCGCGAATGGTGTCGAGGTAGTCGGCCGCGTTCCACTCGAGTTCGACGAGGCGCAGCGAAGGCGCGGTCAGGAGCTTCATCCCCGAGAGCCGCGCCGGCTCGATTCGCTCGATCTCCTCGGCGCGCAGCAGTCCGGCTTCAGGCGCATCGAAGCACTCCGTGATGGCGAGCTCCAGGCGCGCCAGGTCCGCAAGGAATCCTCGGGGCTTGAGCTTCTTCTGACGGGCGAGGAACCCTGGCACATGGTCGCCGAGTCGATTCAGGGTGTAGCCCTTCGAGGGGTGGGCGCTCGTGTAGGCGGTCACGAAGTCCCAGAAGCGGTTCCCGAGGAAGTGCTCGAGGCCGGGGTAGTCGGCGGCGAGAGCGTCGCGCATCCGCAACGGGTACATCTCCTGATAGATGGCGATCCGCTCGGCCGCGCTCAGAGTCTTCGAGGGGAGAAGCACCGACTCGAGCCTGGCCGGCTTCAGATGAAGGGCGGCGTTCCGCGATCGCAGGGCCTGCTCCGTGGTGCCGGGATGCACCACCACCGACTGCATCCAGCGCTGGAGACTTGAAAGACGCATGTCAGGCGGCGCTCACGGGGACGGGCCGTGTCGTCCGCGGACGCCCGCCCTTCGGGCTCACGGCTTTCCGGAAGGCATCCGCCTTCCGCGCTTCCGCGAGCACCACATCGAAGGCCGGAATGTCGTCGTCCCATTCGTAGAGGGTCGCCACCAGGCCGGTGCGCCGGCAGGCGAGGGAGTAGAGGTTCCACACTTCGTCGATCGCGTGATCGGAGTGAGTGTCGATGATGTGCGTGCCCTTGTTGGTGTGCCCCGCCAGGTGGTACTGGACGACGCGGTCCGCGGGGATCGCGTTGATGTACTCGACAGGGTCGAAGCGGTGGTTGAAGGAGCTGACGTAGACGTTGTTCACGTCGAGGAGCAGGCCGCAGTCGGCCTCTTCGGCCAGGCGGGCCAGGAACACCCATTCGGGCATCGACGAGCCCGTGAATTCGACATACGAGGAGGGGTTCTCGAGGACGAGGGGCCGTTCCAGGATCTCGCTCACCTGTTTCGCCCGCTTGATGGTGTGGGCGAGGGCCTCCTCCGTGTACGGCATGGGGAGAAGGTCGTGCGTATTGCGGCCGAGGACGCCGGTCCAGCAGAGGTGATCGGAAACCCAGTGGGCCTTCGTGCGTTCGGCCAGGGCCTTGAGCTTGCGCAGGTGTTCGCGGTTCAGCGGGTCGGTGCTGCCGATGGACATGGAGACGCCGTGAAGCGCCACCGGGTAGCGCTCGACAACCTGGTCCAGGACGTAGGCGGGCCGGCCTCCCGTGTCCATGTAGTTCTCGGAAAGGACCTCGAACCAGTCGATCTTCGGCCAGGTCGACAGGATGTGCGGATAGTGGACGGTGCGAAGTCCGATCCCGATGCCCAGGTCCTTGAAGCCGAAGCGATTGCCTGCTGAGGGGGAGGTCATGATCGAAATCCAGTGTAGAAGAAAAAAGCCGCGGGGAAGAAGCCCCGCGGCCGGTGCGAACGGCTGAAAGAGCCGGGTTACTTCTTGGCCGGAGCCGCGGGCTTGGCGTCGTGCTGGACGGGCACCTGACAGCCGCCCTTGCCCTTGCAGGAGTTCTTCCCGGCGCACTTGTTGTCGCCGGTCTTGCAACCGCCCTGGCCCTTGCACTCGTTCTTGCCCTTGCAGTCGTGCTTGGCCGCGGTGGCGCAACCGCCCTTGCCCTTGCAGGAGTTCTTTCCCGCGCAGCCGGCATCGCCGGTCTTGCAGGCGCCCTGGCCCTTGCACTCGTTCATTCCCTTGCAGGCGTGCTTGGCCTTGTCGCCGGCCGCCGCCGCCTTGCCCTTTTCGCCGCCGCAGCCGTCCTTGCCGCCGCAGCCGTGCTGCTTCGCCTTCTCCGCGGGCTTCTGCTTGTCATCCGCGAAGGCCCTGGTTCCGGCCACGACGCCGGCGGCGATGCCCGCGATTGCTTTGGTGAAATCTCGACGCTTCATAGATTGCTTAACTCCAAGGGACGCACCCGCTTCTATGCGACTCCCCGCGTCGCCGGGCGCGAATCCTGAAAGGGGACCATGGGTGTGCGGTCCGGAGCCGACCTCCGGCTCCTTTGGACCACGGCTTTGCCGGACAGTTTACGTCCGGCGTTGCGGCTTTGGATGGAGCAGGGCCTCGAAAAGTTTCACTCTTCAATGAACGACGGCCCGGAAACGACGGGCTCCGCCCCCCGGGGAGGCTTCAAAATGCTGAAGTCAGGCCCGGAAGAGGAGGAAGAACGGGGCCTTTCATGTTAGGTTTCGCCCTGCTTCGAAAGGGCCGATGGGTGCTCGCAGACTTGGGCTCGTCAAACCTCGTAAGGCGCCGTCACAATGCCTCCTCTCACCACGGACGCTCTGGTCCTGCGGACGTTCCCGCTGGGGGAAATGAGTGTTGTTGTAGTGCTCCTCACCCGAAGCAGGGGGAAGTTGAGGGCCGTCGCGAAGGGCGCGCGCGGCCCCGGCGACCGTTACCAGTCGTCGCTCCAGCCCCTTTCGGAAGTGCGTACAGCGTTGTACGGTCGTGAAGGGACGGAACTTTTCCGGCTCGGCACGGTCGAACTCCTCCGTTCCTCAGAACCCCCGAACAGCAATCTCGAAAGCCTCCTCGCGTTGGAATACTGCGCCGAATTGTTCGAAGCCTTCCTGCCCCCCGATGCCCGGGACGACGACGCCTATCGCCTCGGCCGATCGTGCGTGACCGCCCTCAAGCAGCGCGGCTCCAACGGAACCGCGGTCATGCGCTACGCGGAGGCCTGGACGCTGAAGCTCCACGGGCTCTATCCCTCTCTGGCCCGGTGCCTCAACTGCCGGCAGTCGGTGACCGGGGGGCTCGCCTTCGATCGCTCGGCGGGCCGGGTGGTCTGCACGAACTGCGGCTCGAAGCGGGCGGAGATCCTGGACTCGGACTCGCGCGCGCTGCTTCGATCGGCCCTGCGGCTGTCGCCCGCCAACTTCGCGGAGCGGACCGAAGGCATCGACCTCGCCCCCATCGCGAGGTTCCACCGGGAACTCATCGAGACCCATCTCGGCCGCTCCTTGAACTCCTCCCGCGTCATCGAAAGCGTCCTTCGCTCATGAGTCTCACGCTCCAGGGGATCATCGCGACGCTCAACTCGTTCTGGGAGAAGCAGGGCTGTCTCATCCAGCTCGGCGTGGACGCGGAAGTGGGGGCGGGGACCATGCATCCCGAGACGTTCCTGCGCGTCCTCGGGCCTGAGCCCTGGCGCGTGGGCTACGTTCAGCCCTCGCGGCGGCCCACCGACGGCCGATACGGCGACAATCCGAATCGCGTCTACAAGCACCACCAGTACCAGGTCATCCTGAAGCCCGCTCCCGCGAACGTCCAGGATCTCTATCTCGATTCGCTCCGCGCTCTCGGCATCGAACCCGCGGATCACGACGTCCGCTTCGAAGAGGACAACTGGGAGTCCCCGGCCCTCGGAGCGTGGGGGATCGGGTGGCAGGTTCTCCTCGACGGCCAGGAGATCACGCAGTTCACGTACTTCCAGCAGGCGGGCGGCGTGAATCTCTCGCCCATCTCCGCGGAGATCACCTACGGGCTCGAGCGCATCGCCATGTACCTCCAGGACAAGGCGGACATGTTCGACGTCGAGTGGGGAGCGGGCGTCCTCTACCGGAAGGTCCGCCACGAGGAGGAGTTCGAGTTGTCGCGCTACAGCTTCGAACTCGCCGATGTCGACCTGCACATGAAGCTCTTCGACGGCTCGCTCGGGGAAGCGAAGCGGCTGCTCGAAACCGCCGGCCCGCGGGTGTCGCTTGCCGCTTACGACTGGGTCCTGCGCGCCTCGCACGCCTTCAACGTCCTCGACGCCCGCGGCGGGATCTCCGTGACCCAGCGCGCGTCGATGCTGCTCCAGATCAGGAAGCTCGCCTGCGCGGTGGCCGCGGCCTATGTCGAAGACCGGTGGCCCGCGGAAGCGAAGGAAACGGGGGCGCGCCGTGGCTGAGTTCCTCTTCGAGATTGGTTTCGAGGAGATGCCGGCGCCCTGGCTCAAGGGCCTCGCCGATCAGCTCCTCTCGAAGTTCACCGCGGTCGCCGCCGACGAGCAGCTCGCGCCTCAGGAGGTCCGCGTCTTCTGGACCGCGCGGCGACTCGTTCTGGTGGCGCAGGTGAACGAGCGCCAGGAAGACCGCACCGTCGTCGAGTGGGGCCCGGCCGCGAAGATCGCGAAGGACGCGGCGGGGAACTGGTCGAAGGCGGCCGAGGGCTTCGCGAAGAAGCAGGGCGTCCCCCTCGACGCTCTGAAGCTCGCGCCCAAGGCCGAGGGCTCGAGCGACCTGTATGTGAGCGCCACGAAGCAGATCGTCGGCCGGCCCACCGGCGACGTGCTCGCGGGCGCGCTCCCCGCCATTCTTCGTTCGTTCAACTTCGCCAAGAGGATGAACTGGGACGCGTGGCTGGACGATGGCCGGGGCGCTTTCGAGTTTGGCCGGCCCATTCAGTGGCTGGTGGCGCTTCTCGACGGCGAGGTGGTTCCCCTCACGATCTTCGACGCGGTCGGAGGCGCCAAAGGCGCGGCCCGCGTCATGGCCGGCCGACGATCGTTGGGGCACCGCTTCTACCCCCGTGGAGCGTCGGATCGCGGTTTCGATGTGCGTTCCTTCTCCGAACTCGACGCCGGCCTGGCCGCGCGCTTCGTCATTCTCGATCCGGCTCGCCGGCGGGACAGGATCAAGTGGAACGTCGAGGCGGCGGGCGGCGAGGTCGCAGGCGAGGCCGCGCATCTGGTTCAGGAATGGGCCGACCTCGTGGAGTACCCGACCGTGGTCGTGGGGTCCATTCCCCCCGAGTTCGCGGATCTTCCCGACGAGGTGCTCGAGACCGTCCTCGCGCATCACCAGAAGGCGATCACCCTGCCTAGGGGCAAGGACGGTTCGCCTCGTTTCGCGGCCATCTCCGGATGCGACGACGCGGGCGCGGTCAATGCCGCTCAGGGTCAGGAGCGGGTGGTCATCGCCCGTCTGAAGGACGCGCGCTTCTTCTACAACGAAGACCGCAAGCGGACCATCGAGAGCCGAGTGGACGACCTCGCCGCGGTCACGTTCCACAAGGGTCTCGGCACTTACAAGCAGAAGGCCGAGCGGATCTCGCTGCTCGCGACCAACCTGGCCGGGCACGTGGGCCTGTCCGCGGACATCACCACCGCGGCCGGGCGCGCCGCGCTCTTCGCCAAGGCCGATCTCGTCACCCTGATGGTCCGCGAGTTTCCGGAGCTGCAGGGCGTGATGGGAGGCCTGTACGCCCAGGCCACGGAGCCGGCCGGGATCGCGCAGGCGATCCGCTGGCACTATCACCCGGTCGCGGTCGAACCGGACGCGGCGCCCGCGGGAAGGCTGTCCGGCGAGGCGCTCGAGACCTTCGCCCTCGTCGCTCTGGTCGACAAGCTCGACACCCTGATCGGCTACCTGGGGATCGGAGTCACGCCTTCCGGGAGCAGCGATCCTTATGGTCTGAGGCGCGCGGGGCAGGGTGTGATCCGCATCCTGCTGGACTTCTGGACCGGCAAGGCTCCGAATCTCGATGACGTCGTGGCCGACGGGCACCGCCTGTATGGCGCGTCGGTGTCGAAGCCGACGAAGGAACTGCAGAGCGCGCTCCGCGCGTTCCTTCTCGATCGTCTGCGCGGCGTGCTGGTGGCCCGGAACGCGGGATCCTCCGACGAAATCGACGCGGTGCTCGATGCCCGGGTCGACCCGCTCGCCGACGTTCGCGACGTGGCGAAGCGGCTCCACGCGCTGTCGGCCGTACGCTCCGAACAGCGCGAGGTGTTCGCAGCGCTCGCCGAGGCGTTCAAGCGGGCGAAGAACATCGTCGCCGGCACGAAGGTGGGAGCGGTGGACCAGGCCGCTTTCGTGGAAGGCGCGGAAGGCCTGCTGCACGCGGCCATCGTCAAGGCGGAAAGCGCGCCCGCGGCCGATCCGGCATCGCGACTGAGGGCTGTCGCTGCGGTCCGGGGCGAGGTCGATTCCTTCTTCAAGAGCGTGATGGTGATGGCGGACGATCCCGTTCTCAAGACCAACCGTCTCGCTCTTCTTTCCAGACTTCTGAACCTCGTCTACGAAGTCGCCGATCTTTCCAAGCTGGCCTCGCCCGCGGGCGATAGCGCCACTTCTTCCTAGGAGAAAAACCAGTGCCCAAGTTCGTTTACTTTTTCGGCGGCGGCAAGGCTGAAGGCCACAAAGACATGAAGGACATCCTCGGCGGCAAAGGCGCCGGGCTTGCGGAGATGACCAACGCGGGTCTTCCTGTCCCTCCAGGCTTCACCATTTCCACGAAGGCCTGCGCGGTCTTCGAAGAGAACAAGGGCGCCCTCACCCCCGCCATCGAAGACGAGATCTCCGAAGCCCTCGCGAAGCTCGAGACCCTGATGGGGAAGTCGCTCGGCCAGGCCACCGACCCCCTCCTCGTTTCCGTCCGCTCGGGGTCGAAGTTCTCGATGCCCGGCATGATGGACACCATCCTGAACCTCGGCCTCAACGACAAGTCGGTGGTCGGCCTGAAGAACAAGACCGGGAACGGCCGCTTCGCCAAGGACTCGTATCGCCGTTTCATCCAGATGTATTCGAACGTCGTCCTGAGCATCAACAAGGACCTCTTCGAGCACGAGCTGCACGCGGTGAAGAAGGCGGCCAGGGTGCACGCCGACGTCGACCTCAAGGAAGAGCATCTCGATGCCGTCATCGAGCGCTACAAGGCGGTCGTGCTCAAGCAGATCGGCAAGCCTTTCCCGCAGGACCCGAAGGAGCAGCTCGCGGGCGCGCGTGACGCGGTGTTCCGCAGCTGGGGCAACCCGCGCGCGGTGACCTACCGCCGCCTGAACGACATCCCCCACGACCTCGGGACCGCGGTCAACGTCCAGTGCATGGTCTTTGGCAACAAGGGAGACAGCTCGGCCACCGGCGTCGGCTTCACCCGGAACCCCGCGACGGGCGCCCGCGAGTTCTACGGGGAGTTCCTGCAGAACGCGCAGGGCGAGGACGTGGTGGCGGGCATCCGCACGCCGCACCCGATCGCCGACCTGCAGCAGCTGATGCCCGCGGCCTACAAGCAGCTGCGCGAGATCACCACCCGCCTCGAACGCCACTACAAGGACATCCAGGACTTCGAATTCACCATCGAAGAGAACAAGCTCTTCATGCTGCAGACGAGGAACGGCAAGCGCACGGGCCTCGCCTCCATCGTGATCGCGGTCGACCTCGTGGAAGAGGGCATCCTCACGAAGCAGGAGGCGCTGATGAAGGTCGAGCCCCAGTCGCTCGACCAGCTTCTGCACCCGATCTTCGAGCCGAAGGAGCGCGCGAAGGCGAAGGTGGCCGCGAAGGGCCTGCCCGCGTCTCCGGGTGCGGCGACGGGCGCCGTGGTCTTCACCGCCGATGACGCGGTGGCGTGGGCGCACAAGGGCAAGAAGGTGGTCCTCGTCCGCATGGAGACGGTTCCCGACGACATCCACGGGATGCATGTCGCGCAGGGCATCCTGACCGCGACCGGCGGCATGACGTCGCACGCCGCGGTGGTCGGCCGGCAGATGGGCAAGCCTTCCGTCGTGGGCTGCTCCGTCCTGTCGATCGACGCCAAGAAGAAGACCATGGCCGTGGGTGACCGGGTCGTCCGCGAGGGCGAGGTCATCTCCATCGACGGCTCCACCGGCGAGGTGATGTTGCAGGCCGTCGCGACCTCGCCTTCCGAGGTTCTGCAGGTGGTGAACGGCACCCTCAAGGCCGAGAAGTCGCCGATCTACCAGAAGTTCGCGAAGCTCCTTTCGTGGACCGATGATGTGAAGCGCCTCGGCATCCGCGCGAACGCCGACATTCCCAAGGACGCGAAGACCGCCTTCGCGTTCGGCGCCCAGGGGATCGGCCTGTGCCGCACCGAGCACATGTTCTTCGCGAGCGAGCGGCTGCCCCATGTGGTGGCCATGATCCTCGCCGCGGCCAAGGGCGAGAAGGGCATGGCCGTCCTTCGCACTCTCGAGAAGAAGCTCGTGGATGCGAACTCGGCGCAGAAGAAGGTCGTGAAGGCCGAGCTCGCGGCGGCGAAGAAGTCGTACGGTCCCGCGATCAAGCAGTACCAGACGGCGCTCAAGAAGCTCATGCCCATGCAGCGGAGCGACTTCGCGGGCCTGTTCCGCGAGATGAAGGGGTACCCGGTGACCATCCGCACCCTCGATCCGCCGCTCCACGAGTTCCTGCCCAAGCGCGAGGAGCTCATGGTCCAGGTCGCGGCGAAGAAGGGAAGCAAGGCCGAGCTCGCGCGGGCCGAGAAGATGCTCCACGAGATCGAGGGGCTCCACGAGTTCAACCCGATGCTCGGGCACCGTG
>JAIBCN010000226.1 GCA_019694155.1 Vicinamibacteria bacterium | reverse complement strand
CCGTGACCACGAACGGCGGTGAGACCTTCACCGACGAGGATTATCCGACGGCGCAGCTCTATCACGTCATCACCACCAAGGACTTCAACTACCACGTGTGCGGCGCCCAGCAGGACAACACCACGTTGTGCGCGCCCTCGCGACCCGATCCCCTGCAGCCTCCAGCCATGGGGCCGAGCGCGCCGGGCAGCTGGTTCTACCAGGTGGGCGGTGGCGAGAGCGGCTACATCGCCCCTTCCCCCACCAACCCGAACGTCTTCTACGCGGGCAGCCAGGGCGCCCTGATCACTCGCTTCGATCGGTCGACCGGCCACCTGCGCGACGTGCAGATCTATCCCGAGTTCTTCTCGGGCATGCCGTCGAAGGACCTGAAGGAGCGCTGGCAGTGGACCTTCCCCATCGTGTTCGATCCGCTCGATCCGAACACGCTCTACGCGACCTCGCAGCACCTGTGGAAGACCATCGACGAAGGGAAGACGTGGGAAAAGATCAGCACCGATCTCACCCGCGCCGATCCCAAAACCCTCGGCGATTCCGGCGGACCGATCACGCACGACATGAACGGGCCGGAGATCTACGCCACGATCTTCGCGATAGCACCCTCACGCAAGGAGAAGGGCACGATCTGGACGGGAAGCGATGACGGGCTCGCCTTCATCACCCGCGACGGCGGGAAGAACTGGACGAACATCACTCCTCCCGGCCTTCCCGAATTCGCGCGCATCAGCATCATCGACGCCTCTCCCCACCGCGCGGGCTCCGCGTACCTGTGCGCCAAGCGCTACCAACTCGATGACCGCGCGCCCTACATCTACCGGACCGACGATTACGGCAGGACGTGGACGAAGATCGTGGGCGGCATCGATGCCGGCGCCTATGTCCACGCGGTTCGCGAAGACCCGAAGAAGGAAGGCCTGCTCTACGCGGGCACCGAGCACGGCGTTTACGTCTCCTTCAACAATGGAGCGTCGTGGCAGCCCTTCAACCAGAACCTGCCCGACACCCAGATCTCCGACCTCGTGGTCGAGGAGAACGACCTCGTCATCGCCACCCACGGGCGTTCGATGTGGGTGATGGACGACATCGGCCCCCTGCGCCGGATGACCGCGCAGGCCGCCTCCGCGTCTCTGCACGTCTTCAACCCGCGCGTCGCTGTCCGGGGCAACGGAGGCGTACCGATCGACTTCATCCTGAAACAGCCGGCGGAAAAGGTGCAGGTCGAGATTCTCGACAGCAAGGGGGCGCTGGTGCG
Source organism: Vicinamibacteria bacterium (assembly GCA_019694155.1). Lineage (GTDB taxonomy): Bacteria > Acidobacteriota > Vicinamibacteria > Fen-336 > JAGNNV01 > JAGNNV01. The sequence goes on along the minus strand of JAIBCN010000226.1, from coordinate 2,457 downwards.
GTCGTTCACCGGCACCGCCGACGACGACAAGGCCCGGGCGGGCGCGGGCGGCGAAGAGGAGTTCTTCGGACCGCCCCGCGTGAAGCCGCCGAGCCGGAAGGCCGGCCTCAACCGCTTCACCTGGGACCTTCGCTATCCCGGCCCGGAGACGTTCGAGGGCATGATCCTGTGGAGCGCTTCTTCCGCCGGACCGCTGGCCGTGCCCGGCATGTACTCGGCGAGGGTCACGGTCGGCCCCGAAACCCAGACCGTACCCTTCGAGGTGAAGATCGATCCCAGGCTCAGGAACACCACGGTGGCCGACCTGCAGGAGCAGTTCAACCTGGCCATGGACGTGCGCAACGCGACTTCGACCGCCCACAGTACCGTCGCGAAGATTCGCGGCATCCGCAAGGACATCATGGACCGGGACGCGAAGGCGAAGAACAAAGCGCTCTCCGCGGATGTCGCTACCGTCCTCGCCAAGCTCTCCACGATCGAGGAGGACTTGTACCAGGTGAGAAACCGCTCGGGCCAGGACCCCCTCAACTTCCCCATCAAGCTCGGCAACAAGCTCGGAGCGCTGCTGCGGGTGGTTTCGGCCGGGGATGGCCGGCCCAACGCCAGTTCCTACGACGTGTACAAGCTCGAAAAGGGCCAGCTCGACGCCATCATGGCGAAGTACGACGCGGTGATCGCGGTCGACCTGCCGAGGATCAACAAGCGCCTCGCGAGCCGCAAGCTGGAGCCGGTCACCGTGAGCGGCGTGAAGCCGCCAGGCGTCCGCTGAAGCAGACTAGGGCCTGGGCACGACCACGGGCTGTGTCCAGGCCATGAGGCCGTTGGAGTCGATGATCTTGGCGCGGACATAGCCCTCGTCGCCCTTCCATTCGTACGCGACCGCCTCGGCCTGGCGTGGCGCCAGAAGCGATGTCGCTCCCACGGGCGGGGCGGGAGTCACGTCCACCGTCTTCAGGACCCGCCCGCCACGACCGATGAAGAGCACGCGGTAGCGGCTCAGGCCCGCCGCGGACACCTTTAGGGTCACGCCGGCCGGGCCGACCGCGTAGTCCGAAAGCTCGACACCCGTCGAGGAGTAGAAGTCCCCGCGCTCCATGGCCTCGACAAGCGCCGCCGCGGTGAAGCTGTCGGATCGGACCATCACGTAGGCGCGCCCGGGGGCGGAGGGTGCGGACGGAAGGGGCGGAGTCTTGAAGAAGTGCGCATCATCCGCGGCCACCCCGTACATCATGGTGCCTGCGCTCAGGACCTCGTCCCACATGGATTCGACGCTCGGGCGGTCGCCGCCGCCGAGGTTGTTCGTCTGCATGTGCCCGTTCCAGATCTCGAGCAGCGGCGCACGGCGAAGGGGCTTCAGGTCGTCCGCGGTAAGGGACCACACGAAGTTCGGGTGATTGACGATGGGCACGCCGGACGCGGCGCGGATCGCATCCACGTCGCGCTGGAGGGTGTCGGCCGGACTGTTTCCCTTCTGGCGGGCGACGACCCTCGCCACGTTCAGGCCGGTGAGGTGAATCTCCTTGCGCCCAAGATCGCGGGCCTTCGGATCCTGACCCGCGCGGGGCTCGGGAGTGAAGGCGTCGGTCACCTCCTCGCCCGGGATGAGCATGAAAGGGCGGAAGGGCAGGGCGGTGCGATCGGTGGCATTCGCCGCCGCCGTTCCGAAGATCGCGTTCAGGCCCTCGGTCGGCGTGATCGAGTCGTGATCGGAGAGGACCAGGAAGTTGTAGCCCTGATCGCGGTAGAACCTCACCACGTCGATGGGGCTGCTGTCGCCATCGGTGTTGATGGTGTGGGTGTGGGTGTTGCCCTTGTACCAGCGCGGCTTCTCCTGCGCCGCCGCGAGCGGCGCGGCGAGAAGAGTCGCAAGGCCGAGTCCGGCCGCCACATTAGCCATTTCTTTCTCGAGTCCCATTTTGAGAGTCTCCCTCAACTTGAGGTCCGGCCGGGGCCGTGCGCTACGATCGGGCCGGTGAAGTCGCGACCGTTCTCCGCCACCCGGCTCCAATGGGCCCTCGCCCTGCTGGCGCTTTCGGCGCTGGCCTTGGCCCAGAAGCCCGCTGAGCCCGCCGGGGAGCGGCCCAATCTCGTCGTGGTGCTGCTCGACGATGCGGACGTTGACATCACCGAGTCGATGCCTCGCCTGCGCTCCCTGCTCATCGAGAAGGGGGCGCGGTTCACCTCGAACATCGCGAACACGCCCCTGTGCGGCCCGGCGCGAGCCGTCATCCTGAGCGGGCAGTACGCGCACAACAACAAGGTGTACTACAACAACGGCGCGGAAGGAGGCTACGGCCCGTGGGCGAAGGGGGGCTATGACGAGAACAACGTCGCCACGAAGCTGCAGTCGCTCGGCTACCGCACCGGCCTTTTCGGCAAGTACGTGAACGACTTTCCGCTGGGTCGCGCGGAGACGTTCGTGCCCCGCGGCTGGGACGATTTCCGGGGCATCCTGTC
>JAIBCN010000230.1 GCA_019694155.1 Vicinamibacteria bacterium | reverse complement strand
GCACCAGCGCCACCGTGGCCATCGCTCCCACGTCCATCGGAGCCACGTCGGCGGCGGGCCTGACCCTGCTGACGCCTCCGGCTCAGGCCATGGGCGGCGGATTGAACTCCGTGCTCACCATTCCTGGGGGCCTCGCTCCCGGAGCGTCCGTCGACATCAACATCGCCCTCTACGTTGCCCGGGTCGGGGGTTACCGCTTCTTCGCCACCATCGAGGCGCAGTAGCAAGGCGGCCGGCGACCCCGACGCGGCGCTCCACGCGGCGGGGCAGGGCGTCCCGATTCCACGTCCGGGCTTGACAACCGCCCCCGGGCGGGTCAAAGATCTATTGTTATAAAGATAGGACAAGCGCAGGTCCTGTTCCGCAAGAGGTCTTTGTCCCGCCCACCATGACTGCACAATCAGCGACCATCGTCGAAGTGGGGCCGCGGGACGGCTTCCAGATGGAGAAGGCCTTCATCCCCACCGACCTCAAGGTCCGGGTCATCGACCTGCTTTCCGAGGCGGGGCTGCGCTCCATCGAGGTCACCTCGTTCGTGAGTCCGAAAGTCATCCCGCAGATGGCGGACGCGGCTGAGGTGCTGGGCCGGATCACCAGGCGGCCGGGAACCACCTGCAAGGCCCTGGTGCCGAACCTGAAAGGCGCCGAGCGCGCTCTCGAAGCGAAGGCGGACGTGCTCGAACTCGTCATCGTGGCCTCCGAGAGCTACAACCGCCGCAACGTCGGCATGACCGTAGACCAGTCGATCGAGGGCTGCGCCCAGATCGCGAATGCCGTGGGGGCGAAGTCGATTCCACTGGAGGTCGTCATCGGCACGTCGTTCGGCTGCCCCATCGAAGGGCCGGTCCCCGAGACGCAGGTCGAGCGAATCGCTCGCGCGGTAGCCGCCCTGGGCATCTCCCGCCTCTCTCTCGCGGATTCCATCGGGGCCGGGAACCCCGCACAGGTATCCCGGCTCGTCACGAGAATCAAGAACGCCCTCCCCGGGATGCCCCTCTCCCTTCATCTTCACAACACGCGAGGCCTCGGCCTCGCGAATGCCCTCGCCGGCTTCCAGGCAGGAGTCGACACCTTCGATGCAGGCCTGGGCGGCCTCGGAGGATGCCCGATCTTCCCCGGCGCCACCGGGAACGTCGCCACCGAGGACATGGTGAATCTCTTCGAGGAGATGGGCGTCTCCACGGGAGTGAACCTGGACAAAGTCCGCGAAGCGTCGCGGCTCATGCAGCAGTTCCTGGACCGCCCGCTCCCCTCCTACATTCTGCGCGTCGGCACCGCGTCCGAGCTCTACGCGAAAGCCGCGCTAGCCAACGTGTCCTGATCAGCTGTCCGACCCTACGTCATTGCGAGGAGCCAGTCCGTTTGGTCCCGCGACGAAGCAACCCCTTCGCCCCACTACCCCCTCAATTCATACAACCCCCAAAAACCACAAAGAGGTAATCGTCCATGGGCTACAGACTCGGCATTGACGTCGGCGGCACCTTCACCGACCTGCTCCTGTTCCACGAAGAGACCGGCCGGATATGGCGAGCAAAAACGCCTTCGACGCCGGCCGACCAGTCGATCGGCGTCCTCGAGGGCATCAATCAGGTGTGCGAGCGCGCCGGGATCCACAAGGATGCGATCGACTCGATCATCCACGGGACCACGGTCGGAACGAACGCCGTGCTCGAGGGCAAGGGCGGACGGGTCGGCCTCGTCACCACCATCGGTTTCGAGCAGATCCTGCACCTCGCCCGCGGCCAGACGCCGGGGCCTCTCGCGGGCTGGATGATCATGATGAAGCCCGATCCGCGGGCCAGTCTCGAAGACACCGTCGAGGCCCAGGAGCGCATGGACGCCCGGGGTCACGTCGTGCGGAAACTCGACGAGGCCGACATCCGGGCGAAGATCGAAGGCCTGGTGAAGAAGGGCATCGAGTCCCTCACCATCAGCCTCATCAACTCGTTCGCCAATCCCGCGCACGAGTACCAGATCCGCGACATCGCGAAGCAGGTGGCGCCGAAGCTCCCCGTGACCTGTTCGTACGACGTCCTCCCGCAGTTCCGTGAATACGAACGCGCGGAAACCGCGGTCCTGAACTCGTACATCCGTCCGAACGTGAGCCGCTACCTCCACAACCTGGAGAGCAAGCTCAAGGGCGCGAAGCTCAAGGCGATGCTTAATGTTCTCCGTTCCGACGGCGGCCTCATGTCGGTGCACGCCGCCGAGGACAAGCCCGTGAACCTCCTGATGTCCGGCCCTTCGGGCGGCGTCACGGGAGCGCTCTTCATCGCGAACCGCGCGGGCTTCCCGAACATGATGACGTTCGACATGGGGGGCACCTCCACCGACGTCTCTCTCAACCAGGGCGAGGCCTCGATCGGCCGCGAAACGAACATCGCGACCTTTGCCTCGCAGAACACCGTTCTTCCCATCAAGGTGGCGTCGGTCGACGTCCGCACAATCGGCGCGGGCGGCGGCTCGATCGCGCACGTGCCCGCCCTCACCAAGGCCCTGCGCATCGGCCCCATGTCCGCGGGCGCCGATCCCGGCCCGGCCTGCTACGGCAAGGGCGGGACAGCCCCCACCGTCACCGACGCCAACGTCGTCCTCGGTCATCTGCCTCCCCAGCTCCTCGGCGGCAAGATGAAGCTCGACGTGGAGAAGGCGAAGGCCGCGGTGAAGACCATCGGCGACGCCATCGGCCTCGAGGTCCACGCGGCCGCGGAAGGCATCATCAACATCGTGAACGAGTCGATGTGCGGCGCCCTGCGCCTCGTCTCGGTGGAGCGCGGCCACGACCCGCGCGACTTCGCTCTGGTGGCGTTCGGCGGCGCCGGTCCGCTTCACGGCAATGCCCTGGGCGCCATCATGGGCTCATGGCCGGTCATCGTTCCCCCCGCGCCCGGCGTGCTCTGCGCGCTTGGCGACGTCTCGTCCGAGTACCGCAACGAGTTCACCCGCACCTTCACGTCCACCGTAGACAAGACCAAACCCGAGGATGTGGTCAAGGCGATCAAGGAACTCGGGAAGAAGGCTTCGGACTGGCTCACGTCGGAAGGCATCACGGGCAAGGCCCAGCACATCCGCTACGAAGCGGACGTGCGCTACTACCGTCAGGGATATGAACTCCCGATTCAGGTGAACCCGGACAAGCTCCTCAAGGGCTTCGGTCCGCTCGTGAACGAGTTCCACAACACCCATCAGCGGCTCTACCAGTTCAAGATGGACGTCGAGGTCGAGATCGTGAACCTGCGGGCCATCGGCATCGGCAAAACGAAGCAGATCAAGCTCGCGAAGAAGAAGAAGAAGGGGGCGCCCGATCCCAAGGGAGCCGTCACCGGTTCCCACAAGGTCTACTTCTCCGGCGCCTGGGTCGAGACGAAGATCTACGACCGGGCGAAGCTCTCGCCCGGCCACGTGGTGAAGGGCCCCGCGATCGTCCTCGAGGAAGACTCGACGACGCTCATCCATCCCAGGCACAAGGGTGTGGTGGACGAATACTCCAACATCCTCATCTACCCCGCCGGAAAGTAAGGAGGCTTGAAACCAATGGCTAAAGCAATGAAGAAGTCGACCAAGTCGGCGAAGCCGGCCGCGGGAAAGACGAAGAAGGTCAAGATCGATCCCATCACCATGGACGTCATCGAGAACGCGCTCAAGAACGCGCGTTACGAGATGGACGCCACCCTGTTCCGCACCTCGGTGTCCCCGTCGATCCGCGAACAGCACGACGAGTTCCCGATCATCGCCGACCCCGAAGGCCGGATGCTGGTCGGTCAGTTCGGCTCGTGGCTCGGCGACCTGAAGAACCACTTCCCCGACTCCATCGACGAAGGCGACGTGATCTTCACCAACGACCCGTACATGTGCGGAGGCACCATCAGCCACCTGAACGACTGGCTGATCCAGATGCCCATCCACTACAAGGGCCGGCTCGTGGGATGGACCTCGATGTTCGGTCATCAGAACGACACCGGCGGCCCCGTGCCCTCGTCGCTCCCCACCGACGCCACCACCATCTTCGGTGAGGCGCTCCGCATCCCGCCCTTCAAGCTCTACGAAGGCGGCATCCTGAACGACGTCGCCCTGAACATCATCCTCGCGAACGTCCGTCAGCCCGAGATGAACCGCGCCGACCTGATGGCGCTCGTGGCCGCATGCCGCACCGGAGCGCAGCGCATCCGCGACCTGTGCGAGCGCTTCGGCACCGACGTCTACCTCGCGGGCACGCAGGCGCTCATGCAGCGCACCTACAACGCCATGAAGTCGCTCATCTCCCAGGTCATCCCCGAGGAGCCACAGGACTTCGAGGACTACGTGGACGACGACGGCCGCGGCTTCGGGCCCTACAAGGTCAAGGTCACGATCTGGCGCAAGGGCGAGAAGGCCTACTTCGACTACACGGGAACTGACCCGCAGTCGGAGGGCCCGATCAATTACTACCTCAACGAGCATCTGCTCAAGATGTTCATCGGGGTCTACCTGATCATGACCCACGACCCGTGGATCCTGTTCAACGACGGTTTCTACCCGCTTGTGGACATCCACATCCCCGAGGGCACGATGCTCAAGCCGCATCATCCGGCCGCGCTCTCCTGCCGCACGCATCTGCTTGGACGTCAGTTCGACATCCTGGGTGGTGCCTTGTGCAAGAAAGCGCCGCAGTTCCTAACGGGCGCCGGGTGGGGCTCTTCGCCTCACATGATCTATTCCGGCTACGACGCGGAAGGAAAGTGGTTCAACGCGTTCGAGATCGGCTTCGGCGGCATCCCCGCCCGGCCCTTCGCGGACGGCATGGACGGTCATGCCATGTGGCCGCTCTTCACCAACCAGCCCGCCGAGCTCATGGAGACGTACTACCCCATGCGCGTCGAGGCCTATACCTCGGTGATCGACTCCGGCGGCGCCGGATATCACCGGGGCGGCAACGGGCTGCTGAAGGTCTATCACTTCCTCGCCGAGGGTGAGGTCTCGATCCACGACGATCGCTGGCTCACCTATCAGTGGGGCGTCAACGGCGGCTCGAAGGCCATGCGCGGCAAGAAGTGGCTGAAGCGCGCGGACGGCTCCATCGAGTACGTGGCCAGCAAGTGCGACCACGTGAAGGTCTATCCCGGCGACGAGTTGTTCTATCAGACCTGGGGAGCGGGTGGCTACGGCGATCCGCTCACCCGCGAGACCGCGCGCGTGCAGAAGGACGTCCGCTTCCGCCTCGTCTCGCCGCAGAAGGCGCACGACGAGTACGGCGTGGTCATCGACCCGAAGACCTTCGTGGTGGACGAGGAAGCCACGAAGAAGCTCCGAGCCGAGATCGCGAGCAAACGCGGCCCGGCCGTGCCCTTCGACATGGGCCCGCCCCTCGCCGAGATCCTGAAGAACTGCAAGGCGGAAACCGGCCTCGAACCGCCAAAGCCGCCGGTCTTCAAGAAGGTCGCGAAGATGCCGATCTACAAGTCGAAGCCTTCCATGTCGAAGCTGGTGCTGAAGAAGCGCGTGGCGTAGTCGAGCTTCTCCGATACCTTGGAACGGCCCCGCGAGGGGCCGTTCGCTTTTGCAGCGCGGCCACGTCGTTGTGAGCCCATTCGCCATAGACGACCTCGGGCGACGTCGGCACGATGGAACCAGGCTTCGGGAGGGCGAGCATCCCTCACCAGGTCGGTATCGACCTTCGCGCCCGCGATCGTGTCCACGGATTTGGTCGCCGGGGACTCTCAGACCTACAGGCTTGGGAGCCTCCTATCTAGAATCCCCGACATGGACGCGGAGATTCAACGAGAACTCGATCACATCGAGAAGCGGGACGAAGTCCGCATCCTTCTGGCCGTCGAGTCGGGGAGTCGTGCCTGGGGCTTCGCCTCCACCGACTCCGATTGGGATGTCCGATTTGTGTACATCCGGCCACCCGAGCGCTACCTCTCGATCAGAAGACAACGCGATGTTCTCGAGTATCCGATCAGCGCGGGCCTCGACGTGAGCGGTTGGGACCTGCCCAAGGCCCTGGGCCTCTTTGCCAAGTCGAATCCGCCGCTTCATGAGTGGCTGCGCTCCCCTATTAAGTACCGCGAATCGTCGTCGGCCGCTCAGCGCATGCGCGACCTCTCTTCTCAGTTCTTTTCCTCACGGCCCTGCATGCACCACTACTTTCACATGGCCGCTGGGAACTTCCGCGAGTATCTGAAGGGGGACGTCGTGCGGGTGAAGAAGTACTTCTACGTACTGCGCCCGATCCTGGCCTGCCGGTGGATCGAAGCACACGGGACGATGCCACCCACGGAGTTCGGGCGCCTCGTCGAGGACCGACTGCCGCGCGAATTGCGACCCACCCTCGATGCCCTGCTGGAGAGAAAGCGGCTGGGAGACGAACTCGCAGCTGGCCCGCGAATTCCGGAAATCAACTACTTCCTTGAAAGCGAGTTGGAGCGAGCGAGGGCGGTGTTGTCAGCGATTCCGCGAACCCCGGCCCCAGATTGGGGTCTGCTGGATCGGGTCTTCCGGGACACCCTTGACGAGGTGTGGGCGGGCGGAGCCAAAGCGGCATCGCCTCGGTGAGACCGCCGGGACCGCCAAGCCGATAGACTCGCGGATCCGTTTTCCTTCTGATCGAGGCCCCGACACCGATGACACCTCCGTTTCGCTTTCTGATCCCCGCCGGCGCGCTGCTGCTTGCCGCGTGCGGGTCGAACACACCGGCCGCCTCGCCCTCAGCGCCCTCGGCGGCGCCCTCGCCGACTCCGAGCGCCTCCGTCGCCCCCGCACCCGGCGCCAATGCGTCGCTGCCTGCTTCCTGTCGCGCTTTGCCCCCCGCGACCGGTACCTCGGCCGGGTGTCACCAGGAGGCGTCGGACTTCCTGAGGGCGGTGACCGACGCGGTGGCCGCGGCCCAGAACGCCACCGCGGTGGACCCGGACACGAAAGAAACCTACGCCGTCGTCCAGAACGGCGTGATCCAGAGTCCGAACGCCTACCTGAAGCTCATCGCCGACGCCCTGGACCGTCAGGGTCTTTGCGCGGTCTACGATGGCGAGGAGATGAACGTCCGCAACTCGAGCGGCTTCAACGAGCTCTTTGACGTGGTCACGGGCACCGGCGGTTCCTGGACCAAGTACATGTCGACCTGCACCCCGGCAACGCCCATCCCCGCCGTCGCGGTCTTGCCCAATCTCGACCCCGAGTGCAAGCTGGCGCCCTCCAAGGACACCTATTGCGATCGGGCGGCGCCGCGCTACGACGCTGACGTATCGAGCGCCCTCGACGAGCTCATCGCCCAGGACCAGAAGCTCGCGAACCCGGTCGTCTTCGACTTCAGCCGCCGCGCGCCCGGTACGAGCAACGGATGGCGGGTGGCGAACGTGCCTCTCTACTTCTCCGAGCTGCGGCAGAAAATGCGAAGCCGCGGCTACTGCAACATCTACAGCGGAGACGACGAACTGCTGATCAAGAAAGGAACCAACCGCTTCTCCGAACATTGGGATCTCCTGAGCGGCGAGGGTTACAGCCTGCGGCTGCTCGCCGCCACCTGTCACGACGCGGCGTTCTGACGGAAGTACTTCATGCCGGTGTCGCACATGACCGTGACCACGGTGGCGCCCGCGCCAAGCTCCTCGGCCACCCGCAGGGCCGCCAGCACGTTGGCCCCCGTCGAGGTGCCCCCGAACAAGCCCTCTTCCCGGGCGAGCCGCGCGGCCATGGCCCTCGCCTCCTCGGTGGACGCGGTTTCGATCCGATCGACGAGGTCCGGATCCCAGTTGGGCACCACGAAACCCGCTCCCACTCCGTCGATCTTGTGAGACCCTGAGGGCCCGCCCGAGAGCACCGCGGATTCGGAGGGTTCGACGGCCACGATCCTGACCTTCGGATGGCGGCGGCGGAGTCCCTGAGCGTTTCCGCGCAGGCTCCCCCCTGTTCCCACGCACTGCACGAAGGCGTCGACCTTCCCGTCGGTCTGCTTCCAGATCTCCTCGGCCATGGCGTGATACGCGGCCACCTGGTCATTGTTGTTGAACTGGTCGGTCCAGAAGCTGCCCAGGGTCTCGGAGATCACGCGCGCTTCCTCGATCATGGTCCGGGTGAGTTGCGCGGTCATGCCTCCGCCCGCGCTGGGAACGATCTTGAGCGTCGCCCCCAGGTATTCCATGTGCTGGAGCTTCTCTCGGGCGAAGGCGTCAGAGGTGACGATATGAAGGGGGTAGCCCTTCACCGAGCAGACGAGCGACAAGGAGACCCCCGTGCTGCCGCCCGTGTACTCGACCACCGAGCCGCCCGGTTTGAGCCGCCCGTCCTCCTCCGCCGCCTCGATCATGGCGAGGGCCATCCGGTCTTTCATGCTTCCCGTGGGGTTCTCGCTCTCGATCTTCACGAGAATGCGCGCCCCGCTGCGCGGGACCACGCGGCGCAACGCCAGAAGCGGCGTTCCGCCGATGCACTCCAGGATGTGGCCGGTCACCTTCGCCGCCTGTCGCATGCGATCTCCTTCGATGGCGAGGACGATAGGGCCAAACGCGCCTTGGCGCTATTGGCAAGATCGCCAATCCTGATAGAAGAATCGCCATGAGACTCCACATCCTCGCGCTCGACGGCGCGTTCGACACGGGGCTCGCCGCCCTCCTGGACGCGTTTCAGACTGCGAACGAGCTGGCCGAAGCCACCGGCCTCACCACCGTGCGGTTCGAGGCCTCCGTCGTGGGGGTTCGCCGCAGCGTCCGCACTTCGCAGGGCTTGAGCGTGCCCGTCATCTCCATTCCGAAGGGTCCCGCTCCCGATTGGGCGGTGGTGCCCGCCATCGGCTTCAAGATGCCGGGTCCGCTCGAGACAGCCCTGGCCCGGCCCGACATCGCCGACGCGGCGCGCGCCATCAACCTATGGGCAGCGGGAGGCGCCTCCGTAGCCGCGGCCTGTATCGGAACCTTCGTCCTCGCCGAATCGGGCCTCCTCGACCACCGCGAGGCGACCACGACGTGGTGGCTCGCTCCCCTCTTCCGCCATCGCTATCCGAGCGTGCGCCTCGACGAAGGACGCATGATCGTGAAGTCGGGAAAGGTCGTCACCGCAGGGGCGGCCCTTGGGCACATGGACCTGGCCCTGTGGATCATCCGCCAGAAGAGCCCGCGTCTCGCCGCTCTCACCGCGCGCTATCTGATCGTCGACTCCCGGCCGTCGCAGTCGGCCTACGTCCTCGTCGACCATCTCGCCCACACCGACCCGCTGGTCGAGCGGTTCGAGAACTGGGCGCGGGGCGCACTGGAGCGGGGGTTCTCTCTGGAAGAAGCGGCCGAGGCGACCTCGTCGAGCAAGCGCACACTCGCCCGCCGCATGCAGACCGTTCTCGGGAAGTCGCCCCACGCCTACTTCCAGGACCTGAGGGTCGAACGCGCGGTGCACCTTCTCAAGACCACGGATCACGGAGTCGAGGAGATCGCGGCCCGGGTGGGCTACTCGGACGGCGTGACCTTGAGAACGCTCCTGCGGCGGCGCCTCGGCCTTGGAGTCAAGGAGATACGAAGGAGCGCCTAGAAGCCAGGCGTCCCTCGCCCGATCGAGCGCTTCTCGGTTAGGCTCCGGGCAGATCCTCGCTCGTCAGGAAGGGCGCGCCGACGGCCCTCCTGTCGTTCCCAACCGCGGTCGGGCCTCGGGGCCGGCGAATGACTTCTTTCGAACCTCCCACGAACACGCGGGTCGACACGAGTTCGGGTTTCGGCCTGCCCCGGGATCTGCTCGACAAGTCGCGCCGGCGCATCGAAACCGTGGCCTGGCTGATCCTGCTCGGCACCGGCCTCGACACCGTGATGCTCGTGGGTAACCTGATCAGCTTCGAGCAGGGCATCCTCACGGATCGGCCGCCGCTGGTCTGGATGGTCTGCAGCCCCATCGCTCTCGTCATCACCATCGGGATGATCGTGGCGGCTCGAAGCCTCCGGGTGCGCGATGGGGCGCTCCTCTCCTATGCCCTGGCTTTCGAAGTGGCGCACTGCTTCTTCATCTCGATCTCGAACCCCGTGAGCTTCTACCAGGACCACAAATCGGTCCCGGTCCTCACCTGGGTCACACCCCTCATCATCTTCTTCCCCCTGATCGTGCCCTGCCCGCCCCGACGGACTCTGATCACCGCGGCGATCGCGGCCGCCACCGCGCCCGTCGGCCTCTTTATCGACAGCCTCGCGGGCTGGGTCGAGGCCCCGGTCGACGCCTACTTCGCGATCGCGTTCGGCCCCCTGGTGGCCGTGGCCTTCGCCTACTTCGGCTCGCGCGTCATCTACGGACTGGGGCTCGAGGTGGCGGCGGCCCGGCGCCTCGGGCAGTACACCCTGGAGGAGAAGCTGGGAGAAGGCGGGATGGGCGTCGTCTACCGGGCGAGCCACGCCATGCTGCGCCGCCCGACGGCGGTGAAGCTGCTTCGCCCCGAGAACTCGGGAGAACGCGGCCTGGAGCGCTTCGAGCGCGAGGTGCAGCGCACGGCGGCGCTGAGCCATCCCAACACCGTGGCGATCCACGACTACGGCCGCACGCGCGACGGCGTCTTCTACTACGCGATGGAGTATCTCGACGGAGCCGACCTGCAGCGGCTCGTCGCGGAAGACGGCGCGCAGCCGCCCGAGCGGGTCGTCCATGTCCTGCGCCAGGTGCTCGGGGCTCTCGCGGAAGCCCACGGCGTCGGGCTGATCCACCGCGACATCAAGCCCGCGAACATCATCCTGTGCGAGAGGGGCGGCCTGCCCGATGTGGCCAAGGTGGTCGACTTCGGCCTGGTGAAGGAGGTGGACGCTTCGGCCGGTGAGAGCCGGGAGGATGCTCTCGTGGGCACGCCTCTTTACATGGCTCCCGAGTCCATCGGTTCCGGCGAAGCGACCGCCGCCTCCGACCTGTACGCCGTGGGGGCCGTCGCCTACTACCTGCTGACCGGCTCCCACGTTTTCACGGGGAAGACCGCTCTCGAAGTGTGCAGCCACCATCTGCTGACGCCCCCGGTCCCGCCCTCACAACGCTCCGGCCGCTCCCTTCCGCCACGGCTGGAAGCGTGGGTGTTGCGCTGCCTCGAGAAGGCGCCCGCACGCCGGCCAGCCGGAGCGATCGAGGCCGCGGAAGAACTCTCCGCGTCGCACGATCGTGTGTGGGACATGGAGACCGCTCGAGAGTGGTGGCGCGTCAAAGGGGCCTCCCTGAGGCGAGTGGCCCTGAGGGGCACGAGCCCGGGAACGATCGCGGTGGACCTGGGCCGCCTGCGCGAACGGGCGTGAGGGCGTTCGGGCGGCCATTGGGCGGAAAGGAACGCGGTACGATCCGCGGCATGAGATTCACCCCCGCTCTCGCCCTGCTCGTCGCTCTTTCGGCCGCCGCCTCGGCCCAGACCCCTGCCGCGCAACCTCTCTCCGACGAAGAGACCTTGCGCCACTTCCAGGCCATCGTGAGAATGAACTCGACCGACCCGCCGGGGAACGAGAAGCCGGTGGTGGAATACCTGAAGGGCGTTCTCGAGGCCGAGGGAATCCCCGTCGAGACCTTCGCCGTCGAGCCCAACCGCCCCAATCTGGTGGCGCGGCTCCGGGGCTCCGGCAAGAAGAAGCCTCTCCTGATGATGGGACACTCCGACACCGTGAATATCGACGAGAAGAAGTGGACCGAGCCCCCCTTCTCCGCGGCTCGGACGGGCGGCTACATCTACGGGCGGGGAACCGTCGATGACAAGGACAACGTGATCGCGGGCCTCATGACCCTGCTCTCTCTCAAGCGCCGCAACGTGCCCCTCGACCGTGACGTCATCCTGCTCGTGGAGGCGGGCGAGGAGGGAACGACCCGCGTGGGCATCAAGTTCATGACCGAGCAGAATTTCCAGAAGATTGACGCCGAGTACTGCTTCGCCGAGGGCGCGAATGTCGTGCGCGGCGGTGGAGCGGTGAAGTTCGCCGGCGTGCAGACGCTCGAGAAGATCCCCCGCGCGATCGAGCTCACCGCGCGAGGTGTCTCCGGTCACGCCTCGGTTCCCCTGCGCGCGAACGCGGTGGTGCGCCTCTCCGCGGCGGTGGCGAAGATCGGAGCCTGGAAGCCGGAGGTTCGCCTCAACGACACGACGCGCGCGTACTTCACGAGGCTCGCGAGCGTGAGCAGCGGTGAGGAATCGGCGCGGTACAAGGCGGTGGTGTCGGGCGACGCCCGGGCCGTCGAAGCGGCGGATGAGTGGTTCCTCACCAACGAGCCGCGCACCGCCTCGACGCTGCGGACCTCGGTATCGCCCACCATGCTCAGCGGCGGGTACCGCGTGAACGTGATTCCCTCGGAGGCGAAGGCAACCCTCGATGTGCGGACCCTGCCCGATGAGGACCCCGCAAAGTTCCTCGACATCGTGCGCGGCGTGATCGGGGACCCGAGCGTGGAGGTGGCCTACGCGTCGCGCGATGTCCGGCCCGCGTTCATCGCCACCCGCCTCGATTCGGAAGCCATGGTCGCGATCGAAGCCGCGGTGAAGAAGACCTACAACACCACCATGATCCCCATGATGAGCACGGGCGCCACCGACATGTCCTACCTGCGCGCGAAGGGCATGCAGTGCTACGGAATCGGGCCCGGCCTCGATGCCGAGGACGGCCCCAAAGGCTTCGGGGCGCACTCCGATCAGGAACGCATCCTCGAGTCCGAGCTTTACCGATTCGTGCGCTTCCAGCACGACATCGTGGAGTCGCTCGCCCGGGCGCGCTGAACCGCGCTTCCTCGAAGCACCCATGACACCGCCTCGCCGTCTCCCTCGACTGACCCTCGGGCTCTTCGTCTTTGTGGCCGGTTTCGCGGGGGGAGGCCGGGCCGGTCAGGCGCCACCGGCAGTCCAGTCCCCGAAGACGGCCGCTGAACTCGCGGCCGAGGCCATGGCCGCCTACCAGAAGAAGGACTACGCTCTCTCCGCCAGGCTCTTCCAGGCCGCGACCGAGCGCGGCGCTCGCGATACGGACACCCTGTACAACACGGCGTGTTCGCTCGCCCTCTCCGGCGATCGCGACGCCGCCTTCCGGTTCCTCGAGGCCGCAACGGAGGAGGGATTCCGGAGCGTGGGCGTCCTCCAGGCGGATCCCGATCTCAAATCCCTCCGTGACGACTCGCGCTGGGCGAAGACCCTCGCGGCCGCCGAGGCGCAGCAGGCCCAATGGAGGAAGGACCACTCCGACCCGGACCGGGCCCGCTTCATCACCACCGATATCGACCGGTTCTGGCCGGCCTACGATCACGCGATGAAGTCACCCGCCGAAGAGCGCGCGGCGATCTTTCAGAGCGAATACTTGGATCCCGGCACGCCGGGCCTGCGGGACTGGGCAGCGAGCGGGCGGCTCAAAGCCGCGGCCCTGGTCAAGGCCGTCGAAGCGCGGCCGGACTTCTATCGGGCGATCCGGCCTCTCACCAAGCACCTGAGCGCCCGGTTCCCCCGCATCATCGAAGCCTTCCGCAAGCTGAAATCGTTCGACAAGGACGCGGTCTTCCCCGACGTCTACTTCGTCGTCGGGCAGGTGAACAGCGGCGGCACTTCGGCTGGGAGCGGCCTGCTCATGGGCGCGGAGATGTTCGCGCGCGACCCGGCCGTGCCCACCGCCGAGCTCAACGACTGGGAAAGAACCGCGATCATGGCTCCCGCGGAGATCCCGGCCCTGGTGGCGCACGAGTCGATCCACTTCCTTCAGGAGTACCCTCAGGGTACGTTGCTGTGCTCGGTGCTGAAGGAAGGAATCGCGGACTTCCTCGGGCAGCTCACCTCCGGGGAGCTCATCGCACGCATGAACCAGACCCACGCCTGGGCGAACGCCCGCGAGCGCGAATTGTGGACCGAGTTCGAGAAGGACATGGACGGAAAGGACACGTCGCGCTGGCTGTATGGCAGCAGCGGAGGGAACGGACGGCCGGTGGACCTCGGCTACTGGATGGGATTCAAAATCGGCGAGGCGTACTTCCAGAATGCGCCAGCGAAGGATGCGGCGGTTCGGGACATGCTCGCGATCAAGGACTGCGGCGCCTTCCTGAAGGCGAGCGGCTACGCGGAGAGGTTCGCGCGGAAGACGCCCTAGCCCGGCCGTGCTACCCTCGACCCGATGTCGCCCGCAGGGACCGCGCCGGGAACCGTCCCGCACTCGGCTCTCTCCTACTTCGCCGCGGAGGCCGCCGAAACCGCGCGCCTCGCGGGCAAGGTCTGTCGCGCTCCCATCGCCTTCGCGCGCGTCGAGGTGGAAAGCGGCACCCCCCTCCTGGGGCTGCTGGGCCTCGACCCCGACGACGTGGAGACCCTCGCGGCCCTCTCGGCCGTGGCCCGCAAGCTCGCCGCGGGCGGCTCCTACATCGGTCAAATCCCGCTCGGACTTCGTTACTTGGTGGCATCTCCTGTTTCCGCGGCCGGCGGGCCGGTGATCGGCTTCCTGCTCGTCGGCGACACCGAGCCGCGCGAAGCCGATCCCTCGGACGAGGCCACCCTGCGCACCCTCGGTCGCCGGTTGGCCGAGAGCCTGGAACTGCGCCAGCAGGCCCGCGACCTCCGCGCCGCGGAAGCCGCGCTCGGCCGCGCGCAGGCGAACTTCTCCACTCTCGTGGAGGGCCTCGACTCCGGGCTCCTCCTCGAGGACGATGACCGCCGGGTGGTGGTGGTGAACGGCGCCTTCCTGCGGCGTTTCGCCCTGTCCATCAGCGGGGCCTCGGTCATCGGCCGCCCCACCCTCGAAGTGTTCGCGCAGATGGCCATCCGCTTCTCCCAGCCCGAAGACTTCGTCGCCCTCGCCGAACCGGAGCGGCGCAGCACCCAGCGACAACTGGGGCAGACCTTCGAGACCACGGACGGCCGCACTCTCGAGATCGACTCCCTGCCCGTGCGAGGTCCCGACGGCGTGGGACACATCTACCAGTTCCGCGATGTCTCGGAGCGGGTCCGGAACCTGCGCTCCCTCGACACCTGGTTCCAGGTGAGCCTCGCCCTGGTCATGTCGAACGACGCCGTCGACGCGTCGGAACGGGTCTTGAGAACGCTCATGGAGGGGCTGGACTTTCACGCCGGCAGCCTCTGGGAACTGGACGCGGAAGGACGTCTCGGTCTCACGGCCTGCTGGACCGACGATGCCTTCGATCGGGGCCGCTTCGCGGCCGCCTCCCGTGATCCCGCCCTCGAGAAAGAGCGCGACGTGCTGCGCCGCTGCGCGTCCGTGGGGCAGGCGCTTTGGATCCCGAACATCGGCCTCGCGCCCGACTTCCCGCGCGCCAACCTGCTGACGGAGATGGGCCTGCGCGCGGCGACGCTTACCCCCGTGCACGGGGACAACCGCATCGTGGGCGTCCTCGAACTGCTGGACGCGGAGCCCCGGGAGCCCAGCGACGCGCGAACGCGCGTGATCGCCGGCGCGGCGGACCAGCTCGGCCAGTTCCTCGCCCGCCAGCGGGCGACGGCGCGCGTGCGATCGAGCGAGGCGCGATTCCGCGCGGTGGTCGAGAGCATCGATGAGGGTCTGCTCCTCTGTGAGACCGGGGGCTCGATCCTCGAGGCGAACCCCGCGGCCAAGCGCCTGCTGAGCCCGGGAAAGGACGCGCTTCCGGGCACACCGCTTCAAAGGTACGTCGAGACCGCCCGGGCCGAAGCCATCGACCCGGAGCGGGGGCTGCCCTCGCACGAGTGCGAAGCCCGCCGGGCCGACGGTTCCACCTTCCCCGCGAGCGTGCTCGTGCATCCGATCGTGACCGACGAGGGACGCCTGCTCGTGGCCCATGTCCGCGATCTCTCCGCCCGAAGAGAGATCGATCGCCTCAAGAAAGAGTTCGTATCCACGGTGAGCCACGAGCTGCGGACGCCGCTCACCTCGATTCGCGTTTCGCTGGGACTGCTCGCCCTCGGATCCGCGGGCGAACTGCCTCCCGAGGCCGCGAAGATCGTGGCCATCGCCGAGCGCAGCACCGATCGCCTGGTCGGCCTGATCAACGACATCATCGACCTCGAACGTGCGGAAGGAGGGCATCTGAAACTGAAGATCGCGCCCGTGAGCGCCCGCGCGGTGGTGGATCGCGCGATCGAGGCGGTTTCGCCTCTCGCCGCCCACGAGCACATGACCCTGGTCGTGGCCGGGGTCCATGGCGAGATGGCGGGAGACGCGGAGCGGCTGACCCAGGTCCTCGTGAACCTCCTTTCGAACGCGGTGAAGTTCGCGCCCGGCGGCACCTCCATCACGGTGAGCGCTTCGCCCGAGGGGGCTTTGGTGCGCTTCGCGGTGGCGGACCAGGGGCCGGGCATCCCCGAGCACGCGCGCCAGATGATCTTCGAACCCTTCCGGCAGATCGAGGGGTCCGATTCGCGAAGGAAGGGCGGGAGCGGCCTGGGCCTCTCCATCTGCAAGGCGATCGTGGAACTGCATGGCGGCAGCATCGGCGTGAGCTCGACCCCCGCGGGCGGCTCGGTCTTCCACTTCACCATTCCCATCGTGGCCGCCGCATGAAAATCCTGCTGGTCGACGACGAAGAGGACGCCCGGACCCTCTCCGCCATGGCCCTGAGACTCGTCGGGAAGTTCGAGGTGGTGGAGCGGGCCGAGGCCCGCACCCTCGTCGAAGCGGCGGTCGCGGAAAAGCCGGATGTCATCCTGCTCGATGTGATGCTGCCGGAAGTCGACGGGCCCACGGCGCTCGCCGTGCTGCTGGCGGACGAGCGCACGCGCTCGATTCCCGTTGTCTTCTTCACGGCCAAGGCGATGTCCAGCGAGATCGAGCGCCTGGTGGCGGCGGGAGCGCGGGGCGTCATTACCAAGCCCTTCGACCCGAGGGAGCTGGCGGCGCAGGTGAGGGCGGCTGCGGGACTCGCCTGAGCCTCGATCGGAGGGCTAACCGCCCGACTCGTCGCCGTCCGCGTTGAGCTCGATGCCGAAGCGCGCGGCCATCCGGTAGAGCGTGCGCCGGTCGATCTTCAGGATCTCCGCGGCGCGGGTGCGGTTCCCCTTCGCGGCATCGATGACGTGAATCAGGTAGCGGCGCTCCAGTTCCTCGAGCGAGGGAAGGTCCGCGAAGGCGCGCGCGGCGGGGCTCACCAGGCCGCGGAAGTGCTCGGCCACCTCCTCCTCGCGCACGCGGGCGCTCCGCGTGGTCAGGACCAGGCGCTCGATGGTGTTCTCAAGTTCGCGCACATTCCCGGGCCAGGAGTGGGAGGAGAGCAGGTCGACCGCGGCCGGAGTCAATTCGACGTGGCGCCCGGCGCGCGCGCAGGCGTTTCGAAGGAAGGCCAGGACCAGCAGGGGAATGTCCTCGCGCCTCTCTCGAAGCGGCGGCACGCGGATCACGAAAGCGCTCAGGCGATAGAAGAGGTCCTGCCGGAAACGCTTCTCCGCGACTTCGAGATCGAGATCACGGTTGGTGGCCGCGAGAACGCGCGCATTCACCTTGACCGTGCGGGTGCCGCCCACCGGCCGGATCTCGCCCTCCTGCAGGACGCGCAGGAGACTCACCTGAAGGCCCGGGGTCGTCTCTCCGATCTCGTCGAGAAAGACGGTGCCGCCGTTCGCGACCTCGAAGAGCCCCTTCTTGTCCGCCACCGCGCCCGTGAACGAGCCCTTCACATGACCGAAGAGTTCGGAGGCGAGAAGGGTCTCGGGGACCACCGCGCAGTTCAAGGCCTCGAAGGGCCGGCCCGAGACCTTCCCGAACGAGTGAATCGCCCGCGCCACCAGTTCCTTGCCCGTGCCTGTCTCGCCGACAATGAGGATGGGGGTGGCGGCGTCCGCGGCCATGGCGATCTGCTTGTAGACGGCGAGCATCGAGGCGGTCCGGCCGACGAGCCCCACCGGCATCGGCGCCCGCAGCGGCGCGTCTTTCGGCGCTTCCTCGGAGGCGCTGGTCAGGGCCCGCTCGACCGTGGCGATCACATCCCGGACATCGAAGGGCTTGCTCAGATAGTCGAAGGCGCCCGCCCGGACGCCCTCGACCGCGCTCTCCACCGTGCCGTAGCCGGTCATGAGGATGACCTGGGTGCGGGGCGACCGCGCGCGAAAAGCCTTCAGGACGTCGATGCCGTTGCGGCGGGACTTCAGGTTGACGTCCGACAGGACGACATCGAAGTGGGAGTCTTCGGCGAGGGCGAGGGCCTCTTCGTCGTCGGTGGTCGTCTGAACCCTTCGCCCGGGCTTCGCCAGGGCCTGTTCCAGAAGCGTGCAGATCGACTCGTCATCGTCGACGATCAGGATGGCGGACATGGAGGCGATCAGTCTAGCCTCGCTCCGCCACTGCGGCTACGTCACGCGACTCGTGCCCGGAAATCCAAGCGCGCAACTCAGGCGGAGGCGGGAAACGCCCGCACCTGCCCGGTCTGGTGCGGGCTCGCCCGGCGGTCCCCCACAAGCGGAACGCCCGAGAGGCTCGGCGAGGGGATCACCGCTCCGCTGCTCATGATGAGGTGGGACGGGGTGTAGATCGCGTCCTCGATGGGGGCCAGCCACAGGCGCGTCCGGTCGCAGACGATGGAGCGGACGAGATTCACGTCGGCCGCGAGCACCGCGCCCTGCCCGATGACCGACGGGCCCACGATGGTGGCGCCGTCGGCGACCCGACAGGACGAGCCGAGGATCACGGGTCCGGTGATTCGCACTTTGCTCAGGTCCACGGAGACGTTCGCGCCAACGAAGAGGCCGGGACGCACCTCGCGTCCCGCGGGTCTTGCGAGATCCCGCCCTTCGGTGAGGAGAAACTGGGTGGCCGACCAGTAGTCCTTGGCGGAGCCGAGGTCGACCCAGCGGAACTCCCGCTCGCTGACGAACAGGCTCTCGCCTGCTTCCACGAGGTCGGGGAAAAGCTGGGATCCGATGTCGTAGGTCGAGTCCTTCGGGATGAAATCGAAGATCCGGGGCTCGAAGACATAGATGCCGGTGTTCACAAGGTTGCTCTTCGCGTCCTCCGGCTGAGGCTTCTCCTGAAAGGAAACCACCTTGCCCGAGGACTCCGCGACCACGACGCCGTAGGACGACACCTCGTCCATGGGCACTCTCTTGGCGACGAGGGTCGCGAGCGCGCCGCGCCGGCGGTGCTCCGCCACGACGTCCTGCAGGTCGACGTCGATAAGCGCGTCGCCGCACAGGACCACGAACGTCGAGTCGAAGAAGCCGGAATGATCCTGAACCCGCCGCATGCCTCCCGCGCTGCCCAGGGGCACGTCGATCACCCGCCCCTGGGAGTCGATGTGGCCCTCGAACGAGTAGCCCACGGAGAGGCCGTAGGGAGACCCGTCGCGGATCGCGTCCTCGATTTCCGGAGCGCGGTAGGAGGTGTTGATGACCACGTCCGCAAAGCCCGCGGCCGCGAGATACTCGAGGAGCCTCTCGAGGACGGGCCGGCCGAGGATCGGGATCATGGGCTTGGGTGCGGTGAGGCTCAAGGGCCTCGCCCGCGTGCCGCGCCCGGCGGCGAGGATCATCGCCTTCAAGGCGGGTCCGGACATAAGAGACGCTCGCTTCATGTTCACCTCAGGCGGCATAGCGCGAAAGGACGGCTTTCTGACCGAGACTCGTGTCGTTGTCGTTCTGAAGACGCCGCCTCTCGCCGAGCGCGCGGCCCTTGAAATAGGCCCAGTGGTAGACGACGCGACGGGGAATGGCGAGAGCGGCCTGGAACAGATGCCCGCGGGAGAGGGAGAACGCGACATCGTGCGCCATGGATCGGATCGCGGCAAGGACGCGGGCGCGCCGCGAGTCGTGATTCCTGTAGATGAAGGCGTCGGCCTCGCCCTCGATGAAGCGGCGCCCGTAGAGCTGGCGCAGGGTGTAGTTGTGCGAGTGCATCACGAGCGACTCCGGCACGTAGGCGACCTCGAATCCGCGTTCGCGGGCGCGCACGCCCCACTCCGTGTCCTCGGATCCCCAGGCATCGGTATAGAAGGGCTGGATCTGCCAGGCCTCGCGGCGCATGGCGGCGAGGGGCAGGGAGTAGGGCTGCCAGACGGGCGCCTCACCCACCGAAGGGTACGCCTCGATGTAGTCGCGGATCACCCAGTCGTGCGCCTCCGGCCGTACCAGCTGGCGGGCGAAGGCAGCCATGGTCGTCGGATTGGAGAAGGCGGCGAGGAGCCGGGCGAGGGTATCGGGCCGCAGGGCCACCACATCGGAGTTCATGAAGACCACGATGTCTCCGTCCGTCTCGGCGATCGCTCGATTCAGCACGCGGCCCGGGTAGTAGTCCTCGGGGCGGATGGAGATCACCCGGGCGGGATAGCGCCCGACGATCTCGAGCGTCCGGTCCTTCGAGCCCGAATCGACGACCAGGAGGTCGAAATCCGTGACGGTCTGGGAGTAGAGGGCGGCCAGGGTCTGCCCGACGATGTCCTCCACATCCTTGGTGCGCATGATGACGGTGACGGAGGGATGAGTCATGGGGTTTTGTTCGTCCTTGAAGGAGTTCATGCGGCGCGGCGGGTGGCGAGGGCGGCGAGCGCTTCGCTGACGAAGAGCGTCTCGGCGCGGGAGAGGACGTCCAGAATGCGCTCGAAGGCGCGGAACCGATCGCACAGATACAGGGTGATCGGGTGAATGATCATGGTGGAGAGGGCGCCCCGCTCCGCGTTTGCGTGGAGCTGGGAGATCACGAGATCGGTCCACTCCTCCACCTCATAGGAGAGGGAGCCGAAGTCGTCGGAGAAGCGGTAGCGGCGCTGCCAGGCGTCGACCCATTCGCGGGTGCGCTCCGCGTGATAGAGGTGCTCGTGGTCTGGAATGACATTGAGCGGCAGGTTGAAGAGGCCCCCCTCGTGCCACTCGGGGCCCCGCGACGCCGCGCGCACGCCATCCGAACAGACCTCGATGCCGCAGGACGCGAGAACCGCCTCGGTGCCGGGACCATGCATGTACATGTGGTTGCGGAAGGCGCGGATCCGCCGGCCCGTCCGCTTTTCGATGGCGTCGATCGTGCGCAGGCAGTCGCGCCGCTGCACGAAGGCGGGCCCGTTGTAGGAGCCCACGACCTTCTTGTAGATCCGGTGGGCGAGAGGCGGCGTGAAGCAGGAGTAGTTGTGGCCGCCCAGCTCGACGTTGGGGTTCGCGCAGATGGACTGGAGCGACGGCCATTCCTCCTCCATGGCCCGGCCGCTCACGAAGTACGTGACCTTCACGCCGGCCCGGGCGAGCGTGCGCGTGTAGTCCGCGGCGATGTCGATCTCCGAACGGTCGGCGTGCGCCTGGTTGCCGGTGCGCAGGCTCGCGTGGTGCAGATCGCCGGTAAGACAGATCTTCATGCCGCGACCTCGACGGGCAGGCCGAGCCGCTTGAAGGTGAACACGAGATTGGGATCGAACACCCGGCCCCACAGACGAAGCCAGGCCATCTTGCCGGCGGTCGACTTCGGCTTCTTCACGTCGAGGAGGGAGCGTGCCGCCGCCAGGTCTTCCGCGCCGCCCTGGCCGTAGAGCATCAGGGGGAAGAGGGCGCGCACCACCCCCTGCTCGCCTCCCGCCTGCAGGGCCATGCGCAGTGATATCGCTCCGCCGCCCACCCCCAGGCCGCCCCTCACGAGAACCAGGGCTCCCTTGGCCAGCTTTCGCAGCGAGGACTTGAAGTCGTCGAGTTCGTGACGAAGGGAGCGGGCGACATAACCGTCGAAGGTCATGTGGCGCGCGCGCAAGCGCCGTCTTTCGACTTCCAGATGAACGGCGGCGAGGACGCGGGTGAGATTCCCGCTCTCCGCTTCGGCCACGAGGCGATCGGCGGCCCGGGACTCGCCTGAGAACCGGTAGCGCATCGCCGTCTCGTAGAGCGCCTTGAACTCCTGGGAGGCCGGGATCTTCATATCGGCCATCGTGTGCCGCCGCTCGGCGTAGCTCCAGTGGTAGGCGCCGCGCGTGAAGAGGAAGGCGTCGCCGTAGCCGATCACCGCCTTGGCGGTGTGGGTCAGGACAGCCTCCCGCCTTACGGGCGTCAGGGGGCCGTTCGCGAGGATGATGTCGTTCAGCACCAGGAGGGCGCCCCGGTTGATCACGAGGTCCGCCATTTCCGTGCGGTCGATGTTCTCCGCGGTGAAGCGCTTCAGTCCGGGCAGGAACTCCGGGTCGCCCGCGAGCAGCTTGTGCCCGTGCCGCACGTCGTACCAAAGCACGCGCACCCGGTCCCGCTCCACCCGGCGGGCGTCGACCGCAGAGAAGTCGAAGCCCATCCCCGACCGACGGCGCAGGGTGTCGAGCGCGTGATTCACCTTCGCGGTCAATTGGGCGCGGGCCGAAGCCCGAAGCCCGACCGTGAACAGGAGCAGGTCGAGGTTGTTGGCCGGACGTTCGCCGTCCTCGCCGACGCGGATCCCTCCTTCGCCGCGGCCATAGCCCCCGGCGAGGACCAGAGCCTTGAGGTTCTCCTTCGGCACGAGGCCGCAGATGGCGCGCGTCGCCTTCACGACCAGCTCGCGCAGGGTCTTCTCCACCTGCGGTCCGCCGATCAGGGTCAGCCGGCCCAGAGTCGTTTCGTTCATGAGATCACCTTGGTGAAAGCGGCCTTCAATCGGCCGAGATGGTGGTGGGGTTGGAACCGCGAGCGCCAGACGTCCCGGCCGCGCTCGCCGAGGGCGCGCGCGTAGGAGGGCGCGTCCACGAGGAGACGCAAGGCCTCGGCGAGCTTCTCCGGGCTCCCTGAGGGAACGAGATGGCCGCCCTCGCCCTCGATGAGCCATTCGGGAATCCCACCGACGTTCGACGCGATCACCGGCGTCGCCAGACGGAAGGCCTCGAGACCCGCGAGGCCGAAGGTCTCGGGCGACCGGCTCGGCAGAGCGAGCGCCGCCGCCGAGGCCACCAGGCGATCGCGGTCGAGCCCCCGTTTCTCGCCGACGAAGAGCACGCGGGTCGAGAGGCCCAGCTTGTCGGCGAGCGCATGAAGTTCGAGTTCCTGGCTTCCTGTGCCCACGACGGTCAGCCGCGTGTATTCGGGCAGGATCTTCATGGCCTCGAGCAGCACGTCGACGCCCTTGCCGCGCACGAGCTGCCCGACGAACACGATCCGCTTCTCATCGCGCGGAACCAGAACCGCGGGCGGCGGAGCCGAGAACAGGGGGGCGACGTGGATGCGGGCCGGATCGAAGCCGTGGGCCACGAGGTGCTTCTTCAGGTAGTGCGAAGCCACGACCGAACCCGCGAGCTTCCGGCTCTCGTCGAGTTCGTCCCGGAGCGGTCCGAGAGTCCGGAAGGTCAGCGAGCCGCCGGTCTTCGCCACGAATCCCAGGCAGGTGTAACAGTGGGCGCCGATCGGGCGCACGCAGGTGTGCTGACCGAGGGTCGTGTACTTGTGCTCGCGCAGGCAGAGAGACCGATGGTCGTGGAAGAACCGGACGGCTCGCCTCGTGGCTTCGCCGATCTGCCGCAGGCGCTCCGCTCCCGCGACCCGATGGATGTAGACGACATCAGCGCGAAGGGCGGGCAGCTGGTCGGCGGGTTTGATCAGGGGATAGGCGCGGGCGAAGGGCTTGAGAAAGGCAGGGTCGAAGCGCGAAAGGGGGTCGTAGAGCAGCGTGTTCTCGACGCCTTCCGCGGCCAGGAGAGAGGCGGCTTCGAAGACGTACTGCTCGGCTCCGCCCACGAAGGCGGCGTGTTCATTCACCCAGGCCACGCGCCTGATGTCGGCGGTGGGAAGGGGCCTGGACGAGGGTGGGAAGCTTCGGGAGGTCAGAGTGTTCACGCGCGATTCCTACTTCAAGGCCTGTGCCGTTCCGGTGGAGGGGTTAAGTCCCTCATTTCCAACGGTGAGCGCGGAGAAGGGCGGGCTCGAAGCCGACCCTCCACGCCCCAAGGCGAGGCACTTTGCCCCGTCCGCGCGGCGCTCCAATTGACTCAAGTCGTTCAAACCGAGAGGGCCCGGGGACCGTTAAGCCTGGAACGCGCGTTGCACTAAAGACGAGCATCTTGAACCACGTTCATTCCGCGCACCGGCTGCCCATGTTTCTCCAGGCTCCTCCAGGCTCGAGGTCTCGCGAGGACGGGATCGATGCCTTCCGCGCCCTCGGCGCCCTGGGGGTGATCCAGCTCCATTTCGGTCCATTCCGAGGCTCCGAATACGACGGAACGGCGCTCGGCATGCTCTCTCTGCTTGCGTCCTTCCTGGCCCGGATGGCCGTTCCCTTCTTCTTCGCCACCTCCGGCTATCTCCTGGCCCGGCGAGGGGAACCGGGAACGCTCGCGTCCGCGGCCCGGGCCCAGTCAAGGCGCATCCTGTTCCTGTTCTCCGCGTGGTCCCTGATAGCCCTCTGCTTCCGAGGCGCACTCCGGGCCCTTCATCGCGGTTCGGGCGCCGAATTCCTCGAACCATTCGCACGTCTTGGGAGCGACTTCCTAGCTCGGCCGGTGGACGTTCTTCTCTGCGGGCCCGAGGAGCATCTCTGGTTCCTGCCGGCGCTCGTCATGGGGCTGCTTCTCTACGTGGCCTTCGATCATCGTCCGTCCTGGCGGGCCTGGCGCCCCGCGGCCGCCGCCGCCATCGCGCTCATCGGCCTCGCGGCCGGGTCGTATGGCCTCATCGACCTTCCGATCACTCTCAATCCCCGCAGCGGCCCGCTGCTGGCATTCCCGCTCGTCACCATCGGAGCCTGGTGCGCCACGGGCGCGAGAATCCGGATGCGCCTGGCCTGGGCCGGCCTTGCTTCGGCCCTCGCCCTCACCGCGTTCGAGGGGCTGTGGTTCTCCGAGCGCCGCGGCGCGTCTCCGGTATCGCACGACGCGCTTGTGGGCTTCTTCCTGGCCGGCCCCTTCATCCTGACCCTGGCCCGATCGGCGCGCGGAGTCATCGTGCACCGCCTCGCCATCGTCGGCCGGCTGACTCTGGGTGTCTACGCGTGCCACACCCTCGTCGCCGTGCTCGTCCTCGACGGAGTGCGGCGGCTGGGGCCGCGTCCGCCCCATCAGGCCGGGCTCGAGTTCGCGAGCTTCGGCCTCATCGCCTGCATCTCTCTCGCGCTCGCGTGGGTGCTTTCGCGCGTTCCCGGCATCCGGCGTCTGGTTCAGTGAGAATACGGACGTTTTGAAGTACATCGCGTTCGCGTTCGCCCTCGTCGTTCTGGTCCCTGTCCTCGCGATGCTGGCGTTCGGCTCGGAGCGGAAACGCGGCCTTCTCCTCGGCGCCATCGCCGCCTCCGCCGTCCTTGGAGACGCGGCGGGCATCAACTTCTTTTCCACCGAGCTCTACCGCGGGCCCGATCGAGGCTTCGAAGTCACACTCACCGACCTGCTCGTCCTGGCTCTTGCCCTGGCCGTCGTGCTCAAGAGCTCGAAGCATCTCCGCTGGATCCCCACCAACACGCTCCCGATGGCCCTGCTCTTCACCTGGGGCGTGGCCTCCATGTTCGGAGCCTCGTCTCCGCTCCTCTCGGCGTTCACCCTCTTCAAGGGCCTGCGCTTGTACCTCCTCTACTGGACCGTCTACAACGCGGTGGCCTCGGGCGTCGACCTGGCCTGGATCCGCCGGGGGCTCGTCGCGGCGGGCCTGTGGATGACGCTCTTCGCGGTCAAGCAGAAGTACATCGAAGGCCTGTACCGCATCCACGGCACCTTCGACCATTCAAACGGGGTTCCCCTCTATGCCAACCTGGCGATTCCCCTGCTCCTGTTTTGCGCGGTGAGCGATCGGATGCTCGCCCGCCGCGAGGCCCGCATGACCCTCGCCGCCGCATTGGGCCTGGTCTTCTCCGTCGTGACCACGCAGTCGCGAGCGGGCACCATCCTCGCGGGAGGCCTCGTCGCGGCCACCCTGATCGTGGCAAGGTGGAAGGCTCCTTCGCGGCGCGTCACCCGGGTCTCGTGGGCGGTTCTCGTGATCCTCGCGATCGGAGGCGCCATGGCCGCGGACACCATCATCCGCCGTTTCCAGGAGGCGCCGGAAAGCAGCGAGGAGGCGCGCAAGGAATTCAACGCCGCGGCCCTGGACATGGCGCGGGATCACGCACTCGGCGTGGGTCTCAACAACTTCTCGCGGGCCCTCACCGAGAACGAGAGCTATCACGCCCATCTCGTGGTCATGAAGAGCGAGGAGCAGGGCGGGGTGGCCCATCACATCTATCTCCTCACCGCGGCGGAAATGGGCTGGTCGGCGCTCGCCGTTTTCCTGCTCGTCCTCGGGCGGTTTCTCGCCATACCCGCCTGGACGGGCCTTCGGACGCCCGGGTTCGACGGCGGCCTGCAGATCGCGTTCGCGCTCGGGATGATGGCCCTGCACACGCAGGGCCTTCTCGAATGGGGGTTCCGGGTGACCCCGATCGTGTATCAGTTCCTGATCCTGGCCGCCGCCGCCATGGCCCATGCCGCGTCCTGCGCGGGCAAGGCGCGCGCCGCGCGGCGTCTGGCCGCCTCGACGAAGTAGCGAAGCACGAGCTTCAGATCCGCGCGAACCGAGGGAGCGGCGCCAAACGTGAGGTCGCTCAGATGCCGCACGAGCGGCGTCGGGTCCCCATCCACGACGGCGGCCGAGATGACGCCCGGCCGAAGCGACTGGAGGCGCTCGCGCCAGCCGGCCGGCATGGCCTCGGGCGATTCCAGGCGCGCCGCTTCCCTGCCGGCAAGGGCGACGCGCCCGAGCACGACCGAAGGGAGGGACGGCACGACACGCGTCAGGAAGTCTCGCAGGGACGGCCGGTCGGGCGCCGCCATCGCGCTCGCGTGGCGGCGCAACCTCCACGTCCGCTCACCGGTGCGCGAGCCGGGAACGGGCTCCGCGCGGAGGCGGTAGCCGGTCGCGGCAAGCCAGGGAAGGGCGAGGAGAGTCAGGGGGACGCCCCCGACGAAGAGACCGGCGGCGACCGCGCGTTGTGACAGGCCGCGGACATCGACCGGCGGCCGGCTCAGCGGACTCAGGATGAAAGGATCCGTCACGCGAATCTCCAGGGCGCCCGCGGCCCGGGCGATGCCGGCGCCGGACACGATCGCGCTCTCGATGTCGAGCCGCTCACCGACGCTCGTGCGCCTCGTGACCACGGCGTCCCGGAGCACGGTGTTCCGGCCCACCATCGCGCCGCCGCCGATGTAGGCATGCGGACCGATCACCGCGCCCGCGCCAATGCGCGACTGGTCTCCCAGGAACACCGGGCCGATGAGGCGGGCCGAGGGGTCGATCCTCACTCCCCGGCCCACCCGGATGTCGCCGGGCAGCGTCTCTCCGCGCAGCTGCAGGAAGTCGGCATGGAAGGCCACACCCTGCGCCCGCAGGAGCAGGGCCGCATCGTCTGCGGCCAGCAGGGGGCGCGCGGCGGAGAGGAGGCCATCCTCTTCTCCCATGAGGAGGAACCGCTCCGCGAGCTCGTTGAGAGTGATCGATTCGGGAATGTCGGCGAGCGCTGCTTCCGGAAGCGCCGCCCAGCCCGACCAGCGGGTGGAAGACGCGATCGACGAGCACCACACGATCGGCCGCTCCGGCGCGTCGTTGGAATCGAGGATCTGGGCGACGTTCACCAGGCGATGGGCGAGCGCCAGCAGGACGGGCCCGCGGAAGCGACGCAGCCTGGATCCAGGCCGGCCCGGATCCCGCACCAGGTGATATCGGATGGAAGCGCCGTGTCGCTCGCCCGTGCCGAGGGCCCGCTCGTAGTCGAGCGGCCGCGGGGTATCAAGGACCACATCGATATCCGTGATCCCCTTCAAGACGAGTTGTTCCAGCACGTGAACGACGAAGGGACGGCCCAGCAGGGGCCGAAGGCCCTCGACGCCCAGGACGGAGGCGCTGTGGGCGGCATCGCTGACGAGAATGAGGCCTTTCATGGAGATGCCTTTCGTTGCCGGGAGTCTCAATGGGCGTTGCGGGCGACGAGACGACGTCGCTCCAGCTGCCTTCGGAACGCGGCCCACAGAGCCCGGCCGAGGAATTCCACATTGCCGGGACCGTAGCGCCAGAAGAGACGCTTCGGCTCGCGGCTGAGCCGGTACACCCATTCGAGGCCGGCCTCGCGCATCCACATGGGCGCGCGCGGAATCCGCCCCGAGAAGAAGTCGAAAAGCCCGCCCACACCGATGCCCACTTTCGCTCCCGTGGACGCGAGATTCTCGCGCAGCCAGATCTCCTGCCGCGGCGCACCGAACGCCACGAGGATCAGCGTCGGCTTCGAGCGTTCGATGTCCCGGATCACCTCTCGCTCCTCCTCCGCGGAGAAGTAGCCGTCATAGAACCCCGCCACGCGGCATCGGGGATAGGTGGACTGGATCCAAGTGCTCACCGCGCCCGCGACGCCCGGCAGGCCGCCGAGGAGATAGATGGAGTGAGAGGTGCCCTGAAGCGCCTCGCACAGACGGGGGAACAGATCGGTGCCGTTCACGTTCTCCCGCAACGGCTCCCCGATCAGGCGGCTGAAGAGGCGCACGCCCACACCGTCGCCGAGCACGAGGTCGGAGACGCGCAGGGCGCTCCCGTACTTCTCGTCGTGCGCGGCCTTGTTGATGCAGTCCGCGTTCACGAAGCTCACCACTCTGTGCTGCGGTTTGTCCAGGAAGCCGACGATGCGCCCGACCGCGTCTCCCAGGGTCAGGTTGTCGACCGGGATGCCGTCGATCTCCACACGGTCGAGGCTCGACGCGCGGACGGAGCCGTGAGCGCGGGCGAGAAGAGAGCGCACGAGGATGCCGAGGTCGCCGCGCCACGAACGATTCCCGGCATACGCGAAGTCGACGGCTTCCTCACTGTCGTAGGCGATATGCGCCCACTGGCGCACCGCGAAGGGTGAGACGAGGCCGGGCCGCAGCGCGATCCGGTATGACGCGACGGCATGGGCGGCGAGGGGCGGCAGCGGCCGCGGGCCCACGAGAGCGAGGTGACCCCTCATCAGGGCCAGGCAATCGAGGGTGTGCGCGAGGCCGAGCCGGTTCGCGAATCCCGCGAGCGGCCCGTCGCGAAACACGAGGCGGCGCCGCCAGAAGAGCCGCGCTCCCGCGGTCACAGTGAGGGTTTCTTTCACGTCGAAGCGCAGACCCAGCGCGGAGAGCAAGCCCAGGGCGAGAGAGAACAGGGGCAGCCCGAGGGCGCCCGCGACGAAGTCGAGGATTCTCATGATCAGTAGGCTCCGCGGCCGAAGAGAACGGCCGGAATGGTGCGAAGAAGGAGGGCGAGGTCGAACCAGAGGCTGCGGCGGTCGATGTACTCGATGTCCATGCGCGCCTGGCGCTCGAAGGGGATCTCCGAGCGTCCCGACACCTGCCAGATGCAGGTGAGGCCGGGGACAACATCGAGGCGGCGGCGCTGACGCAGGGTGTAGCGCGCGACTTCCGCGGGCACGGGGGGCCGCGGGCCCACGAGGGTCAGGTCGCCCTTGAGTACGAGGTAGAGCTGGGGCAGCTCGTCGATGCTGAGGCGGCGGATGATGCGGCCGATTCCCGTGATGCGGGGATCGCGCTTCATCTTGAAGGTGACTCCACCGCCGCCGTGGTCGTTCTCGGCGAGCAGGCGCTGCTTGACCGCCTCGGCGTCCAAGACCATCGAACGGAACTTGGGGAACCGAAGCGGCTTTCCGTAGCGGCCCACTCGCGTCTGCCAGAACAGCACGGGCCCGAAGTCCGTCAGCTTGATGGCCAGCGCGACGACCGCGAACAAAGGCGCGAGTGCCAGAAGGGCCAGGCCGGAGACAAGGATGTCGAGCGCGCGCTTCTGAGCGGGACCCAGGGCGAAGGACCATCGGGCGCGCAGGAGTCCCGCGGCATGCCGGAACCGGCGCAGCGCCCGGTCGCGGGCGTCGAGAGTGTGGGTCATGCTCATGCGGCCTCCTTCACGGCTTGTCGAAAGGCGGCGACGGTCCGGTCCACGGACGCGCGCCAGCTGAATGCCGAAGCCCGGCGCAGCCCTCGCTCGATGAGATCCTGGCGGCGGGCCGGATCCGAGACGAGCGTCTCGAGTCCGGCTTCCATCGCATCTTGGTCGGCGGGATCGAAGTAGAGCGCGGCGTCCCCCGCCACTTCCGGAAGCGAGGACGTATTGGAACAGGCGACGGGTGTCCCCGATGCCATGGCCTCGAGAAGAGGCATCCCGAAACCTTCGTAGAGCGAAGGGAAGACGTAAGCGAAAGCACCGCGGTAGAGAGCGGGAAGGGAAGCCTCGGAAGTGAACCCGGTGAAGACGATGTCCGCGGAGTGCCGCGCCGCCCGCGCCGCCGCGTAGACGTCCTCGGCTCCATTCCACGGTGAACCCGCGAGCACGAGCTGGTGCGGAGCTCCAAGGCGCGTCTTCATCCGATCGAAGGCGCGAATGAGAGCCACGTGGTTCTTGCCCGGATGCTCCAACCGGGCCACGTAGAGCAGGTAGGGAGCGGTGAGGCCCATCGCCGAGCGGGTCGCCTGGGCCGCCGCATCGTCCCGCGGGTGGAAGCGCTCGCGATTGACGCCATGGGGAATCACATCGATGCGCCCCGGGTCGACCTGGGCCAGTTCGACGATGTCGCGCTTGCTGCATTCGGACACCGTGACGACGCGGGTGAGCCGGCGGATGAGGGCGGGCAGGAGGGTATGGAAGTAGGCGGAATGGAAGCGGTCGTACTTCCCCTTCACCCGGGCCATGGACATGTCGTGGACCGTTCCCACCGTCGGACAGGGCATCCAGGCCGCGAGTCTCCGGTTGGCGGCGGGAAGGAACGCGACGTCCCACGAGCCGCGCCGCGCCGCGAGGGGCAGGCCTCCCTGGTGCCAGACCACGCTTCGCATGGGCGAGCGCAGCGTGTCCGAAGTCGGACTGAGTTTTGCGAGGAGAGTCGGCGGAACCAGTTCGGACATCTCCGAGCGAGGCGCCATAAAGTCCATGTCGATCGCGGGATCCGAGCCGTCGAAGGCTTCGAGCCACTGCCGCAGATACGAACCGATCCCCGACTTCGCGCCGTCGGTCCCGAACGCGGCCACCCCGAGTCGCATGGGTGAGGAAGGAAGGAGTTTCACGGCGCCTGTAGAGAGCGCGTTCCGTGCCATCCCGCCCGACCCCAGAAGTCTTTATTGATGAGGGTCTTAGAGAGACAGCCGGCTCGGCTCCGCGCTCAGGTTCGCCACGGCCCGGGGCGTTTTGGCGACTCCGGCGCGGGAGACTTCCTCGTAGAGGGCGAGCAGCTTCCCCGCGACTGCGTCCCAGGT
This sequence comes from Vicinamibacteria bacterium, assembly GCA_019694155.1. GTDB lineage: Bacteria > Acidobacteriota > Vicinamibacteria > Fen-336 > JAGNNV01 > JAGNNV01. The sequence goes on along the minus strand of JAIBCN010000230.1, from coordinate 45,434 downwards.
GTAGCTCTTGAGCGCTTTCGCGCGGCCCGCGCAGGCCATCGACCAGGCGGCTGGCCGGCGATCGAGGACATGCACGACGGCGTGGATCCAGGACCCGACATCGGCCGGGTCTATCAGCCGGCCATCGCGGCCGTCCGAGATGAGGTCGACGAGTCCCCCGACCCGGCTCGCGATCACCGGACGAGTGGAGGCCCAGGCCTCGAGGACGACAATGCCGAAGGGCTCATGCGCCGAAGGCACGAGCACGACGTCGGCCGCGGCGTAGGCGTCCGCGAGGTCTTTCGACCCCTGAGCCGCCTCGAAGAAGATGACGCGCTCCGCGACGCCGAGCCGCTCGGCGCTCTGCCGGAGCGATTCCAGATAGGCGGGAGAGGTGACGGGCCCCATGAAGGCCAGGCGCAGGCGAGGCCTCGAAGGCTGCAGGGCGGCCAGGATATCGAGGGCGAGCGCCTGGTTCTTCTGCGGATCGATGCGTCCGGCCACGAGGAGAAGTTCGTCGAGGGGGTCGACGCCGAGCCGGGCGCGGAGCGAGTTCCGGTCCCCCGACTTGAAGCGGACAGGGTCGACTCCGTTCGGCAGAACCACCGCCCGCGTTCTCGGATGCGCGCGTTCCACGAGCCGGCGTTCGTTCTCGCCCAGGCAGATCACCGCGGCCGCGTCGCTCAGGACGCGTCTCGACCCGACGAGGAAGCCGAGGGCGCGGCCCCATTCGACCGCGCCGCGCGAAGGCTCGGTCCAGGAGGCGGCTTCCCCGCTCGAAACATCGTAGGCGCCGCCGTGCAGGGACACCACGTAGGGAATGCCGCGCAGGCGGGCGGCCAGCCGGACGATGCCGCCGAGCCGCTTGCCGGTGTGCGCGTGAAGGACATCCACGTCCGGCTCCAGGAGCAGCCGCGCGAGGATCTGCGGAGAGAAGAGATTGCCGCCCTTACGGTCCATCTGAGACCTCGATGCGGCGGACAGGCCGAGGTAGGGGTAGAAGTAAGGCAGGCGCGTGACCGACACCCCGTCGATCGTCTCCTCGCGGACGGGATCGAGAGCGCCCGGGCAGAAGATCTTCGCTTCATGGCCCATGGCGTTCAGCCGCTTGCTGGTTTCGAGGACCACCGTCTCGGTGCCGCCCCATGCGTTGCGGGTGAAACGACGGGGGATCTGGATGCTCTTCACTGGGGCGCTTCTCCAAGAAAGGCCTCGAGGTCGCGCACGTAGCGATCGAGGGTGAAACGGGTTTCGACCATGGCCCGGGCGTTTCGGGCGATGCGGCGGGCCAGGTCCTCGTCATTGGCGAGCCGTCTGAGGGCATCGGCGAGCCGCGCAGGGTCGGCCTTCGGGAAGGTGAGCGCGTTCTTCTCGTCCTCGAGAAACTCGCCCGGGCCTCCCTCGGTGGTGCTCACCACGGGCGTGCCCGAGGCCATGGCCTCGAGATGGGTCAGGCCGAAAGGCTCGCGCCAGATCGATGGAAAGACGAAGACGTCGTGCGTCTGGTAGAGGGCGGGGATCTTGTCGTGCGGCACCCGGCCGAGGAACCGCACGGGCGCTCCGACCACGCGGGCCAGCTCGGAAAGGCGGGCCTTGTAGGCGGACGGCCCGTCGCCCGCGATCGACACTTCGAAACGGCGGCTGCCCCGGCGCGACAGCAGGGCCGCGGCTTCGAGCAGCGTGTGCACTCCCTTGTACTCGTGGAGCTGCCCCGCGTAGAGGATCCGGAACTCCGGACCGCGGACGCGATCGAGGAGAGGCGGGAAGCGCTCGATCGGGATCCCCTGATAGATCACGCGGCAGCCCGGAATCTGCATCCCTTTGGCCACGAGAGCTTCCTTGAGAGTCGCGCTGATGCAGGTTGTGTGCGCGAAGCGGCGCGACCGTGCGGTCGGGCGCGGGAAAACGGCGTCGATCATCGCCCCCACATGCGACCGCACGGTGCCGTTCGCGGTCCGCGGCAAGAACCCCGTGGGATGCTCGTCGTTGAAGGTGTAGCTCACGGGAAGACCCGACTCCTCGGCCGCCTCCGCGCAGCCAAGGGTCAGGCGAAGCTGGCTCCAGATGAAGATCCGGTCGGGACGAAGGTCCCTGATCGCCCTTCTCGTGATCGCGGCGTTCCGACGGTGAATGGCGAGGGAGTCCCAGCGGCTGGCGCGCACCGGCTCGGGAAATCGCCCGGTGAGTTCGAGCCGGCGCCACACCGCGGGATCCGCGTTCCCGTCTTCAGATCCGGAAGTGAGAACCACGACGCTGTGGCCGATGGCCCGGAGGCCCTCCACCACCTGCGCGCACAGGATTTCGTAGCCGCCCTGCACGTCGGGCGGGTAGAGATTCGAAATCACGAGCAGCTTCACGCCTCCGCCTCGGTCAGAAGATCCGCGAACGCCCGGTCCACGCCGTTCAGGATGACGCCCGCCGTCCGCCCCTTCGCGGACGAGAGACGATTCAGTGTGCGCTTGAGATCGCGCACCGGCGTCTTCTCGGCCCGGGCCACCACGAGGACGAGATCGACCTGATCGGCCAGCACCTCGGGATCAGGATCGTCGAGCAGCCCGGACGCATCGAACACCACCACGGGGTATCGACCCGAGAGCTCCGCGACCAGGTCCCGCATGCGCCTCCAGGCGATGCTCTCGCGGAGCGGCGCCGGCACGTTGTCCGCGGGGAGGCAGGCAAGACCCATGAGTGGTGTGGGGTGCGCCACCTCGCGGGAAGACTCGCGCTGATATGAAAGGTAGGAGCCAAGCCCTTCGTCGCCGGGCGTCGAGAAGGCGAGGGAAGGGGTCTCGGCCACCGCCGCCGGCCACAGGATCGACGCGATCAGCGTATAGAGCGCGTGGGATCCGGCGCTCGCGCGATTCGCCCCGGCCCGCACGAAGCGGCGGACGTGAACGAGGGGACGCTTCACATGGATCGGCCACGGCCTTCGCCTGGACTTCCCGCGGGAGAGAACCGCCCGGGCGCGCGCCACGGCCTCGCGGGACGAGGACAGGATCTTCTCCTCGATCTCGGAGGGCAGGACGAAACCGCCGTGCATCGGGTCGCGCGTGAGTGCCAGAGATCGCAGATCGACCGGGCTAACGCCCGCGAGGCGCGAGTCCACGTAGACCACGCGTTCGTCCAGACGCCCGAAGGCGGCGGCCAGATGCGAGGCGACGAAGGTCGCGCCCTCGCCGCGATGGGGCGTGGTCACGAGGATGCGCAGAGGCCCGTCGTCCCTGTCGCGGCGAATCTGGTAGGCGAGGCGGCGGAAGAAGGCGAAGGCGGGCGAGTCTTCGCTCGTGGGCAGCGAGGCGATGTCATCGGGAAGCCTCGGGATCGAAGCGAGGAGCCTTGCCCCGGCTTTCACCAGGACCTCGGGGCCCGAGCGCAGCGTGGTGTCGAGAAGCTCCACACCCACCACCAGGACAAGACCGGCGCCGAAGAAAAGGCCGAAGATCGCGACGAGGACGAGAGACCGATTGGAGGACTTGGGGAAGAGAGGCGGGATCGCGGGCGAGACGAGGGTGAAATCGGCGGAGGTGGCGCCTCCGGCCGCGCGCGCCTTGGCCAGAAGATCCTCGAGGGTGCGGCGCCGCTGCTCGAGACTCTCCACCTCGCGCTCCACGTTGGCCAGTTGCCGCTTCAGTTCCGGCAGGCCCTCCACCCGCGCCTTGATCTGCGCGCGCGAGGCATCGAGTGCTTTGACCCGCTCCTCGACCGCGGTCTTCTCGAGACCGAGGTTGAGGCGCTTCGACATGACCTCGCGCAGGATTCCCGTGCTGGCCGAGTCGGTGGGCTTGGTGGGAATGACGCCCGAGTCGAGGCGTGCGAGCTCCGCCTTCCACTGCTGGATCTGATCGGTGTCGGTGGCCCGCGCCTTCTGCGCCTCGTACTCGGCCCGCGCCTTGTCGAGGAGGGACTTGGACAGGAGGCCCTGCTCGAACAGATCGCTCGCCCGCTTGAACTCGGCTTCCTTCTGCGCGAGTTCAGCCTTCGCCGCGCGGTCCTTCCGGTCTTCCTCGATCGACGAGCGCAGCCGGCCGCTGCGGATGTTGAGCGAGGTCAGGTCTTCCTGAGCCCCCGCCATCTTCTGCTCCTTGTCGATCTTCTTCTGCAACTCGGCGGCGGTCTTTTCCAGGGTCTGGTTCTGCTCGTCCACCGCGGTGCGATCGGCGAGCGCCTGTCCGTAGAAGATCTCCATGGACGCCTGCTGCTGAAGGTAGGTGCCGGTCTGCTTCTCGAGATCCACGATGCCCGTCTGAATTCCGATCTCGATCCGCTTTTGATCCGCGAGCGAAAGCGCCGCCTTCACTTCCTCGAGCTGCCTCGCCACCACGCCGGACTGCCTCTCGCCCTTCTCGGCCGCGAGCTTTGCCTGGTTGAGCAGGAACGCTTCGCGGAGGGCATTGGCGCGGTCGGCGGCCTGCTTCGCTGTATCGCCCGTCGCGCGGATGGCCACGAGGTCGGTGTTCTTGAGGGCGGCCACTTCATACGATGAAGCAAGGGCGGGGATGGGTGTGCTCTCGTTCAGCTTCTCGCGCACCTGCTCCAGGTTCGCCGGCACCTTGACGAGATTCAGGATGGTCTCCACGGAGGCGCCGGGGTCGTCGGGTCCGGCGGCCGCGGGCCGGAACATCAGCACCGTCTCTGAAACGAACTTACGCTCGCCGACGCTCAGCGCGACGAGAAGGCCGATCACCGCGCCTATGGCGGCGAAGGTCACGACCACGGTCCGACGACGCCAAAGAGAGCGCAGGACGGTCGCGGGGTGGAACGGGAGGCCCTCTTCGGCGGGCGGAGGGGCGGAAGGCTGGTCTTGCACAGGCCGCTAGACGGGCAACCCGCGTGCCGCGCTGCCCCGGCCGGCAACACACTGCTTCTTATGGGTTTATCTTGGAAGCCAGCCCGGTATCAGCCGGCCAAGCAGCCCCACCCTGGGGCCATCCTGCCCCGCCATGACGCGATCGAGAGCGCGGCTGACCGAGTGTCCCACGCGCTCGACCGATTGTGACCATGCGGGCGCTATCGCGCGGGCCCTCTCCATCGCTTCCCTTCGCCGGGACGGGAGCGCGGGGTCCGCGAGCAGTTCGGACAGGGCCGCCGCGATCGACGTGGCGTCGCGCGGAACCACACGTCCCGCCTTGCCCACCACCTCGACGAGCGGCCCATCCGGGCTCACCAGGGGAAAGGCGCCGCACAGCATCGCCTCGACCACGACCATTCCAAGGCCTTCCCCGGCGGCCGGGAAGCAGAAGACATCGGTGTCGCTGAAGGCCTTCCACAGTTCCGGCTGAGTGGTGGCGCCGGACAATGTCACGAGGCCCGGAGGCAGCCGGTCGGCGCGCGCCTGCAGGTCTCGAACATATTCGGGAGCCTGGCCCTTCGGACCGATAGCCTCGATCCTCATCACGGCCGGAAGATCGGGATTCGCCGCGACCAGGCGCTCGATCGCTTCGATCAGCAGGTGCTGGCCCTTGGCCGGCATGTAGGTCCCCGCGATCCTCACGCGCAAGGGGCCCGATCGTTCGGAGGGGGCCGAAGGAAGAGACGAGGCGAGATCGAAACCCGGCAGGACGACATCGACCATCGCGGGCGGGATGCCGAGCCGCGCGTAATCCGACTCGAGCGACTCACTCACCACCACGTGATGATCGAGCCTTCGCAGGAGGCGCATGAGGCGGGCCTGAACGCGCGCGCGCGAAAGGAACGAGCGGTAGCGCCCGGGATACCAGGCCTGGCCGAAGCCGATGAAGGGTCCGAAACCGAGCGCACGCAGCCGGTCGAGGGCGCCGTCGAACTGACGGTACAGGTACGTGTCGAGGAGAACCGGACCCGGCTCCACGCCGCCCTTCACGAACGCGACGAGACGCCTTTCAAATTCCGCGGCCGTCATCTGCGCGCTGCCGCCCAGGTCCGCGAAGGTCGCCACTGTGAGATCCCATTCCGCGGCGAGCCCGTGGGCGAGGCGCTGGTTGAAGATCTCCCCGCCCGTGGTGGGCGGCTGAGGAAGAGCGGGAACGATAAAGAGAAGCGGCTTCACGCGGTCCTCCACGAGGGGCTCGGGAACGAGGCGGCGAGCCGCTGCATCTTCCCCAGGATCAGCGCCCGCTCTTCGGGTTCGAGGGCCAGGCGGCCCAGCAGGAGAGCGCCGAGAGACATCCCGATGCCCGTCTTCAAAGCGAAGTCAACGAGGTTTCGCGGCGGAGCCGCCTGGAACCAGACCGCGAGGAACGCGCTCAGCAGCACGAGAGGAGTCCACGTGGGCAGAAGGGCCCGACGCGCGAGTTCGGGGAACGACAGGCCAAACGCCGACGTCCCTGAGCGAAGAACGTAGACCACATCGACGATGGCGGTCGCCCCCAGTGTTCCAAGCGCCACCCCCGATAGACCGAAGGGGCGAACCAGGAGAAGGGAGAGGGCGAGGTTGACGAGAGCCGCCACCACCGAGGCCCGCGCGGGCAGGTGGTGCCGATCGGAATACGTGAGCAGCCCGAACACCACCATCTGCGGCACGGTCAGCACCATGGACAGCACCAGGATCCGCATGGGCAGCGCCGCCGCCTCGAACTCGGGACCAAGCCACAGGCGCAGGAGGGAAGAGCCGCCGCCGATGGCCGCGCCACCGATCAGGGCCGCGGGAATCCCGGCGAGCCTCGTGGCCCGCACCATGAGTTCCCGTAACTCGGTCGTCTTCCCGGCGGCGTGCCACTCCGCGATCAGCGGCGAGAGGGCGTTCACGAACTGCTTGATGATGAGGAACGTGTTCTCCGCCACCTTCATGGCCACTGCGTACATCGATACCGCGGCCATGCCGAAGAAGGCCTGGACGATCAGAGGATCCGTGCGAAGCAGGACGAGGCCGGAAGCCGCAATCATCAGCTGCGCCAAACCCAGGGACGAGGCTCGGCGCAGAGCGCGAAGCGTCACGCGCCGCCAGGAAAGCCGCATGCCGCGCAGGTAGGGCAGGGCGAGCCGCAGATAGAAGAGATGCTCGATGAGCATGCCCAAGAGCCCGGCCCACGCCACGCCGCGCACACCCGCCCCCAGGGCCAGAACGCCCGCGGTCAGCAGGCCGCCAATCACCGTGGACACCGCCTGCGCGACATTGAGCGCCACCAGGCGGTTCTCTCCGAAGAGGACGCCCCGGACGAAGCCGAGCGGGACCGCCAGGATGAAACTGCGCAGGCCGACGAGCCACAGAGCCGTGCGCGCGATGGGAAGCGCCCCCGTGGGAATGCCCAGGGCGGGCAGGGCCCAAAGATCCATGGCTCCGATGCCCAGCACGCCGATCAGGGAGAGCACCAGGGACGACGCAAGATAGGTGGAGAGCGCCTCGTCGCGCTCGTGGAGCCGCCCGTGGCCGCGCGTCTCGGCGACGCAGCGGACCACACCCGCTCCCGTGCCGAGGTCGAGCAGGGAGAGGAAACCCACCATCGAGAAGAGAAGCGACCACAGGCCGTACCCCTCGGCGCCGAGCGAGTGGATCATGAAGGGGGTGAGCAGGAACCAGACGGCGAAAGTGACGCCGATCCGCCCCAGGCTCGCGAAGGTTCCCCAGGCGACACGGCCCACCACGCCTTGTTCCCCGGCTGCGGTGGCGGTCACGCGGCCTCCGATCGAAGAGCGCTGTTCTCGCGGGCCGAGCCCAGAAGGAGGTCATGAAGGCCGTCGAGGCGCCGGGGCGGAGCGATCGTCTCCGTGGAGCCGAAAAAGGCGGTGGAGTCGGCATCGGCGGGGTGATAGCCGTGCATCCCCGCGATCGGCCGTTCGCCCATGTCGCTCGGGCACAGCAGCACTCCGGGATTCAGCAGGAACATGCCCTCGCCGTAGCGCGCGTCCTCGAAGTGACATCCCGCGAGCTTCTGCTGCTGCGCTTCGAACCAGCGCCCCTGTGCACAATGGCGCAGGGCGTCTTCGATGCGGCCCTGCACGCCTTCGCGCAGGTACCAGAAGCGCGCCATGGTCGAGTCGTACACCGCGCCGTAATCGCGTCCGAAAGTGAGGCCGAGGGCGTCGATGCGCGACCTTATGTCCACCGTCTCGCGGATCGGGGTCATGCCGTGATCCGAGAAGACGTGAAGGCGGACCTGGTCGTAGTTCTTGTGGGCGAGATCGACCATCCTGAGGATGGTCTGCTCGTAACCGCGGATGTGGGCGGAAGCCGCGTCGTCCTCGGGACCGGCCGCGTGCATGATGCCGTCGAGCCGGGCGAGGTAGAGATACGCGAAGTCCACCTCCCTCGAACGGATGGCCCGGCCGAGCGCCTCCACGTTCGACGCCTCATTGGCCCGCCAGTCGGCGAGGGCGAAGGAGATCCTCTCCGAGCGCATGTGGTCGAAGAGCGTCTCCTGGCCTTCGATGATGCCGCCCGGCTCGTAGAGGTCCTTGCGCTCGGTGTAGTCGAGGTAGGGCAGGCGCTCGAAGGGGACGTTGTAGAGGTTGAAGTAGCCGTTGAACCCGAGGTACGACCCCACCACCTTGGAGATCGCGTTCCGCACGCGGGCGCGCGAGGTCACGGCCTTCGGCATGAAGCGCAGCCACTCGAGGCCGCGGAAGGGCGACCTTTCGGGATCGAACCGGAAGAACGAGAAATGCCCATGCTCTTCGGGCAGGCGGCCGGTAAGGATGGTCGGGACGCAGGTGCAGCTGTAGCCGAGGACGGTGTCGACGCGGGCGCGGGTCTCGAGGTGTCCTTCGAGGAAACCGTGGCGCTCCGCGACCTCGGCGCCCAGGGCATCGATGAAGACCGCCAGGGTCAGGCTCTTGCCGCGCGAAGAGGGCGGGCCCGGCCGGAGTTCCGGAGAGTTCACGCGGCGGCCTCGGCCAGGTCGTTCATGATGTCGAAGACGCGATGGAGCCGCACGAGCTCGAAGAGCGTCCGCACCGGCGGGGTGAGGCTCACGAGCCTCAAGGCCCCGCCCGACGCCTCGACGGCGCGGGTGGCGGTGAGGAGAGCGCCGAGAGCGGAGCTGTCCATGAACTCCACGGCTCCGAGGTCCAGGATGAGCTTCGCTCCCGCGGTGCGGAAGGGCTGCATGCCGGCCTTGAACTGGAAGACGTTGCTGCTGTCCACGGTTTCCGAGTTGACCGAAAGGACGGTCCACCCGTTCGATACGCCTGCGTTCTTGATCATTTCTTATCTCCAGAGATGTTGTCGGCGCGCTTCGGGCGCGGGATCGACTTGGTCAGTTCCATTTGCTGCCGGCCTTCGCGCAGCGTCGTGTGCGTCACCCGGCTCAAGGAGCGGGTCATGAGGTACATGCCGAAGCCGCGGTCCCGGGACCCGTCGAAGCTCGCGGGCGCGGCGACCCCGTCGAACGGGATGCCGTCATAAGTGAGGCGCACGGTGAGCGCGCCGCGGGTGCGCGTCACCTCGATGCGGATGGGACCTCGGCCCTCCTCGCAACCGTGCTCGATCACGTTGCGGAAGGCCTCGTGCACGGCGAGAACGAAGGTGTGGAGGCCTTGCGGAGGTGCGAGGGGACAGGATTCGTTCCACACCGTCTCGGCCCAGCGCCTCAAGAAAGGGAGGCTCGCCTCCGCGGCGGGGACGTCGACCTGAGCGACGGGGACGGGTTCCATCAGCGGTCACCGATCCCGATGGCCACGAAAGTGATGTCGTCCTCGGGCGCATCGCCCGCCGGACAGAATTTCTCGATCATCGCGGACAGCTCGGACACCACGTCGGCAGGCGTCAGGGCGCGCGAGTCCGCAAGCCACCCGGCCACGTCGAAGGTATGGCGGCTCTTTCGCCCCACGTCCGTGAGGCCGTCGGTGAAGACGACGATCAGGTCGCCCGGGGACAGCGCCACCGTGGTCTCGCCGAAGGGCTCGCGCTCCACGCCGAGGAGCGTCTCGCGCCCGCGGGGCTTGAAGACGCCGCCGTCGGCGCCGCGGATCACGAGGCTCGCGTGGCCGGCATCCGCCACGGTCAGCCGCAGCGGGTCGCCGTCGATGCGGACGAGGATCATGCTGGCGAAGGTCTCCAGGCGGACGAGCTCCGGCGTGAGTGTTTCGTTGGTGCGGCTGAGGATCTGGCAGAGCCTTGCCGAAGGGTCCGACGCCGCGGCGGCGCGAAAGACATGGTTCAGGCAGGCCGCGCCAAGAAGGGCCGCGGGAAGCCCCTTCCCCATCACGTCGCCGAGCACCACGTCGACGCCGCCGCCGGGCCGGACATTCACATCGTGAAAGTCGCCGCCCACCACGCGCGACGGCCGCGAGAAGCTCGCCCACGAGACGGGGCCGCTCTCTCCCACCCGCGGCGATTCGAGCAGCGAGGCCTGGATGCGGCGGGCCGCCCCGAGGTCGGCATCGGCGCGCTCCTGATTGAGGAGGCGGCTCGTCCATTCCTCTTCCTCGAAGATGAGAGCCACCTGAAGGGCCAGCGCCTCCGCGATCCGCACGGTGTGCGAATCGAACGGCGCGGCGTCCGCGGGACTCCAGAAAGCGAGAACCGCCCGGCGGCCCGATGGAGAGCGGCCGGGGGTGGCGATGACCCGGGGGTCGCGTCCGGTGGAGTCGGAGGAGGAGACACCGTCAGCGTTGAGGATGCGGGTGCGGCCGCTCCGCGAGCACGCCTCGGCCAGAGCGAGGGCCGTGGGGTCGATGGTGAGGCAGCCGAACTGCGCGACCGGGATCAGCTGCTCTCCTTCGGTCTTCCAGACCGCGGACCGAACCTCGGGACGCGCGATGCAGGCGGTTTCCAGCAACCGGTGCAGCACCGGTCCCCCGCCATCCGTGCCGCCCCGCGCGGCGATGATCTTGGAGAGAGCATCGAGTCCGTCCCAGGCCCGGGCGAGTTCGCCCACGAGGCCGGAGACCACGGCATCCGGCGAGGTTTCGTGCATCAGCATGTTCGGGCTCCAAAGCCGGCGTCGCGCAACGCCTGGACGAGGGCGCGCGGGCCGATGGGTTTGGGCAGGCAGGCGGTGAGGCCGTGCTTGTCGAGCTGTCGAAGGAGGGAAGAGTCCTGCGCGCGAGACGAGAGCACGACCACGGCGGGCCGGTTCACCGTGCCGTCGAGCCGCCCCATGATGTCGGGGGCCGTGGTGTCGGTCAGGAACCAGTCGAGGAGCAGGAGGTCCGGATGGAACGAAGCGACTTCATCCATGATCCGCGCTTCGGTCGCGGCCTCGCGCGTGTCGTACCCTTCGGCGCCAAGGACGCTCGAGAGAAAGAGCGAGATGTGAGGTTCATCGTCGGCCACCAGAACGCGAGTCCGCCGCGAGGCCGGCGTGGAAGGAACTTCCGGGGCGTCGCCCGGCAGCGCGGCGAGCACCCGATTCAGCTCGTTCTCGAGAACGGGAATCCAGCGTCGCAGGCTCTGCGTGGTGTGCCCGGTCGGCCGCGTCTCCACGTAGCGGCCAAGGGACGCGAGCCGCATCGCCCCCACCTGGGCGGCGCTGCCGCGCAGACTGTGGGCGGCCCGCTCGGTGCCTTCGAAATCGTCCGAAACGACGGCCTTGTGAAGTTGCTCGAGGCGGGCCGGAGCATCGCGGCGAAAGAGGTTCACGATCGGGCGAGTGAAATCGACACCGTACCGTTCGCCAAGAAGGCTCAGCTCGGCAAGGGTCTCGGGATCGAGCGCGGGCTTTCGGAGGGGCATGACGGCCGGCTGTGGTTCAAGGCCTGTGCCGCCGTAGTCGAAGGCGGATCCGGGAGCTCTAAGCGTCTCCTTCCGAACAACTTGGGCCCTCCAGCCCGCACTCTCTCGCCCGCCCGGACAAGGACAAGCCTGCCCCGCCTCGGGGCAATCCGGCGTGGCCAGCCTCCGTCTTCTAGGATGAGGCGTGCCACACCGGGCCGCCCGATCGTTTCTCCTGATCCCGGCTCTCGCCGCCTTTTCGATCGCCGCAGGCCCGCCGCAGTCCCGTCCGGCCAGCGTGCCCCTGAAGGACGCGGTGATCGCCGAAGATCTGCCGCAGATCATCGGCATCGATCACCTTGGCCTGGGAGCGGAAGCCCGGGCGCTCATTCCCTGGATCCGCTCGCATCCGAAACCGTTCATCCTCCGGCCGCACGATCTGCTTCTTCAAGACGCGGCCTCGGGAACGCTCGCACTCTCAGCCACCATGGCGCGCACGCTCTCGCGCCTTGACCAGTGGCGCCGCCTCGAAGCCCCGAAGGACAACCCCATCACTCACGCGCAGCTCCGCGGGGGCGCCCTCTCGCCCGCCTCCATCGCTCGCATTCGCGCGATCTTCGAAGCCATGATCGAGCGCGGCGTGCGGATCGGCCCGAAGTGGCTCACGCCGGAAACCGGCGGTGAAGCAACGCTGGACACCGAGCTGCGCCTCGTCGAGGCCCGCGACCCGCGGTGGTCGACGATCCAGGATCTCGTCAAAGCAGCGGGAGACGCCAGGGCCATCGCAGGGCTTTGCGAAAGGCGCGCCGCTCAAGTCGCGGTGATCGACACCCACGGTCTGCTGAAAGTCGCAGTGGCGCGTTTCCGCCTCGGCTCACCCGGCAGCGCGGAAGAAGTCCGCCGCGCCCTTTTGACCGTGGCCCAAAACGCCGCCCCCACCTACTCCCTCGGCCCCGAGGAACAATTGACCCTGGTCACCAGCACCGACTGGCAGGGGCGGTACGTGGGCGGCTGGCACACCCATGCCCCCCATCACGCGAACGGCGGCTGGATCGCCGGCGACGTCCCGAGCTTCGAGGATATGCAGAACGCGATTCAGTACGGGCAATACCTGACGCTCGCCTTTCAGCCCGACGGGTTCGATCTGTACGACGCCGAAGCGCTCGGCGACGCGAAGCGAGTCGACCTATCCCTGCTGAAGGTCATCCGATACCGCTCGGCCGAATGGCGTGAGCACTTTCGAAGCCTGCACCCCTCGACGAAAGGGGGATCCTGATGTATGAAAATCCGTAGCTAAGATACGGATTTTCATAGTACGATTCCGGCCGTGATTCCGCGGCTTGACGAGATCTCTGCCGTTCGCCGACTTCTCGGGCACTTCCCCGTCGTGGCTCTCCTGGGACCGCGCCAATCGGGCAAGACAACCCTGGCCCGCCAGATCGCGGCGGCCAGCCGCTCGGTGGAGAGCTTCGACCTCGAGGATCCGGACGACCTCGCCCGGCTCTCGGACCCGGGCCTTGCCCTCAAGCCCCTTCGCGGCCTTGTGATCCTCGACGAGATCCAGCGCCGCCCGGGCCTTTTCGAAACCCTCCGCGTCCTCGCCGACCGCCACCCCCTGCCCGCCCGCTTTCTCATCCTGGGGAGCGCATCGCCAGAGCTGCTCCGGCAGTCGTCGGAGAGCCTCGCCGGACGCATCGCCTACCACACCCTCGAAGGGCTGCGTCTCCGCGACGTGGGCGCGCCGCACCTCAATCGTCTCTGGCTCCGCGGCGGCTTTCCGCGAAGCTACGCGGCGCCTTCCGAAGCGCGAAGCCTGGAATGGCGACGGGCGTTCATCCGCACATTCATCGAGCGGGACATCCCCCAGCTCGGCATCCGCATCGAAGCGCCGCGCCTCTCGCGTTTCTGGAGCATGCTCGCCCACTACCACGCGCGCACCTGGAACGCGGCCGAGCTGGCCCGCTCGCTCGCGGTCAGTGAGGGAACGGTGGGCCATTACCTCGAGATCCTGGAAAAGGCGCTCGTGGTGCGCACCCTCAAGCCCTGGCACGTCAACATCGACCGTCGCCAGGTCAAAGCGCCGAAGGTTCTCATCCGCGACTCCGGCCTTCTTCACGCCCTCCTGGGAATCCCGACGCTCCGCGACCTCGAGCGCCACCCTCTCCTCGGCGCCTCGTGGGAAGGATTCGTGCTTCAGCAGGCGGCGGCCCGGGTCGAGGCCGACTCCTCGGAGACGTTCTTCTGGGCCACTCATGGCGGCGCCGAGCTCGACATGCTCTGGATCAGAGGATCGAGGCGCATCGGGTTCGAGGCGAAGCGCACGAGCGCGCCGCAAGTCACGAAGTCCCTCCGATCGGCAATCTCCGTGCTCGGGCTGCGCCATGCGTACATCATCCACGCGGGAGTAGAGACCTTCCCGCTTGCGAAGGACATCACGGCGCTTGCGGCGTCGAGGATCGCGGAGGATCTCTGAGGGCGGAGCCATTCCGTCCTTGGCGAAATGCGCTCGGTCTTCCTTGCGAGCCGATCCCCTTCGGGAACCTGCAAAAGGGGGTGCTCTCCTCATGAACCTGCGCCTGCACGATGCGGCCGAGGCCATCGCCACAAGAGCGACACTCGGAGCCGTTCGGATCCTCGCCCGGGTCCTCGATTCACAACTCCGTCGCCTCCGCATCTCCGATGACGCGCTCACGCAGGCCGTCGCCCGAATCAAGGAACTCGAAGCCCGGAACGGAATCCTCACCGAGATGGTCGAGACGTTCCAGACGCGGCTTCGGAAGATCGCTCCCAAGAAGCGTCCCCACTACTCCGGCCCCGCGCGGTTCAGGGCTCTCCAGCTGCGCCAGACTATGGGCTGGTCGATCGAGGAAGCCGCCGCTCAATTCCTCGTCACTCCCACCACCTTCACGCGGTGGGAGGACGCCGCCGACCCCGCTCGACAAACCGTGGGACCCGACATCCAAACCGACCCGCCCATCCGGCGGTATGCCGACGTTGTTCGCAATTTGGTGCGCCTTGCCGAGCGCCTCGGCATGAGACGCGCCCACCAGATCGCCGCTCACGTCGCGCGTGGCGGCTGGAAGATCTCCAAGAGCTACGTCGAGAGCGTGCTCAGAAGCGAGCCCGAGGAGGCCTCGCCCGACCTGCCCGATTCATCGAGCCGCATGCCCCTCAAGGCCAGGTTCGTTGGCCATGTCTTCATCCTCGACTCTCACGAGGTGAAGAACTTCCTCGGCTTCCGGAAGTTCTTCATCACTGGCGTTTTCGACGCCTACTCGCAGGCTCCACTCGGCATCCACGCCTCGGCGAGCCCGCCCATGCCATCGGTCGCGATGTCGGTCGGGGCAAGGAATCAACGAGACACTCCTCCATCATTGCGAGGAGGGTTCGGTAGACCGCCCGACGAAGCAATCCCGCCAGGCCGCCGGTGCGATCAAAGTCTCAGCCACCATGGCGCGAACCCTCTCGCGCCTCGACCAGTGGCATGGCCTCGCCGCCCCGAAGAACAACCCCATCACCCACGCCAGCTCCGCGCGGCCGCTCTCTCACCCGCCTCCGTCGATCGGATCCGCGCGCTCTTCGAGGCCATGATCGAGCGCGGCGTGCGGATCGGTCCCAAGTGGCTCACCCCGGAAACCGGAGGCGAAGCGACCATCGACAAGGAGCTGCGCCTAGTCGAGGCCCGCGACCCGCGGTGGTCGACGGTCCAGGACCTCGTCAAAGTCGCCGGAGACCCCAAAGCCATCGCCTCGCTGTGCGAAACCCGCGCGGCCGAAGTCGCCAAGGTCGACACCCACGGCCTCATCAAAGTCGCAGTGGCGCGCTTCCGCCTCGGCTCACCCGGCAGCGCAGAGGAAGTGAGGCGCGCCCTTCTCACCGTGGCCCAAAACGCCGCCCCCACCTACTCCCTCGGCCCCGAGGAACAACTGGCCCTCATCACCAGCACCGACTGGCATGGCCGCTACGTGGGAGGCTGGCACACCCACGCCCCCCACGACGCGAACGGCAACTGGACCGGCGGCGACGTCCCGAGCTTCGAGGACATGCAGAACGCGGTTCAATACGGCCAGTACCTGACCCTCTCCTTCCAGCCCGACGGCTTCGACCTCTACGACGCCGAAGCCCTCGGCGACGCGAAGCGAGTCGATCTCGCGCTGCTCAAGGTCATCCGCTACCGCTCCGCCGAATGGCGCGAGCACTTTCGCGAGCGACGCTCCTCGGTGAGGTGAAACGCCCCGCCCACGTCATTGCGAACCGCACCGCCCAGCCTCCTCCGCGCTTCGGGGAGAGGCACCCCCCGTCATTGCGAGGAGCCATTCCGTCGGTAGTGCGACGAAGCAATCCCGCGAAAGCCACCGCGCCGACCGCGGGCCATCCGTGAACACCGCGGCCGCGTGGTCATGCTGCGGCCAAAGCACCCGGGCGTTCCCTCACATACGTGGGGCCCAATGTCGTCTTCAATGAATGGAGCGGGGCTGACCGCCCCGCTTTGACTCAGAGGAGCCTTGGGCCCCACTCCGTTCGGGAACGGTGCTTTGGCCTCCGCCCGCGGGGTCCTCGCGCCCCGCGGTACCGCGCCTGAGGGCCAGGCACGCTCGGTCCGCCATGCTCGCCTCATGAACCTGCGCATTCACGAGGCTGCCGAGAAGATTGCGTCCAAGGCGACTTTGAGAGCCGTTCGCATCCTGGGCTGTGCCCTCGACGCTCAACTCCGGCGCCTCCGCCTCTCTGATGATGCGCTCACGATGGCCCTTGCCCGCATCAAGGAACTCGAAACCCGGAACGGAATCCTCACCGAGATGGTCGAGACGTTCCAGACGCGGCTTCGGAAGATCGCTCCCAAGAAGCGTCCCCATTACTCCGGCCCTGCGCGCTTCAAGGCCCTCCAGTTGCGTCAGACAATGGGCTGGTCGATCGAGGAGGCCGCCGCTCAGTTCGTCGTCACTCCCACCACCTTCACACGGTGGGAAGACGCCGCCGATCCCGCGCGGCAAACCGTCGGCCCCGACATCCAACCCGACCCGCCCATCCGCCGATACGCCGATGTCGTCCGCGCGCTGGTGCGCCTGGCGGAACGCCTCCACCTCGGACGCGCTCATCAGATCGCGGCCCACGTCGCGCGTGGTGGATGGAAGGTCTCGAAGAGCTACGTGGAGAGCGTCCTCAAGAGCGAACCCACGGAAGCCTCACCCGACCTTCCGGATTCCTCGAGCCGCATGCCCCTCAAGGCGACGTTCGTTGGCCATGTCTTCATCCTCGACTCTCACGAGGTGAAGAGCTTCCTCGGCTTCCGGAAGTTCTGGGTCACTGGGGTCCTTGACGCCTACTCCCAGGCTCCACTCGGCATCCACGCCTCGGCGACGCCTCCGACCGCGGACGCGGCAGCAAGGCTGCTGAAGCGCGTAGCCGCAGCCTGGGGAAGGCCGCGGTACGTCGCCATAGACGGAGGACCGGAGTTCAAGGGCGCCTTCAGAATGGCAGCCAAGCGCCTGGGTTCGCGGATACGCCTCGGCAGCCCGGGCAGGACCACGATCACCGGGCTCATCGAGCGCTTCTGGAGAACTCTCGATTGGCTGATGGGCCTTCCCCTCGCGCAGCCGCTCACGCTGTCAGACTTCGAAGAGCGGCTCGCCGCGGCCCTGAACTACTACACCTACCAGCGACCGATCTACTCTCTCGATGGCGCCACTCCGGCTGAGCGTTTGGCCGGAGTCCAACCGAAGGCCGCGACCGCCATCCAGCCGCCACGCGCAAGACCCGGCATCAATCACGGACCGCCGCCAATGCGCGTCGCGTGGCTCGATCGGGTCGCGCGTCGATTTCCCTACCTCCAGCCCGCATAGGCCGACGGTCTCCGAACGAGTGACCCTGGGCGGAGCTGCGCTCGAGCAGCCAGAACTCGGCTCAGAAGGCAAACAGGTCGGCGGAGAGCGTCGCGGCGTCTGGTCTCTGCGGGTCCAAACTCGCCTAATGGGGCGTACGGATTCGCCCTACAACTCCCATTTGTCAGTTCCCCGTCCGGAGAATCCCTGGATCACCAACGTTGAAGAGTGGCTCGGGTTTCTTCGCCTTGGCAGTCATTGCGCCTCACTCTAGGTCAACCGACGCGGGACCGCTCGACGCACAATCTACGGCACCGGGTGTCTTTGGATGATGTAATAGGAGGTGACGCCCTTCTCTCCGGAGAGCCTCGCCTCGACGTAGCGGACCTTGACGCGGTCGCCAGCGTGCAAGGGTGGAGACCCTTGAAACGTGAACTTCTCCACTCGCCCTTGCGCGACCTTGATCTCCCAGACTGACGAAATGGGGGTTCCATCCAGTGTGCTGCTCGCCGCAATCCGCCTGACGATCTCGCATTCCAGCTCGGGTCGAGCGACGGCAAAGTGACCGTCGAGCGCGAGAACGGCCAGGGTGCCTACGACGCCAAACGCGACGAGCAAGGCCACTCCAAGTCCAACCTTGACTAGTCCCTGCCCGCGCATGTCAGTTGAACCCCCCGAGGACTCGACACCACGTCATCGGATCTTCAAGCATGTTCTTCGCGATCTGGACCCAGTAATTGTAGTAGGCGTCGTAGGCCTCCTGGAAGGCGTCAATGATGTGCTTGCCTCGCTTCATGTAGTGAATGTACGGATACATTGTCATTCCAACCCCGATGCCAATGGTCTTCCAGATCGGAAGCTTGACACTCTTGATCTTCGTTTGATCCCCAGCACACTTGTCAGTATCCGTGCATTTCACTGTCCCTGAGACATTCCCTTTGAAGAGCCACCATTCGCCATATAGTCCGACCTGTGGCGGGAAGAGGGACCAATACTCCCCCGGATATATCGGCCCTTGATACGTAGCTGAGAAGTCCTTGATGCCCGGCGGGTCGATCCACGTCGCTTCGCGCTTCAGTCCCGACGGATCCCTGAATCCCGTTGGGTTGGCACCCACATAAAGGTAGTGTCCGGGAAGGCCAGGGGTCATCGACGGGTCCGGCCCAAGGAAACCGCCGCTCCTCGGGTCGTACCACCGTGCGCGGAGGTAATAGAGAGCCACATCGGCGTCCCACTCTCTTCCCGTGAAACCATACGTGTCTGGGGCCGTGCTAGTGGCAACGCCCCAAGCATCGTACCCAACGGATTGCGCGACGGCGCCAGACGTTGACGTATGACGAACAATGGATCCGAGGCCGTCCACTTGCAGGAACGTCGTAATCCCCTGTGCCTCAGTTGCAAGCGTCTCGTCGACGCCGGGCCCGTGAAGAACAAGCGATACCACGGGACCAGCAGCCTGGCGAATGACGTCTTCGTCGTCGTAGGTCCAAGTCGTGGTCACGCTCGCCGATCTCTGAACGCGCCTTCCGGCAGGGTCGTAGGCATACGTCGCCTGCGTCACGCCGTTCTTCGTTACCGCAATCAGCTGATTCAGCGCGTTCCAGGTGTAGACCCACGCGTCCGCGCCTTCCGTCTTCGTCGCGAGGTTGCCGTTCGCGTCGTAGGTGTAGGTCGCGGGAGAGCCGAGCACGTTCACCGTGTAGCTCTTGCTCGACACATTCCCGCTCCCGTCCTGCGCTTGAATCGTCACCGTGTTCGCTCCCGCGGGCAGATCCAGCGTCGCTTCGAACACGTTCCCCGCAAGCATCCTCGCGGGCTGGCCGTTGATCGACGCCGAGGCTGCGCTAAACGTCGCCGTCCCGGGCTCGCTCAACGTTCCGCGCCAGAGCATCTTCCCCCCTCCGCTCGTCTGTAGCAGCTGGTTCTTCTCGTTGTGGGTGGACGTGGTCGCCTCGTTGTCCTTCTGGGCGCTCGTCCGGTTGCCCACCGCGTCGTAGCTCCACGTCCACTGATTCGGCGGGGTGGCGCCTGGGTTCGTGCGGTCCGCGCGGGTCAGGCGGTAGAGGGGGTCGTACCCGAGGGTGTGGCTGGGTGACGAAGCCGAAGGCGAGGTCACCAGCCGCACCACCTCGGCCGTGCAACGTGCCCCGTGTCCCGTCCGTCTCCGTTCCGGCCGAAGGCCGGATTGACGACAAACGCGTTCGGCCCACGAAAAGGGCTGGCCGACCGCCACCTTCTTGAGAGACGAACGCAGTCCTGCCTTAGCCTGACGAGCGTTGAAACACGACTGCGTGAGGCTCAAGCCGCCTCCTGCGCTTCGGTGGACTTCGGCTGAAGTGATGCGCAGAGCTTCGTGAGCATCTGGACCACGCGCAGCGCGAGGGTTCGGCCACGAGCGCACTCGGACGCCGGAGCGAGCTTCCGGATCTTGAGCACGTCGAAGCAGGCAGCAACCTCCGTGGCGCTGCCTCGCGCGTACGTGTAGTGCCGCGACTTGTCCTTGCGGCTTCGACGGCCCCCGCCCTCTGCGATGTTCAAGACCACGCTGAGGCTGGCACGCTCAAGCTGGTCCTTGAGGACACGGCTCAGCGTGGGGACCTTCGATGCGGCGAATGCGTGAAGCTCCAAGGCCAACGCGTAGACCTCGAGCTTCTCAGCGTCGAGGAGGATCGAGTCCTCGCGAGCGGCGGACTCCGCCGCGGCCGAACCGGCGAGGACTGCTGCAAGCTCGGCACCAGGCCCAGCGGCCGACTGCGAAGCGGAAACGGCCGGGGCGGAAGCCCCGGCCTGCTGAAGTGAGAGTTCAGCGCTCATTAGAGCGACTCCTCGGCTTCGGCACGACGCCGAGCTTCCTGCTCCCGTCGATCGCGATGCATCGCCGAAAGCTCCGAACGCCGAGCCCGATCGTAGTTCTCCACGATCTGCTTCTCGGAACGAACCGACTGCTCCGCCTTCTCGCAGAGATCCGCGATGCGCAGAGCGAGATTCGCCGCCTGGATAGCCAGATCCGACTGGACCACGCGACGCTTGGCGCCCGCCGCAAGAGCTGCCGAGGTATCGAGTGCCGCCCGCCGAGCGCAGGACCAGAAGCTCAGACGGACGTTCCGCAGAACTGCCGGAACCGTGCGGTTCAGCCGAGAGTGAATGCGAAAGTCGCAGACGACGATGCGTGCCATCTGAATGCAGAGTTCCTCGGCCAGACGAGTGAGGACCGACGGACCATCGTTGCCGAACAGGTACTGCTGCGTGGTATCGAGTGCCACGCGGACGCGAAGGCCGAACGAGGGAGAACCCGAAAGCCGCGGCGTTGGCTCGGGGCCTGCGTTGCGGGGCTGTGTGGTTGACGTGTACATGAGAGGTTGCCTTTCCGCAGGCCGAAAGTGGCCTGCGCCCTCTCATCACGACTTCACGTAGGGCCGTGTCCAGGCCCGAAGGCTTTTTTGCGAAGCAAAAAAGTGCGGAGCGCAGCGGAGCAGCCTTGACGCGGCGCGTAGTGAAGTCCAGCATCCCGAGCAGGCCACTCGCGTCCTCGGAAAGGCAACTCAGCCGCACGCCGTCAGTCACAGCCCCGCCGAGCCGCCCCGAGCCTCCAGGCGCGATGGATCGCGACCACGGACGCCCGGCTGCGCGAGGCTCGACAGCCCGCATGTGCAAGGCCACAAACGACGGCGCGCCCCCGTACCACGCGTGTGCGACCACTCGCTCACCGACCCACCCGCTACTCAACACGGGGCAATCTCCAGAGAACGGGTGCAGGCACAGCTTGCCCTGCTGGCCCAGGTCGCGGTGGCGGACGTTCCGATCATCGCGCCCGTCTAGACCAGCTTCCGAATGACTTCCAACAACCGCCTTTGAGCGATCATCACGTGGCTCTCACCCAGGCTGCCTTCAGTGCCATGACGCGCACGTCCCAACTTACAGCCTCGGTATTCATCCAGACCGTTTGGAGCCATTCAATCGCGGTCGACAGGCGCCGGGCGCCTTCCGTGCCCAGCGTCAAAGCAGTATGCGTCGCGGCTGCAAGAGCTTCGTCAACCTGGTTGCCGTCCCAAGGAGCGCAGAGCGACGTGGGGTGGCTGACGTAGCCGTCATCGTCGCCCAGCCTGAGCCCGGCAACGACAACCTGGTGGAACATCGCCCCGTTTTCGACCGAGACTCGACCTTCCTCGCTGATCGGGTGGCCGAACATCATGCAGCTCTCTGACGTCGACATTGAGCGACCGGGGTTCCTCGCGTTCGCTTCTGGGTTGCTGGCGAGCACACCAACCAGAATCGCATGGTGTACTGGCACCAGCTCGTGCCGCTCCACGAAGTCGCCAAAGC
This sequence comes from Vicinamibacteria bacterium, assembly GCA_019694155.1. Classification (GTDB taxonomy): domain Bacteria; phylum Acidobacteriota; class Vicinamibacteria; order Fen-336; family JAGNNV01; genus JAGNNV01. The sequence goes on along the minus strand of JAIBCN010000230.1, from coordinate 23,741 downwards.
GAACGGCCTTCTTCTTCACAAGGCAACCCCACTTCTCTCTTGGTTGATGCTTCGGGATGGCATAGAGGTCGAGATACTTGGGCACCACCTCGAACACCTGCTGGGTCGTGGTGTCAGCCCGCGTCAGCTCGGGCCGCGGAATCACTTCCCAAGGACCCACGGAGAGCCTGCCAACAAGGCGCAGGTACGGCAGGAGGACAACGTCGCGACTATTCAGAGGTGCATCTGGGCTCATCACGCCTCTCCTTGGGCTGGGGTCCCTTCTGTTGTGACAGCTGCGGGGATTTCAAGGTCATATTCGATAGACCGGGTGTTCTCGGAGCTGCCGGTCCAAATCGAGGACGCTTCTGCCAAGGCCTGCCAGCACGTTCGCAAAGAACTGCGGCGGAATCTGGAGTGTGTAGAAGCTCGCCCCGTTCACGAGGGTAGTTTCGACGACGATGTCTTTCCGGGAGAGGCTCTGGTGGACTCTTCCATCGGGCCACGCCCCGTCGTGCGTAATGGTGTTTCGAACCACGACTAGGTCGAGGCAGTCGGACTCGGCTTCCGCGTCGCAAAACGGATCAGCGTCGAAAAGCACACGAAAGACCCGCTTCAGTCGTTCGGCCTTCCTTTCGAACGACACCTCGCGCTTCGCGGCCATCCGGGCGAGCTCAAGAATGTGAAGAGTTCCAGATCCCTTGATGTCCTCGGAATAGTACGTGCTCATATGCTCACGCAATTCCATCGGGCGATTTGGCGCCGCTGTTCTGATGACACCCTTGAAAAAGTCCTCCATGTAGGAGTGAAGCATCAAGGCCAGAGACTGGAATAGGTACTGCTCGACACCCGGATCATCTTGCTGCTTAATCGCAGGCATGACGACAGTCACGTACTTCTGGGTCTTCTCGATATGCCAACAGAACCGGTTGACCAGCCCTTCGAGTCTGTGGCCGCGGCGACGCAGATGGACCACCATCAGAGCTTCAATGCTGCGACGAGGGCTGCGCGCTTCGCGAGATTGGCTGCCCGGTCCGCTCGCATTCTGGGAGGCAGCAACGCCATCTGGTCCAGTCCAACGCGAATCTGCGCCTGATTGGTGGCGAAATCAACCTTGGCCCTGTCAGCCGTCCCTGGCGGTACGTGCCCCAAGGACTCCCTGAGTCTGGTCGCTTCAATGAAGTCTTCCACGCAACTCGACATCAGCCCGAAGCGTTCAATGGCCCGACCGACGGATCTTTCATATTGATTCAGGGCGTGAGGCGATGGCAGAGGCCGAAGAGATCCGAGGTCCGTCTCGGTCCAAAAAGGGACGGCGTGCATGAGCTCCACAGGCACCTCGGGTAGTCGTCGCAGGGCATCTCGTGCCTGCTCAAGGTGCGTGGGACGCCCGGCCCGACGGGAGTTCTCGTCTTCAAGGGCGCGGATGTCCAGCAGCAGGTTTCCCTCTTCCTCGACCACGAGCAAGCGCAGCTGGTACTCTTCCTTGAGGTCAGACTGGAACGCCTCATTCGCTGTGGCAAGCTCTGCTCCCAGGCGCTGGATCTCTCTGTCGTAGTGGACTCTATCGCTCAGAGATGCCGCGCCGCCGGCACTTCGCTGGAGCAGATCCACGATGTCCTGATCTCGCTGGATGGTCCGTGCTCTGCGCTTCGATCGGCTCATTTCGATCGAGACCAGACGCCGTTGGAGCATCTGCGTTCGCACCCTCTCATGGCTATCCCTTTCGCCCTCCTACGGCCGTAGCCCCGCTAGTCCGCCCCGGGCCTCCAGGCGCGAGGGGCCGTGACCACGGACGCCCGGATGCGCGAAGACCGATATCGCCTGGGAGACCGAGGTTTGGGTGGCCGAATCCCCGACCCATCTGATTCACTTCAACGGCGAGGGGTTTCTGGGCCCTTACTGAGGCCGGGCGGTTTTTCAGCGAGAGAGGCGCGCCGCGTCGCTCGGAAGCTCCGGGCGGTTCCCTCAATTCGGACAAAGCCCTGAGGGAATGGAATCTGATCCTCCCGCACCGTCCCATCCTCGTGACGAATTCGAACGACAAGAGACGAAGGCTCCCATGAGCAGTCCTGCGCCTTGCCTGGTCGCACACGAAGGGTGTCGAAGAAGACCGCGTACGTCATGGAAGTCGCATCTTCGCGGGCGACCTTTAGGGTCTTGCGGTCGGGCTTCGCGACGAAGTCCAAAGCCCAGCCCGCTTCAGGGGAGGGTACCTCGACTAGGAGCCGAATGGGCATGCAGGTGAACGCCGACGAAGGCGCGGGCAGGAAAAGCAAAGCGATTGCGAGACATCTCACTGAAAAGTTCATTCTTTCCCCCGCGGTCCCTCGCCCGGCGGGACCGTGCCGTCGCCGCAGCCGAAACACGTGAATTGATTCTTGTACTCACGGCCGTGATATCGAGGGTCAGTATCGGAATAGCCCGTCACGAAATGGGTGTACTCATGCACGAGCATGCATTCCAGAGAGAGCGCCGCGCATTCTGGGCCGAACGATTCGGGGGCGAAGTGGATCTTTCGGACCTTGAAGAAGAAGAAATTCGTGTCTTGAGCAGTTGCACAGGCCAGTTTCTGCCCTTTCTTCTGTCGCTTGATGTTTAGGTCGGGCTTGAAGTCGACGTCGACGTTCTCCATGTAGTTCAGGATGTCAGGCGCGTCGGCCGTACAACAGGGCTGTTCAGTCAGTCTCCTGCGAACGGCCGCCATCGCGTCGATTACTTTTGATACCGCAACTCCGTCCCGCGGAAAGCCGCTCATCTTGAATAGGCCGAGCGAATCAACGAAGTTCGGGGGTGACGAATCGACGTAGGAGAATAGGTTAGAGCCGCCCCTCGATCCAATTGGGTCTTCTGAGATAAATCGCCCGATCTTTGGGTCGTACCACCGAGCTCTGAAGAAATGCATCTGTGCCTCAGGATCCCATTCTCTCCCTCCGAAGCCATAAGGTCCCATAGAGGACGAGTCCCCGTTGCCCCAGGGGTCCGTAGACACTCCGCCGAGGACATTGCCGCTTGCATCGGTTAGACGTCGGTCCGCGTTGATGGCATCACCGTGTCTGTAAGACACTCCGTTGAGCGTCTCCGTCGCGAGCGGTTCGTCTATACCGTGGCCGTGCACATGCCATTGGTAGATATTGACGCCGCTAGACGTCGAGGTCTCGCGCAGGACATCCTCGCCATCGTAGACCCATGCGAGAAGCCGTCCGGGACCGGTCTTCTCAACACGCCGCCCGTCGGGGTCATATCCGTAGGACGCGACCATCACGCCGTTCTTCGAGACGGCGGTCAGCTGATTCAGAGCGTTCCACTGATAGGCCCACGCGTCCGCGCCTTCCGTCTTCGTCGCGAGGTTGCCGTTCGCGTCGTAGGTGTAGGTCGCGGGCACGCCGAGCACGTTCACCGAGTAGCTCTTGCTCGACACATTCCCGCTCCCGTCCTGCGCTTGAATCGTCACCGTGTTCGCTCCCGCGGGCAGGTCCAGCGTCGCTTCGAACACGTTCCCCGCAAGCATCCTCGCGGGCTGACCGTTGATCGACGCAGAGGCCGCGTTGAACGTCGCGGTCCCGGGCTCGTCCAGGACCCCGCGCCAGAGCATCTTCCCCCCTCCGCTCGTCTGTAGCAGCTGGTTCTTCTCGTTGTGGGTGGACGTGGTCGCCTCGTTGTCCTTCTGGGCGCTCGTCCGGTTGCCCACCGCGTCGTAGCTCCACGTCCACTGATTCGGCGGGGTGGCGCCTGGGTTCGTGCGGTCCGCGCGGGTCAGGCGGTAGAGGGGGTCGTACCCATAGTCCTCCGTGTAGTCGAGGGTGGACTTCTGCGTCCGGTTGCCCGCGGCGTCGTACTGGTAGCCGAAGTTCGTGATCGGCGTTCCGGTGCTCGTCTTCGTCGCCGCGAGGTTCGTGAGGCGATTGAGCGTGTCGTACGTGTACGTCGTATCGACTCCGTTTGGATAACTCATGCTGGTTCTTCGGTTTGCGTTGTCGTAGGCGAAGCCGAACACGTTCGATCCGCGGGTGATCGTCGTGAGCCTCGACGCGTCGTCGTAGGCGTACGTGACGAAGAGCGTCCCGTCCAGGCTCACCGACAGCCGGTTGCCGCCGTCGTCGTAGGTGTAGGCGACCGTGCTGGCGTTCTTCACGCTCTGCTCGCTCAGCAACTCCCCCGCCAGGTTGTAGGTCCACGTGAGGGTATCCGTCCCGTTCGCGGCCGTGAGCATCCTTCCCGCCGCATCGTAGGTGTAGCTGAACGGCGGCGTATTCGATGGGTCGTTCGAGAACGTCTTCCCCAAGAGCCTCCCGAGGTCGTCGTAGGCGTAGGTCGTGGTCACGTTCTTCCGGTCGACCATCGTCTCAAGCCTCCCCCGCGAGTCGTACGTGAACGTCTCATACGCCCCGCCTGGGTAGATTGTCTTCTTCACCCGGTCGTGGCTGTCATACTCGAACGTCGTCGTCTGGCTCTTCGCATCCGTGAGCGTGAGCAGATTCCCCATCAGGTCATATGAATAACGCGTGGTCTGATTCATCGGATCCACCACCGTATCGAGACGCCCGTATCGATCGTAGATGTATCGGGTCACCCGACCCATGGGATCCGTCACCGTCGACCTGCGTCCGGCCGCGTCATATCCGAACTCGGTGAACGTGTTGTCGTGATTGACTACTTTCTTCACCCGGTTGCGGCCTTCGTACACCGTCTTGGTGACATGGCCGAGGGCATCGGTCACACTCGTCCGCAAGCCCCTCCCAGCGGGGCTCGGCGACTCGTCGTAGCCGAATGTGGTCGCGTGGCCGAGCGGATCCGTGACCGACAGGAGGTCTCCCTTGGTGGCGTCGTAGTCCATGGTGGTCACCTTCCCCCGGGGATCCTGGATCGTGTGGACCTTTCCGTTTTTGGCATCCGCCGTGGCGTAGTACGCAATCGCCGTCGTTCGGGTGACCAGCGGTGAAGCCGCCACTTTCTGGGTGATGCTGGTCGGCCCAGCGTCGCTCTGAACGTAGGTCGTGACCGCTCCGTCCGGCCCAGTTCGCGTGAGCATGCGCCCTTGCGCGTCATAGGAATAGGTCGTGACCTGCGCCAGGGGATCGGTCTCCGTCAGCATGTCCAGGGTCACCGGATCATAGGTGTAGCTCCAGATCTTTCCCGCCTGGTCCTTCATCGTCGTCAGTGTCCCGGTGCTGGCGTCATACGTCCACTCGCGCGTCTCATCCGCCGGTCCGCATGCGCCGGCGCATGGCCCTATGAGCTTCTTCAATACCTGCGCGTGCTTCACGAGTTGGAACTCGTAGATCGTTTGTCGCCCGAGCGCGTCGGTGACGGTCGTCTTCTTGTTCACTGTGTCATATGAGAAGGTGAGCTTCTGCCGGCCGTCGCCGATCTCCGAGGTGGTGGCACGCCCCTGCGCGTCGTACTCGTGAGCCTCACTGGGCCGTCCGTCGGCGTCGTCAACGAAGCTCACCTTGCCGTCCGAGGTGTAGGTGTACCGATAGCCCGCGCTCTCCGGATAGTCAACCGCGGCAAGTCGGCCCGACGCCGTTTCGTAGGTATAGGTCGCAAGCGTCTCGCCGCCCGGTCCCTGAAGGGTGGCGGGCTTGAGGTTGGCGCCCGAATAGGTGAGGGTGAACGATCGGCCCTCTCTGGTCACCGAAGTCAGCCGGGCGCTGCCGTCACGGGCGTACGTCGTCGTGGTTCCCGCTGCGTCCGTCTCCGCAAGGAGCACGCCGGTGGTCGAGTAGTCTTCGTGCCCGCCCGCGCGGCGCACCAGCTGGTAGCCCACACCGGTGTCCAGAATCCAAGAGTCCTTTCCGAAAGGAACATACTGTTCGAAGTTCCCATCGAGGTCTCGATCCTGAAAATACGTGGGCTCGCCATCGGCGTCGCGGTACTCGAGAACGCCGGTTCCCAGACTCCTCAGCCGCTTTTCGAAGTCGGTGTTCCAGCCGGGCCCAAACATCCCATAGCGATTTGCCGACAATCGCTGCGTGCTGAAGGTACGCGTGAACGAGAGGCGTCCGATGGTGGCGTCGCGGTGGGTGAAGTACATCGTCCCCGTCGTCACGTTGACGGGCTCACCGCAATCCAGACAGGGCACCTTCGGCGTCTTCGGAGGACGCGTGGGCTCAAGGACGCCGTTGCAGGGCGTCTCCGTTTCAACGATGTTGCAAGCCAAAGAAAGGAGACACCCGGCCACGCCGCCCTGCGTTGTCCCCGTAATCGCACCCCCACCGCACGACGTGGCGAAGAGCCGATTGGAGCACCCACAGGCGTTCGGTGGGAACACGTATTGAACACCAAGGCAATAGTTCGGGCTGGGCGTGAACATTGGCGCAACCGTACAGTCCACCTGGATTTGCGCGGCTACCTCGTCTGCCGGAGCCAACGACAGCGCGCTGGCTAGGACCAAGGCAGAGAGAACTCTCGTTCGTTTCAGCATAGATCTGTCGAAGCCTTCCTACGGAATGGATATCGCCCCAGTGGGCTTGATGAGCGTGATCACGGGCGGCGTTGTGTCGCCGGGCGTCGGGGACAACGTGTGTTGGCTGCTGTCGAGCGGAAGCTGGTCCACTCCATCGGCGTACCCATCGCCGTCGGTGTCCGCGGAGAAGGGGTTCGTTCCGGCAACGACCTCCGCGTCGTTCGTGAGTCCGTCTCCATCACTGTCCAGAGCGGTCGCGTCGAATCCCAGGGCACACTCCGCCCCATCCGACAGCCCGTTGCCGTTGGTGTCTCCCAGAAGCGGGTCCGTTCCGAACATGAACTCCTCGAACAGGTTCAGGCCGTCATTGTCGAGGTCCTGCTGGAGTTCGGTTGCATTGAACAGAGAGAACGCAGGAATCATCGTGGGAAGGACGGGCGAGACGCTGTTCCCGAGCCCCAACTGCGCGTTGATGTTGTTGCCCGTCCCCCAGACCGCACCGTCAGGGGCCACGGCCAGCGAGTGGTAGTAACCCTCTGCTAGGGTCACGACAAACCTGCTGACGCGCGAGCGGGTGGGTAAAGTCCGGCTCAGCGTTGTCGCGTCTCCGAGCTGACGAAGGCCATTGTTCCCCGACCCCTGAAGCCGTCCGTCCGAGCCCACCATCGCCATGTGGCTTCCGCCCGCGGCCACCGCGCGGACGTTCGATGTGATCAGCACCGGCGTGAGGCGGTTCGTTGTGGATCCATCGCCCAGCTGGCCGTTGCTGTTCAAGCCCCAGGCCTTCAGTTGTCGAGTGGCGCCCACTATGGCAAACGAGGAGTGCCCATTGGCGGCCAGGGCTGTGGCCACAACGCCCGACAGGGTGACCGGCACATTGCTGTTCTGTCCTCCGTTGCCAAGCTGCCCCAGCCCCCCCCAGCCCCATCCTGCAACCGTTCCGTCCGTTCTCAGCGCCAGGCTGTGCGAGTCGCCTCCCGTCACGGATCGCACGCTGCCGAGCCCGGTAGCGGTCACGGGAACATTGGAATTCGTGCTGTTCCCACGTCCCAACTGGCCGTAGTTGTTGAGGCCCCAGGTGCGCACGGTGCCGTCCGAGAGGACGGCCAACCCATGCGAGCCCCCGGCGCCAATGGCCTGGACGCCCGTGAGCCCGGACACCTGAACCGGCAGGTAGCGATTGGTGTTGCTCCCATCTCCCAACTCGCCGGACACGTTGTATCCCCAGGCCCAGACCGTGCCGTCGGCCTTGAGAGCGTATGACGAGTAGCGGCCCGCGGCGATCTCGACGATGTCACTCAGGGCCGTTATCTGAATCGGACTCGACCGGACCGTGCCGGTGGCGGACCCATCGCCTACCTGGCCGTAGTTGTTCGTACCCCAGGCCCACACCGTGCGATCGGCCTTCAGGGCGAGGGTGTGGTAGTCGCCGGCCGCCATCTGGCCGGTGATCAGGTAACTCGCATGCACTGTAGCCGATGGCTGGGTGTTTGCCTTGAAGGCCTTGAACTTGACTGCCATGCTTCGGTCGATCAGCAGCTGGCCGGTGCCGGCGACCGTGGCAGAACTCGTCGTCGGCTCTGTACCATCCGTCGTGTAGTAGATCGTCGCCCCAGGCGTCGCGGTGGTCACCCCGATTGTCTGCTGCGTGTACCACCTTCCAGACGCCGGGCTCAACACCGGATCCGCCACCTTGATGCTGTAAACGCCCGTAGATACGGCGCTGCTCTGCCCTCCAGCCAGGAACGCTGCTGCTTTGATCGTCGTCGTTTCCGTGAGAACAACGGCGCCGGCATACGGGGTGGAAAGTAGCGTCGGCGTGCTTCCGTCGGTGGTGTAATAGATGGACGCCCCCGCCGGCCCGCTCATCGCCACGCTGACGCTCGTCGTGTAGGTTCCACTCCCAGGAGAGAGCGTCGGCGGGGTTGGGGCTATCGTGAACAATGCCGTCGCGGTACTGCTCGGCGCCAGCGTGGTGTGGAACGCCTTCGCCATGAGGGTTGCCGTGGACACAAGGAGAAGGGGAGTGGAATATGCGACCGATGCCGTCGTCGGCTCGGTTCCGTCCAACGTGTAACGGACCGTCGCGCCGGAAGTGGCCGTCGCCAGGGTGACGGGGACCGAGTCCATGAAGGCCCCGCCATTCGGCGTGATCGTCGGGGTCGCAGCCAAAGCCACGTACGCGGCGGTCATGACCGGGCTCGTCAGGTAGCCAGGGGCGTCCGCGATTGCCTTGATTGAAGTCGATGCTCCGAGGACGATCGGCGTCCCTCCATAGAGGGGTGAGGCGCTGGTCGGCGTCGAGCCATCCGTGGTGTAGCGAATCGTGGCGCCGGGTACGGTCGTGAGGCTGACGTTGACGGGAGGCACGTATGCGCCGGCCGCGGGGTCGGCTGTGGGCGCGGGCAGCCGCGAGTCAACGAGTGCGCCAGAGATGAAGACGTTCGAGATCGAGTGAGAGAGATAGTAGAGCGTCGTGTCGACCAGGAGCGGATAGGCGGGCGGGATAGGGCTCGCGTACAGGAAAGCACCGTTCTTTCGGTACGTGACGACGCCCTGCTCGACCCCCACTCGCAGGGTATCGGTTGCCAGGTAGGATCCGAAGGTGCCTCGCACCACGCCTCCCTCGCAGATCTGCAGGCCGTTTGATCCCGCGGGGCAGAAGGCGTAGTCGATGTCGCCGTACGAAACATCCGTGTCGCCGTTGCTCAGTCCGGCATAGCGAACGCCGCTCAAAGCCGTGCCAGCCGAGAGTTCGACATATCCATCCGTCGAGTAGATCGCCCGGGTCGATACTGCCCCGGCATCGAAACCCGATGAGCCCCCGGAGGTCTTGGTGATCGAGTTCCCCGTCGCGGTCACATTCACGGTGTTCGTCCAGGCGGCCGCCTCGGTGGTTGAGCCAAGGCCGATGGTGTAGCGCGCGGCCGTGGTGGGGCTCGCAAACAGGCCGGCCAGGAAAGCCCTGGCCTTGAGGGTCATGGTGCCCGTGACCGACACCGTCGCCCCGCTCGCTATCGGTGTATCGCTCGTGGTCGGATCCGCGCCATTGGTCGTGTAGTAGATCGCCGCGCCAAGTGTGGGTGCGTTGAGCGTCACCACCTGCGGCTCGGTGTAGTCCCCGGCAGGGATACTGAACGTCACGGGCGCCACACTGACATCAGCCAGCGCCCCTGAGATCATCACGTTGGCGAAGTTGGCTCCCTTGATCGCAAGCGATGTGTCCACCAACAGCGGGTATCGGGGAGCGATGCCGCTCGCATACAGGAGGGCGCCGTTCTTCTTGTACTTCACCACCCCGTTCTCGACTTCGACGCGCAGCACGTCACTCGACACGTAGCTTCCGAAGGCGCCCCGCGGCACCCCCCCCTCGTAAATCTGAATGGTGCCGGAGTTGTTCGGAAAGATCGCGTAGTCGATGTCGGCCAGATTCCGATCGGTGTCGCCAAAACTCAAGCCGGCGCCACGGTTCCCCCAGGGCGTCCCGGCGGTGAATTCCATGTAGCCGTCCGTCGAGGTGATGGCCCGTCGCGAGACACCCCCACCGTCTGATGCCGCGCCTGATGTGGCCTTGTAGATCGAATTGCCACTTACGCCAGCATTCACGATATTGGTCCAGGTCACCGCCTCGATGGCCTTCGTCAGGCCGATCGTGTAACGAGCCGAACTCACCCGGCTCGCAAATAGCCCAGGGGCGAAGGCTCGCGCCTTCAAAGTCGCGGAATCGGCGATGGTCACGATTCCACCGTTCGCCACAACGGCATCGTTTGTGGTCGGGTCCGCTCCGTTCGTGGTGTAGTAGATGATCGCGCCCGGAGTCGCATCGGTCACGGTGACGGCCTGCCCCGTTGCGTAGTCGCCGGGAAGGAGGCTGAAGGAGGGAGGCAGTGTGGCGACGTCGACCAGGTGGCCCGATATCGTCACCCCCGTGGCGTTTCCAGCCGCCGGGTGCATCGAGACATCCACCAAAAGGGGAAATCGTGGCGTCACCCCCGAGGCGTACACCTGGGCGCCATTCCTGCGGTAGACGACGTTGCCGCTTTCAACGGCGACCCGCACGATGTCCCCGGCCGCCAGCGAGCCAAAGTAGCCGCGGCTCACTCCGTTCTCGGTGATGTAGAACCCGCTGGCCCAGAACTGGATCGCGTAGTCCACGTCATTTGCCCCTCCATCGGCATCGCCGTAGCTCAGCCCCAGATATCCATATCCCCCGGCCTTGAACTCGACATAGCCGTCCGGTGAGTTGATGGCGCGGGTTGAGACCGCGCCTTCGTTCAGCGATGGCGAGCCTACGTTGGGGCTTCTCCAGACCGCCCCGGCCTGGACGGACAAATTGGGCCCCACATTCGCCCACTCCACAACCTCTGTTGTTGCGGCGGTGCCGATCGCGAAGAAGGCGCGGCGACTGGCACTCGGCCACATTTCGGGAGCAAAGGCACGGGCCCGGAGCCAGCCCGTTGAGGGCACGACAACACTGCCACCGTTGGCGACGCTCGGACTCGTTGGCCCGGGCTCACTGCCGTCCAGGGTGTACCGGACGGTAGCCCCGCCCGTCCCGCTTGTGAGCGTCACCGACTGTGCCTCCCCGAACGCGCCCCCACCGGGCGCCATCTGCACGGCGGCCGTCGCTGTATCGACCAGGTGGCCCGAGAGCGCCACGGCGGTTGCGTTCCCTGCGGCCGGGTGCATGGATGCGTCGACCAGTAGCGGAAATCGTGGCCCGATCCTCGATGTGTACACGAGCGTTCCGTTCTTCCGATACGTCACCACCCCGTTTTCGACGCCAACGCGAAATACATCTCCCGCTACCGTTGACCCGAAATAGCCAAGGCTCGTTCCGTTTTCGGTGATGTAAAAGCCGGAACCCCAAAATCGAACGGCGTAGTCCACATCGCTGGCGTCACCGCCGTTATCGCCATAGCTCAGGCCCAAGGATGAGTATCCGCCGGTTCTGAACTCCACATACCCGTCGGGCGAGTTGATGCCCCTCGTGGACGCCGCGCCTTCACTCACGCTCGGCGAGCCCACATTCGGATCACGTGAGATCGAGCCCGCGAGCGCAGACACGTTTGCCCCGATATTGGTCCATTCCACCACCTCCGTAATCGGAGGTGCTCCGATGGAATAGAAGGCGCTTCGCACCGTACCGGGCCAGAGACCAGAAGAGATGGTTCGGGCGCGAAGGCGGGCCGAGCTATCCACCGTGATGGCACCGCCACTGGCCACGCTCGGGCTCATGACCCCGGGCTCGGTCCCGTCCAACGTGTAATAGATTGTCTGTCCCGGGGCCGAAGTGAGAGTCACCGACTGCGAAGAAGGGTAGGCGCCTCCCGAGGGTGACATGGATACCGGAGGTGCGGCGACGTCCGACAAGGCTCCGGAGAGAGTCACGGAGGCGGCGCTTGCACTGCCCGCGTTTACCGAAGAGTCGATCGTCAGCGGAAACTGCGGCGCGGTCAACGAGGTGTAGAGAACGGTCCCATTCTTGCGATACACGATCGAGCCGTTCTCGACGCCAATGCGAAGCACATCGTTGATTCCGGCCGTGCCGAAGCTCCCACGGGTCACGCCGTTTTCGATGACGGTGAGCGACGTGGACCAGATTCGGAACGAAAAATCGATGTCGGCGGCGCCACCGTCCGTGTCTCCATGGCTCAGTCCTGTGTAGATGTAGTTGGTGGGGCTGTTCAGCCGGAACTCGACGAACCCTCCCCCACTCGTGATGCCACGAGTGGATGTGGCGCCCTCCAAAGCGACCGGCGAAAACGGTTCCCGGGCCAGCGAGCCTGGAGCAGCGGCGACGTGGGCGCCCACATTCGTCCATTCGGCCCACTCCCCGAGGTTTCCTCCCATCACGCATGAACCGAGGGAGCCGTTCTCCTGAAGAACGACCTGGGCAAACAATGGGTAAACCGGCGCCAGGCTGGAGGTGTAGAGAGCGACTGCGTTCTGCCGATAGACGACACTGGCGCCTTCCACCGCCACCGTGAATTGATCGCCGGTTCCATAGGTTCCAATTGGCGGCTTCGGAACCCCATCCTCGACGATGGCCACGCTCCCATCGCTGCCCAGCTGAATCCCGAACTTGATTGACGGCAGGTCGTTCAGCGGCGTTTGGGCCAGCCCCAACGCCCTCGCCACAGCGGCCTCATTGGCTGTAAAGCTCGCGTATCCACTCCCGGAAGTAATGAACTGCGCGGAGGTCGCTCCGCTCTTGGAGGCGCCGGCCGCTCTCGCCACTGTTCCGGGCCCAACCTCGACCCCTTCGGGGCGCTGCCATCGAACGGCATCTTGCGCGACCGCCGGGGCGCCCGACACCAACCAGCTGCCAACCGCGAGCGTCACGGCGCGCACGCCTCGGAACCTTCTTGACCCGCGCACACAGAGCACGCCTGCTCCAAACCGACTGGCTCCCATACACCCTCCGCTTCACAGTACTTCGGCTTCTGGAAACTGACCCCTCGTGTGACCCGCACGTGCTTTGGGGGAAGCAGCCCCGGAATTCGTTGGATCCACCGTTCACCACCTGATCCCAGACGTGTGCAACGATAGCACACACGATCAACGGGCTCGGACCAGAAGTACGTTTGACGCGATGACTCCCTGGGGCGAGGCCGCGAGGACGATCCCGAAGTCGACAGCCGGAGGCTCCGCTGCATGCGACGTTCTCGATGGGACCTTCTTCGCCGAGGCGCGTGAGCAGCACCTACCCTGCGAGAGCAGGACAGCGCCCCGGGGCCCATGCACCGTGCGAAAATCGGCGCTCCACTCATGCGAGACCGCGCCAAATTCCTCGCCGCTTTCGTGAAGCGGCCTTTCGACACGGGCTCGATCACGCCCAGCTCGGCGCAGCTGGCCGAGGCCATGGTCGAGGGGATGGATCTGCGTGAGGCCGAAACCGTGGTCGAACTGGGGCCGGGGACGGGGCCCTTCACCAGGGTCATCCAGGACGAGCTGAAGCCCGGCGCCTGTTTCCTGTGCTTCGAGATCAATCCCGAAATGGCGGAAGCGCTGCGACACAACTTCCCGAATGTCCAGGTCGTGAACGACTCGATCGAAAACCTGGCGCACTACCTCAAAGAAGCGGGACGCGACACCGTCGACGCGGTGGTGAGCGGGCTGCCGTGGGCGGCGTTCTCACCCGACCGGCAGCGCCGGCTTCTCGATGCGACGGTTATGCCCATCAAGCCTGGCGGCCGGTTCTCGACCTTCGCGTATTCCCACGCGGCTTGGACGCCTCCGGCGCGACGGTTCCGGGAGCTGCTCGAATCGCGCTTCGCGCAGGTGGAGACCTCGAAGGTGGTGTGGCGGAACGTGCCGCCCGCGTTCGTCTATCGCTGCCGGAAGTGACCGGAGCGCCTCGCGCCCTGCGGGGTTATTTGAGGAAGTAGCTCATCATGCGGAACCCGCGGGTTCCGTCCTTGATGAGCGTCACCGACTCGGCGCCGTCCTTGTGCTTCTCGAAGACGGAGTTGAAGCGGACGGTGATGTACTTCCCCGGGGGCAGGTTCGGGAGAGCGGTGCGGATTTCGTGATTCAGGTACGTGCGGGTGATGAGCTTGCCCATGGTCGGACGGGCGCCCCCAAGACCCTTGGCCCACGCGGCCTTGGTCTGGGCCTTCTGAAACGAGCTCGCGGCCTCCTCCCAGGTCTCCTCGAACTTCCCCGCGTCGGCGAGGGCCAGCCATTCGAGGGCGGCCTTCTTGGCGAGCGCCACGTCGGGATCCTTCTCGTTGACGGTGCCGGTGGGCGTCGATGGCGCGGGCTTCGGAGCCTCGGCCTTGGCTGGGGGCGCGGTCTGGGCGGCGGCCGGGATGGACAGCGCAAGGGCAAGAAGCGCGGACGATCCGAAACGGAGCGAGTGCGGGATTCGATGGCTCATGCGCGGATTATAGGGATATCCCCCGCGCGGGGGCATGACCCGGGGGGTCAGCGCGCGGCGCCTACGAGGACCTGCCCGGGGCGGGCGCCCGTCGACTTTCCCTCGTCCCAGGCGAGAGCGCCCGAGACCCACACCTTGTCGATCCCGGTGGAGAGCTTGAAGGGTTCCAGGAAGGTCGCGTTGTCGATGACGGTCGCGGGATTGAAGAGGACGAGATCCGCCACCTGGCCGGGCGCGATCGTGCCCCGGTCCTTGAGCCCGAGGCGCGAGGCCGGGAGCGAGGTCATCTTGCGGATCGCCTCTTCGAGGGTGAGCCAGCGCCTCTCGCGCACGAAGCGGCCGAGGACGCGGGGGAACGTGCCGGCGCCGCGCGGGTGGCGGTACTCGATGCCGCCGTCGCTCGACACCATGGTGAAGGGCCATGCGTAGAAGGCGCGGATGTCTTCGTCCATCATCGACTTCGCCACCACGGAGGCGCCGCCGTTCTTCGCGATCTCGATGAACAGATCCACGGGCGTGATTCCGCGGGCGGCCGCGATCTCGGCCATGTTCTTGAACTCGTACGAGCGGTCCTTCTCGTAAGACGTGATCATCACGTTCTGCGCACCCCCCACGTCGGCGAGGCCGCGCTCCACGCTCTTCGGATCGTCATACTTCTTGTTCGGGATCAGAACCAGGATGGTCGAGCTCCAGGCTTCCCACGGGTAACAGTCGGCGGTGATGTCGAGGCCCCGGCGCCGCGCGGAGTCGAAGACCCTCAGGGCATCCTTCGCCTTACCCCACACCCCCGCGGTGCCGAGCTTGATGTGCGTGTTCTGCACCGCGACCCCCGCGCGCTCGCCGATGGCCACGAGCTCGGTCATGGCCTCGAAGGCGAGGTCGGCCTCGTCGCGGATGTGCGAGATGTAGAAGCCATGGTAACGGGCCGCCACCTTCGCGAGTGCGATCACCTCTTCCACTGTCGCGTAGCCGCCGATCTCGTACTCGAGGCCGCTCGACAGGCAGAAGGCGCCGTCCTTGAAGCCGCGATCGACGAGCTCCTCCATCCGCTTGACCTCGTCGGCCCGCGCCGCGCGCTTGTAGTCGTCGCCCATGACCGCGCGCCGCACGCTCGCATGGCCGACGCAGGTGGCGACATTGACCGCGGCGGGTGAGGCCCTTCGCGCGTCGAGGTACTCCTGTACGGGGAGGGGCGAACTCCCGTCCTGGCCGACGAGGAGAGTGGTGATGCCCTGCGAGATCTGGGAGACCGCAAGCGGCTCCTTCACCAGGCCCTGGGTCGAATGGTTGTGCACATCGATGAAGCCGGGAGCGAGCACGCGGTCCTCGCCGTCGATGACGGTGTCGCCCTCGAGCGGCTTGAACTCGCCCACCTCGGCGATGCGGCCCCCACTCACCCGGACATTCGCCGCGCGAAGAGGGCCGCCCGTTCCATCCGCGATCCGCGCGCCCACGATCACCAGCGACCCGGCGGGTTCGGCCCTGGCGGCCGCGACGCCGAGGAAGAGTGCGGCCACGACGAGGAGGCCTTGCTTGATCTGCATCATGCGGCGATCTTATGGGAGGGCGGAGCGGCTACACTCCCTCCCGAAAGACCCCGGCGCGATTTTCAGAAGGAGCCCTCATGCGCATTTCCTCCAGCATTCTCATTTCTCTCCTCGGCGTCCAGGTCGCAGACGCGCAGGCGCCCGCACCGGTTCCCATGGCCGACGATCCCGTCGCCATTCTCGTGAAGCAGCTCGAGCTCGAGAAGTACAAGGCCACCATCAAGGGCCTGACGCAGTTCGGGGATCGCCGCCAGGGCACGGAGCGCAACCGCAAGGCCGTGGACTGGATCGAAGGGCAGCTCAAGAGCTACGGATGCGCGAACACCGAGCGGATCAGGTACGAATTCACCCAGCCGACGCCCCGTCCCACCCCGGCCCCCGGCGCGAGTCCGGCGGCGCCACCTGCGCCCCGGCCGGGTGGACCTCGCGGCGGCGGCCTGGGCGGCCCGGCCGGGCAGGGCGGCAGCACGCTCTTCGGCAACCGCGCGCGCACCGGGGTCAACACCGACCCCATGGCGCAGAAGGACGAGAAGCTGCGCGCGCTCAACACGGAGCAGACGCCGGAAGGCACGTCGCCGCGCGAGCAGGTCTATTGCACCAAGATCGGCACGAAGTTCCCGAACGAGATGTACATCGTGGGCGGCCACATGGACGGCATCGGCTGGGGCGAGGCCGCGAACGACGACGGCTCGGGCACCGCGCTGGTGATGGAACTCGCGCGCGTCTTCCATCAGCCCGGGGTCGAGACGGAGAGGTCCATCCGCTTCATCCTCTGGAACAACGAGGAGTCGGGCCTGAACGGCGCCTATGCCTACGTGGCTCAGCGCAAGGACCTGCAGGGTATCGAGAACCCGAAGGGCTCGGGGAAGTACCCCGAGCCGAAGTGGCTGGGCATGATCCAGCACGACATGATGATGTGGGATCACGGCATGCCGGTCCCGCAGCTCGACGCCGCCGGCAAACCGGTGATGGACGCGAACGGCCGGCCCGTGTTCGTCTCGCCGAAGGAGCAGCGCCTGGAGGCCGACGTGAACATCGAGTTCCAGTCGACGGCCAAAGAGGCGGACGCGGCGGCGAAGCTCGCCTGGTTCTTCCGGGCCGCGAACGACAAGTACGCGACCGACTATCCGGCCGCGGTCGGCTTCCATATGACCAACACCGACTCCACTCCCTTCATGGATCTCGTCCCCGCCATCAGCCTGCGCGAGAACGAGCGCGGCATGCACGTGGGCGCCGGCTGGGATCCCAACTGGCACCAGCCGAGCGACGTGTATTCGACCTATTCGGACAAGGACTTCCGCCTGGGCCTGAACGCCGCGCAGACGACGCTCGCGGCCATCGCCCAGCTCACAGGCGCGACCATCAAGAAGTAGGACCCATGAACAAGCGTGACTTCCTTCGAGCGACCTCCGCCGCCTCGGTCGGCGTGGCGTTGAGCGATGTGAGATCCCTCTTCGCGGAGGCTGCCCACATCCCCGTCGCCGAACTTGCCCGGGACGAGGCGTTCTGGTCGGCCATCCGGGCGAAGTTCAAGCTCAAGCCGGACTACATCAACCTCGAGAACGGCTACTACTGCATGCAGCCTCAGGAGGTGCTGGAGGCGTTCATCGGCAGGGTCCGCGAGATCAACACCGAGGCGTCGTACTACATGCGCACCCGGCAGTACGACGACAAGCTCGCGGTCCGCACCCGCCTCGCGGGGCTCGCCGGATGCTCGTCCGACGAGCTGATCATCACCCGCAACACCACGGAGTCGCTCGACACCGTGATCGCGGGCCTCGACTGGAAGGCGGGCGACGAGGCGGTGATGGCCGAGCAGGACTACGGCGCCATGCTCGACCAGTTCGACCTGCAGGCGCGCCGCTACGGCATGGTCAATCGGCGGGTGCTGCTTCCCCTCGACCCGAAGTCGGACGAGGAGATCGTCAACCTCTACGCGGGCGCGATCACCCAAAGAACCCGCCTGCTCATGATCGGCCACATGGTCAATATCACCGGCCACATCCTGCCCGTGCGGAAGATCGTGGACATGGCTCACAGCCGGAACGTCCAGGTCATGGTCGACGGGGCGCATGCCTTCGCGCACCTCGACTTCAAGATCCCCGATCTCGACTGCGATTACTACGGTGCGAGCCTGCACAAGTGGCTGGGCGCGAACCTCGGCGCGGGGATTCTCTATGTCAGGAAGGACCGCATCGAGAAGCTGTGGCCGATTTACGGGGACAAGGGGATGGCCGATACCGACATCCGCAAGCTCAATCACACCGGCACCCACCCCGTGCACACCGATCTCGCGATCATGAGCGCGATCGACTTCCACGAGAGCATCGGGATCGCGCGGAAGGAGGCGCGGCTCAGGTACCTGCAGAACTACTGGACGAAGCAGGTCCGCGGCGTGCCTCGCATCGTGCTCAATACCCCGAGCGACCCGCGTCGTTCATGCGCCATCGCCAACGTGGGGGTGGAGGGTGTGGCTCCGAAGGAGTTGTCGAAGAGGCTGCTCGAGAAGTACAGGATCTGGACGGTGGCGATCGACACCGCGAACGTCCATGGCGCGCGCATCACCCCGCACCTGTACACGACCACCGGTGAGCTCGACGCGTTCGTGCGGGCCCTCAGGGAAATCGCGGCGGCCTAGCCGCCCCCGGTCTGGGCCATGATCGCGTGGCCGGAGAAGCACTTCGAACGGTTCCATGACTGGAACGCGGTGCGGGCGCGGCGGGCCGAGGGCCGGTGCGCGTGCGGTCTGCCCGTCGACCCGAACGTCATCGACGACTTCGACCAGGCTGAATGGTGCTCGCGTGCGTGCTTCAACGACGCGGCCTTGCGCTGCGGCGTGGTCAAGGCGCCGGTCCTCGTCGCGGAACGCGACCGGGGCATCTGCGCGATCTGCGGGTCGGACGCAGGGGCCGCGATGCGCGCCATCGAGCACATCCGCCGGATCGACCGCTGGGACTTCCGCCTCACCTATCTCGAGAACCGCGATCGCACGGCGGTGTCACGCGAGGCCGTGGCCCTGATTCTCGCCGCCTGGGGCGTCACCGACGAGTCGCGCGTACTCTGGGACGCCGACCACATAAATCCGGTTGTCGAAGGCGGCGGCGGCTGCGGTCTCGACAATTACCGCACGCTCTGCGTCACCTGCCATCGAGGTGAGACATCGACACTCGCCACGCGACGGGCCGAAGCCCGCCGCGCCCAGCGCACGCTGTTTCCTGTCGCCTGCGAGCCGGACTAGGTCTCCTTCTCCAACTCATACGGCTCGGGGTGTCGCCGCGTCGACGCCCGCCGCGCGGGTGGGTAGTGGTTGGATGGGGTTGCTTCGTCGTGTCGCCTTCCGCTGGCTCCTCGCAATGACCGTCGCCGACGCGATCAGATGGTGCGACGGTCAGCGCTCACAGGGTCCCGGGTCGAGGGGCAAGGAGGTCAGGGTTTGGTGAAGATCTTCTTCGCCGTGCGGGATTCCGCGGCCAGGGCGGCGAGGACTTCCTTTTCTCGCTCCGGTTTGATGCCGGCCTTCAGTGTCGTCTGGCGTTCGGCGGGAAGCGACTTGAACCAGGCGAGTGTGTCGAGCGCGGTCTGGGCGAGCGGCCGGAAGGTGAGGCCCGCGGCCATCGCCTTCTTGTTGCTGCGCCGCGAGAAACCCCCATCCTCGCCGCCACCCGGCACCCACACCGGCATGTCGCTCCACGCACTTACCTTCTGCTTCTCGAGGAAGTCGGCGGGCGCCCAGCGCAGCCGCGCGCCCGCGGTGGTGGCGGCGCGGATTCCCAGCAGCATCTCCTGCATGGTCAGCTCGAAGCCCGGACCCATGGCGTTGAAGGTCCCAAAGACCTTCGCCTCCGCGAGCCGGATCATCCACTCCGACAAGTCGCGGGTGTCGATGAACTGCACCGCGTCGCTTCCATCGCCCGGGGCGAGCACGTCGCCGCCGCGGTCGAGACGAACCGGCCAGTAGGTGAAGCGATCGGTCTCGTCGCCCGGCCCGACGATGAGGCCGGGCCTCACGATGGTGGTGATTCCCGGGAACCACTTCTCCGCCTCCTTCTCGGACCGCGCCTTCAGCGGACCGTAGAGGTTCCCCATGTTCTTGCGAACGCTCTCCTGCGTCTCCTTCATCACCTCTTCGTCGGTGCCCTGGTACTTGAACAGGGCGCCCGACTCGTCCTCTCCCGACGCGCGATTGTCGGAGTACACGGAGAGGGTCGAGACGAAGATGTAATGGCCCACCTGCCCCTTCAGGATCGTCCCCGCGTCGCGCACCCAGAAGGGCAGAGTCGTCGGGTTATCGATGCAGACGTCCCATGTGCGCCCCTTGAGTGAAGCAAGATCACCGGTGTTGCGATCGCCGGTCAGCTCTTCCACCTCGCCCGGCCAGTCCTTGGGATTGCGGCCTCGATTGAAGAGAGTCAGCTCGTGCCCGCGGGCGAGCGCGTATCGCACCTGGTTCGGGCCGATGAAACCCGTGCCCCCCAGGATCAGGATGCGCAGCGGGCGGGGGGCGGGGGTCACGGACGTGGCGGCGGGCACGGGGACGCGCGAAGGTCGAGGTGCTTGTGCCGCACCGGCGCTGCCGCTTCCAAAACCCACCGCGACGAGGCCCGCCGCCTTGATCACATCTCTGCGTGTTGGCATGCCGCCATGTTACTGAAGGGGCCGCATCGAAGCGCGGTGACCACGTAGCGCTCCGGCCCGCCCGGCCGGATGGCGTCGAAGGGGTAACAGGTGATGAGGGTGAGACGGTCGTCGCCGAAGTCGCGCAGCAGGTCGCCGCGCTCGCGATCGACGACCGACATCTCCGTGACCGCATAGTCCACCAGTTCACGATCGGGACCCTCGAGAAGCAGCAGGTCGCCCCGCTTTAGATCCTTGAGAAACCGGAAGTGAGTGTCGCGATGCCCGCCTATCACCACGTTGCCATGCTCGCCAGGCATCGCCGTCCCCGTGACGTGGCCGGGACCAAACGCGAGCGTCCTCCCGCTCCCCCCTTCGAGCACCACCAGCTCGACGCGCTGCGAGGGCGCGCCCAGCCGGGCCACGGGCGTCGTGTCCGCCCATGGCCACGGCTTGGGAGCGCCTCCTTTCTTTGATGCCTTCGTCCACGCCCTCCGAATCAAAGCCTGAGCCAGGTTCGCCTTGGAATGGATGTAAGCGCCGCGAGCCATCTGCGTCACCCCCCAGCAAACGACCAGAAGGGCCGCGATCTGCAGCATCCAGCGCCACACCATCCTGCGAGCCCCACCGCGTCGCACGAGCCCCCCAACCCTCTCCGCACCCCCACCAAGCCAACCGCCCCGGGGCGTCATTGCGAGGAGGGAGCCGAAGGCGACCGAGCGCGCCAGCCTGGCCTTGGGCCACGAAGCAACCCCTACCGGATTCCCTACCCACCCATTCACGCCCCTCATCGCCGCACCACAACAAGCACACCCGCGGCGACCACCAGGGCCACCAGCCCCTGGACCATGAACCAGGCGGCCGGCGTCGCGGACTGCGGCAGACTCCCGAACGTCGCGCCGTTCGGCAGATTCACGGGCACCATGACCGGCTCCGCGCTCTCGTTCCCGGGCCGCACCGGTGTGACATCCACCGCCACCAGGCTCGTGTGCGCGGTCACGAGGTGATGCGTGAGGCCCAGGGACACCACCTGCGCGCGAACTGCTTCGGGATCGTCACCCTCGTGAAGACCATCGAGCAGCGACTGGATCTTCCGCCGCGCCCACAACACGTTGATGCCGCGCCCTCCCTCGGCCTGGCCAAAGGGAACCACCGTCTCGAAGGGCTCGCCGTCGCGCCGCCCGGTCACGCGGATGGCCGCCGGGATCTTCTCGAAGCGCGCGCCCACGACCACGGGCTCCCCGAGGTAGAGATCGGGCACGCGGTCGGGCCACACCTCGGCGCCCGTGGCCTCGACCCCGTCGAACGAGACCTGGATGTCGGAGAGAACCGGGCTCTCGACCTTCGCGTACAGCTCGCTCATCTGCTTCTCCACCGCATTCACGTCGGAGATGAAGGTGAAGGTGCCGCGGCCGAACTCGGCCGCCTTGGTCATGAAGTGACTGTTGGGAGCGGAGCCGATGCCCACCGTGAAGAGGCGCGCGCGCCCGAGCTTCGCCTTGATCGCCGAGAAGAGCTGCTCCTCGTTCCCGACCGCGCCATCCGTCAGGAAGAGCACCTGCCTGAGCACATCCCCTTCCTCGCGGGCGCCCGCGCTCGGTGCGAGTGCCGCAAGCAGAGCGGGCAGCATCTCCGTGCCGCCTTGCGCGGACAGCGACGCGGCGTAGCGCATCGCGCGCATGCGGTTCTCGGGCGTCGCGGGAACGGGCGCGTCGAACAGGGTCGAGGTGACCGAATTGAACTGGATCACGTTGAACCAGTCCTCGGCATCGAGGCGCTGGATCGCGAGTTCGAGCGCGCGCTTCGCCTGTTTCATCGAGACTCCCTCCATCGAGCCCGACGTGTCGATCACGAACGTCACCTCGCGCGGGATGCGCACGGTGCGCGCGGCGCTCCCCGTCGGGGGAAACAGAGTCACGAGGGCATAGGTCCCGTCCGGTCCCTTCTCCGTGGTGATGGAGCTTTGCGGCTGCACACCCGGCGCGGGCTTCCACGAGACTTCGAAGTCGCGGTCCGTGGGCGCCAGCTCGTCGCGAAGGCGCGCATGGAACGAGCGACCGGAGAGCGACTGAACGGCAAGGGGATGCGTCTCGCTCGCGAGAGACGCGACCTCGAAGCCGGCATTGAGATTCAGCTCGATCGAGACCGGGTTCCTCTTCACCGTGGGCGGGAGGAAGAGCGGCTGCAGCAGCGCGTCGCCCGCGTCGTCCTGGCAGTGCTCGACCTCGTCGCCGGCGCCGGTCTCGTCATCGCCCTTGAACTCGATCTCGGGGTCCTGGTCGATAGCCGGCCTTCCCTTGGTCAGAAGCGCCAGCGAGGTCTCGATGCCCGGCATGTATCGGGGGGTCATGGTCAGGGGGAACCGGAGACCCACCCGACCTTCCTCGAGTTCGAGCGTCTGCTGATACTCGATCTCCACTTCCAGCTCCTCGAGCGGCCCGAGATTCGCCACGCGGCTCGTGAAGAGATTCGGCCGCTGCTGCTCGACAAGGCTCGCGCGCTTCCCTTCCGCGGCCGCCTTCTGGAACTCCTGGCGCGCCTTCTCTTTCTCGCGGATCTCGCCTTCGATCACGCGCTCGCCCGCGCGCATCCTCATGTGATCGACCGCGGAGGACTCGGGAAGGGGAAAGACGTAGACGCCTTCGATCCATTGGTCGAGGGGATTGCGGAAGCGCTGGACCACCGTAGCCCGCGCGATCACACCGGTAACATCGAAGCGCACGCGAGTCTCGACGGTAGGCGCCACTTCGAACGCGGCCTCCGCACCCGGGCGATAGAGAAACTCGCCCGCGGTGGCGGCGTTCGGCGAGGCCCCGGCCGGCTCCTGGGCGAGCTCGGCGCCGTTCGCGAGGGCGGCGAGGCCGAAGAAGATGAGTGTGATGGCGAGGACGAACCGGGCGGAGGCCTTCAGGAACTCCCGGGCCTCGCTGCTGCTCGGTCCCGCGTAGGCCAGCCGGACCAGGACCTGCTGTGTGAGGTAGTGCCGCCTTCCGTAAGTCATTTCCGTCTCCGATCTCCTGACCGGGGTGCGTTCCGCCCCATTGCGGAGCGCCCCCGGTCGTCGAAGAGGATTTGAATCAGCGGAAAAGGCGTGGCCCGGCCCGTTTTGTGGCGAACCTCTGGAACATTGTGGCGAAAAGATGGCAGGCCGGGTTTTGGTCCGGGCCGCCCGTATAGTTCCGTGCGGTGCCACGCAGAATCGCCATCGTCGAGGACGACCCGGCCATCCGGCAGAACTACCGCGACGCTCTCGTCTCCCAGGGATACGAGGTGACGGTGTTCGAGGACCGGAAGCGCGCCCTCGAATCCC
>JAIBCN010000040.1 GCA_019694155.1 Vicinamibacteria bacterium | reverse complement strand
CCGCTGCGCTCCTGGATCCAGGCGTCGTTGGTGTCGAGGACCTTCGAGAGCTGGTCGTTCGTGATCTGGTTCTTCCCGATCTCGGAACCGCTCCCGACAATGATGGCGCGTGGCATGTTTCTCCTATCTTTGCGTTCGCGAGCCGCGCCACCAGGCGCGGTCAGGCGGCAGGACCGAAGTATCCGAGTTTGTACCGGAGAACCACGTTCTCGCGGCTCGGGACCCGCACCACGATACGGCGGTAGCGGCCGTCCCGTCGCTGGTTGGTCGGAACATAGCCGAGGCTGTACTGCGTTCGCATCTCCTCGGCGATCCGGTCGTACACGCCGTCGAGCTCCTGAAGCTGGGCGGGAAAGAAGGCCTGGCCGCCGGTCTCGCGGGCCAGAACGGAGAGCAGGTGTGTGGCCTGGGAGAAGGCGGCACGGCCCTTGTCGCCCTCGAAATCGGTGGTGAGTCGGATCGAATAGATGGAGATCTCGGCCTTGCGCGCGAGATCGATCACCTGCTCATCGGTGACGATGGACGCGGTGTTCTCTCCGTCCGACAGGAGAATGATGGCCTGCCGTCTGGCGCCGGCGCCCGCCTGCTTTTCCTTCTGCAGCTCCTTGATGGAGATATAGAAGGCGTTATGCAGCGCGGTCGCCCCCTGAGGCTGGAGCCGGTCGATGCCTGCGTTCAGTGCTTCCTTGTCGTTCGTGAAGTCCTGCAGGACGTCGATGTGGTTGTTGAAGGAAACCACCCGGGCACGGTCGGCGGGAACCAGGGTCTGCACGAAGCGCTTGGCCGCGGCCCGGGCCGGCAGGACCTTGTCTTCCATGGAGGCCGAGGCGTCCATGAGCAGGACCACCGATAGAGGCAGCCGGTCCTTGTTGAAGAGGGCCAGTTCCTGCTTGACGCCGTCCTCGTAGACGGAGAAGGCGTCGCGGTCGAGGCCGGCGACGAGACGTCCCTGCGCATCGGTGACGGTGACGGTGAGGTTGATGATCTCAATCCCGGTGCCGAACGTCAGAGGCGGCTGGCCCTGGGTTTGAGAGAAGGCGAGTGCGGCGCCGACAAGGCATGTGAGACCAACGGAAAGCAAAAGGCCGGTACGAGATCGAAATATCAAGGCGAAGAAATCTCTTTTCGGGGCGTGGACAATCGAACCTTGACCGAAGGCCGCGCCACCTGAAGCGCGATCTTCGCGGGCTTCTTGCCACGGAAATCAAAAGCAGCACGATACGTCGATCGCAGATCCGCCGCCACTCTGAGCATCGCGGGAGTCGCGGCCATCACGGTCAGGGGCCGCTCGAGGCGCCCCCCGGTGGTATCCGTGAGGCTGCCGAAGACGTAGTCGTACTCCTCGGGCGATACATCTCCCCCCGTCATCGCGTTTCCTTGTTCGCCGATGAGCGTCCCCGTCACTTCGACCCCCGTCCGGAGCACACGGTCCACGATGCTCTGGCGCTCATCATTCGAGAAGCCGGCTCCCTCCGCGGTCAGGAAGACCACGACGCTGCGCTCGCCTTCCTTCTTCTTCAGATCTTCAGCGGCCTCGACGATGGCGTCGAGAATCGTGTTGCCGCCCATGGCGGCCTGGCGGCTCAGGACCCTCGAGACCTGCTGGGCCGAGCCGTCCTCGGACACATCGAGGTCCTCGATCACCCGCGTCGGCCGGTCGCCCGTGGTCCAGACCGTGAGCCGGGTGTTCGAGGGGAGCGAGGCGACGAAGGCTTTCGCGGCCTCGTTGAACTGAAGCCGGAAGGCTGCCTGAAGCGGCTGCGACGAGTCGATGAGAAGGGCCACCCTGGCCGGCCGCTCGTCCTTCTCGAACCTGGACAGGGGCACGGTGGCGCCGGCCACGGTAAGCGAGACATCGGTGGTCTCGAGGTCGCGGATCGGCGCCTCCTTCGCGTCCAACACCACGGCGCGCAGGGCATACCGGTCCGCCGCCGGTTGAAGAAGGGCGAGCGCGGCAAGGAGCCAGGGGATCACAGCGGATCTTCTATCATGTGCCGATTGGAACCTTGGAGTGGTTCAGGCGCTCTTGATACCTCTACGTAAAACCGCCGTGGTCATCACCGTCAGCGATTCCACGCATCTGGGGAAGCGGGAGGATCGCTCCGGCCCGGAGGCGCGGAAGAGCCTCGAACAAATGGGTCTCGATGTCGACGGACCGCTCGTGGTACCCGACGAAGGCGGCAGGATCGAGGAGGTCCTGCTCTTTTCCGCGGCGCGCGCGGACCTGGTGGTGACCACCGGCGGAACCGGGCTCGGGCCAAGAGACGTGACTCCGGAGGCGACGCGGCGCGTGATCGACCGGGAGGCGCCGGGCCTCGCCGAACTGATCCGGCTCCGAGGGCTCGACAAGACCGCTTTTGCGTCGCTTTCGCGCGGGGTATGCGGCATCCGGGGCCGGTGCCTGATAGTGAACCTGCCGGGGTCGCCTCGTGGCGTCCAGGAAGGGCTTCTGGCCCTCTCGCCGGTGCTGCTTCATGCCATGGATCTTGTCGGTGGGAACACCGAACACGCGACCTCCGCATCGACCGGGTGACGCGGTTGTCGCGGGTTCGAGGCTCTGGTAGTCTTCCCGCGAGCAAAAGACGGGTGCTTTGCGGGATCCGTCTCCACCATCCAAGCCGCTCGTCCAGGGCGAGAGGGGGCCACCCGTTCCCGAGCGAAACACGCAAGCCCGCGATTTCGCGAAGGTTCTTCGGGAGGCCGGCCCCTATCTCGGTCTGGGCACGGCGCTTGCCACGACGGTCGGGGTTCTTTTCGCCCTGGGTTTCTGGCTCGACGGATGTTTGGGGACAAGGCCCGTCCTGACTCTCGTTTTCGGCTTGCTGGGCGTCGGGATGGCCCTCATCCAGTTCGTGAGGATGGCGTCGACCCTGAACCAGCCCAAACCCTGATCCCCAAATCCCCTCCAAAGCTTTGATCTCTTCGCTCCAACTGGCGTTCGGCATCACCGCGTTTTCCGCCGGCTGCTGCGTGGTCGTCGCGGGCCTGACCTCGGATCGGGCCACGGAGGCGGCGGTGTTCGCGGCGGCGGTCGTCGCTACTTTCAACGCCCTCTCCGCCCTGGGCCTCAATCACCTCGGGGCCCGACGCGGCTCGATGAGGGCGTTCTTCGGCGCGGTGTTTGGGGGCATGGTTCTCCGAATGGGGACGACGCTCGTGGGCCTGCTCGTGGGCATCAAAGTCCTTCTGCTGCCGGCCCTTCCTTTTGCCGCGGCGCTTCTGACCTTCAGCGGCGTTTTCACGACCGCCGAGGTGACGCTCTGGTCGCGTCAGAACTTCTCTCCACGGGTTCAGCATTCATGATGCTCAGTGCTTTACTTCTGACCCTGGCTGTGGCCCAGGCCCCCCATCAGGAGCCGGCCCCTTCGGCCGCGCCTCCTGTGGTCGAGATGACGGCGACGCCGGCGGAGGAGCATTCCCCGGCCGCGGAGGCCCCGAGCCACGCGGCAGCCCCCGCCAACGAGGGCCATGCCGCAGCGACGGCCGCCGAGGGCCACGCCGCCGCCGCCGAAGGCGAGGGACACGGCGGAGCCTCGGCCGTCCTGATGCATCACGTCACGGACCAGGCCGGCTACCACCCTCTCGGCCTGCCGTTCAGCGTCCCAAGCAAGCATCTTTTCTTCCTGATCGTGGCCATGCTTCTGGTCATCCTGGCCGCGCGTCTGGCCCTTTCGAGCTACAAGGACGGCGCGCCCTCCGGGGTGGGCTCGGTGGTGGAAACCCTGGTGGTCTATGTCCGGGACGAGATCGCGATCAAGAACATCGGCCATGACGGGGCCAAGTTCACGCCGCTCCTGCTGAGCTTCTTCTTCTTCATCCTCTTCGCGGCGCTCTTCGGGCTCTTGCCCTTCTCCGCCACCGCCACCGGCAACCTCTCGGTGACCATGGCGCTCGCGGGCATTTCGTTCGTCGCCCAGATGTACGCGGGGATCTCGAAGTACGGGGTGGTCGGGCACTTCAAGAACCTGGTTCCCCACGGCCTGCCCGCGCCCATCCTGATCGTCATGATCCCCATCGAGGTCATGTCGATGTTCACCAAGCCCTTCGCTCTCATGATCCGACTCTTCGCGAACATGCTGGCCGGGCACATGATGATCACCGCCCTGCTGATGCTCGTGCCCCTGTGCGCGGCGATCTCTCAGACCCTCGGCGTGGTCATGATCCCGATCTCTCTCGGCATGGCGCTCTTCATCATGTGCCTCGAGATACTGGTCGCCTTCATCCAGGCCTACGTGTTCACTCTGTTCTCCGCGATCTTCATCGGGATGTACGCGCATCCCGCGCACTAGAATTCGTCTCAACCCGCACAACACCCCTTTTCTAACCCAGGAGCAATAAGCACATGGAACCCACAGGGCTCGCCTATCTCGCAGCCGGAATCGGCAGTGGTCTCGCCATCATCGGTGGCGGTCTCGGCATCGGCAAGCTTGCCGCCTCCGCCATGGAAGGCATCGCCCGCCAGCCGAACGCGTCGGGCGACATCCGCGGCGCCATGATCGTGGCCGCCGGTCTGATCGAAGGCGCGACGCTCTTCGCCCTCGTCATCATGATCCTGCTCGTCATCAAGTAAGACCACGACCTTGTTTTCGAACCTGACGGCGCTCCCGCTCCTCGCGGGCGGGTTGACGGACATCGACCTGATGCTGACCGTCTTCACGTTGATCCTGTTCACGCTGTTCGTCATCGTTCTCTCGAAGTTCGCCTGGGGCCCGTTGCTTGCGGCCATCGACGAGCGCGAGAAGTCGATACGAGAGGCGATCGAGAGCTCCCGCAAGCAGAACGCGGAGGCCGCGGCCCTGCTCGCCCAGCACAAGGAGCTGGTCCGCGAGATCGGGGCCGAGCGGGAGACGATCATCAAGAAGGCCACGAAGGAAGCGGAAGACTTCCGGGCCGACCTGATGGCCAAGGCGCGCAGCGACGGCGAGGACATCGTCCGCCGCGCGAAGGAGCAGATCGAGCGCGAGTCGTCGGTGGCGCTCGCCAAGCTCCGCGAAGAAGTGGCGGACCTGGCCATTCTGGGCGCTTCCAAGATCGTGGCTTCGTCCATGACCCCCGAGGCGCAGAAGAAACTCGTCTCGGAGTTCGTGGGTTCTCTCCCCAAGGTGAAGAACTAGGCCATGGCCAAGAGCGAAGTCGCCCAGATGTTCGAGACGCTGCCCACGATGTTCGTGAAGGGCAGCGTCAAGACGCCCCGCACGTTCTACTTCTCCCTCGACGACGTGGAGAAGTGGACTGTTTCGATCAGCGCCGATGCGTGCACGGTGAAGCCCGGAAAGACGGAAGACGCGGACTGCTTCTTCAAATCCACCTCGAAGATCTTCCTGGACGTTTGGAACGGCAAGAAAACGCCGTCCGCTACCGACTTCATCACCGGGGCCATCAAGAGCAACAATCCGCTGATGCTCAAGGAGTTCATGGGGGCGTTCAAGCACAAGGCCTGAGCCCTTTCCTTTGCCGCACCCTTGAAGGCGACCGCTCCGGCGGTCGCCTTCGTCGCGTCAGTGGAGTCCCGCGGCCTCGAGGAGCCGGGCGCCCAGCAGGGAAAGGGCGACGCCCGCGAACACCGCCGCCGCCATCCTGAAGCTGCGGATCGCGTTGACCTCGGGAATGAGGTCGGAGGCGGCGACGTAGAGGGTGACGCCGGTGGAAAGGGGAAGCGCCACGCCGACCCACGCCGGGTCCACGAGGGAGAGCGCCCCGAAAAGCGTGGCGGCCGCGAGGACGAGCGAAGAGCGCAGTGCCCCGCGCCGGCCTTGTCCCGAGGCCATGGCGATCGACGCGACGGTGAAGCCCTCGGGAAGCTTGTGGAGGAGGATCGCGACGAAGACGAGGACGCCCAGGCTTCGCGAGACCGCGAGGCCCGAGGCAATCGAGAGTCCGTCGAAGAACGCGTGCACGGAGAGCCCAGCCAGCGCGGTCCAGGAAGCGGAGGGCGCATCCATGGCGTGCTCATGCGTCTCCTCTCCGAAGTGAAAGTGCGGCGCCACCGTGTGCTCGAAGAAGTGCACCAGGAAGTAGCCCGCGAGTATCAGAAGAGGGCCGCGATCGCCCGCGCCGACGGCGACCGGGAGCATGTGCACGAGGGACGTGGCCAGCATGAACCCGGCGCCGAGGCCCACGAAGTAGCGCAGGACGAGGTCGTTCCAGTGGCGCCGCGAAACCAGGATCAGGCCGCCCGCGACGTTCGCGAGGGCCGCGATCAGACCGAAGAGAAGGGGTGTGATTACACGCTCTCCCGGAAGCGCTCCACCAGGTGGACCAGCGTCTTGACGCCAAAGCCCAGGGCGCCCGCCTCGTAGTAGCGCCACTCACGATCCTTGAACATCGGCCCCGCGATGTCGAGATGAGCCCAGGCAACGCCTTCGGGCACGAACTCGCGCAGGAAGAGCGCGGCGGTGATGGCGCCCGCGACGCCCCCCGCGGCGATGTTGTTGATGTCGGCGTAGGGGGTTTTCAGGGAGTCGCGATACTCCTCGACGAGGGGCAGCTCCCAGAAGGCCTCGCCATGGCTCTCGCCCGCGGCGATCACGCGGCGAATGAGCTCCTTGTGAGTGCCGAGGACGCCCGCGACCGAAGGACCGAGCGCGCGAACCACCGCGCCGGTCAGAGTGGCGATGTCGACGACGTGGGTCGCCCCTTCCTCGCCTGCGCGCGCCAGACCGTCCGACAGCACGAGGCGGCCTTCCGCGTCTGTGTTGTCGACCATGATGCTCTTGCCGTTCCTGGCCACGAAGATGTCGCCGGGACGGTGCGCGTTGTTACCGGGCATGTTCTCGGCCAGGCAGAGGATGCCGATCACGCGGACGCTCGGCTGCAGCTTGGCGATGGTGCGCATGGCCGCGAGTACCGCGGCCGCCCCGCCCATGTCGCCCTTCATTTCCCACATCTTGTCCGCGGGCTTGATGGAGATGCCGCCCGAGTCGAAGGTGAGGCCCTTGCCCACGAGAGCGATGGTCTCGGCCGAACTCTGCCGGGGTATGTGGCGGAGGATGACCATGCGCGGCGGGGTGGCGCTGCCAGAGCCGACATGGAGAAGACCCCGGTAACCCTTGGCTTTGAGCGCGGTTTCATCGAGGACTTCGCACTGCAGGCCCCCTTCGAGGGCGATCTGTTGCGCGCGTTCGGCGAAGACGAGAGGGTTCACGATGTTCGCGGGCTCGTTGATGAGGTCGCGGGCCACGTTGACGTTCTCCGAGACCCAGGCGTAGCGCGCCTTGCGGGCTTCGGCATCGGCCTGATGATCGGGGTGGACCACGATCTCGAGGGAGAGCTTCTCCTTGAAGAAGCGCTCCTTCTCCAGGCGATGGCGATCGAAGGTATAAGCGCCGAGCACCGCGCCTTCGACCGCCTTGCCGACCAGGGGAGCCGCCTCGAGGTGATTGAAGAAGACGGCCACCCGCGGCAGGCCGAGGTCGCGGGCGAGGCGGATGGCCCTCGCCACCACGGTCTTCACGGCCTCCCAGGTGTTGAGGGCGCGGATCTGGGTGGAGGAGTAGACGACGACCGTGCGGCT
The DNA here is from genome assembly GCA_019694155.1 of Vicinamibacteria bacterium. Lineage (GTDB taxonomy): Bacteria > Acidobacteriota > Vicinamibacteria > Fen-336 > JAGNNV01 > JAGNNV01. Next base: position 11,800 of record JAIBCN010000040.1, on the reverse strand, counting down.
GCCCGCTCTCTGGATCAACTCCCGGGTGAGGGTGCGCGCCCGAAAGCGCGCGGCCGCGTCGTCGACCACCGCCGCGATCTCGGGATCGTCGATGGTGTGGAAATTCGTTTTCTCGTCGATGAGAAAGACGAGAACGTCGGCCGTCACCTTGGAAGCGGGGCCCGGGAAGAGTCCAATGTTCATGCAGTGCCTCGAGAAACTGTTTCGATCCTAGTTTAGGAAATCGCCGCGGATGCGGCATTCGCCCCCCGGCCGCGCCGCGCGAAGACGAACAGGGCCGCGCCGATGACGGCGAGCCCGGTGAGGATAGCGAGGCCGAACAATCCGAGGGTGGCGCTCAGCACGCTCGTCGAACCCATGGTTGCCCCGAACTCCAAAGGCGCGCCGGTCAGGCCTTGGCGCAGGTCTTGTCGCCACGACAGGATGTTCCCGCGCTCCACGCCATCGAAGGCGTTCCTGTGCTCATAGATCTCGCTTGGGAGATGGAAGCGCACGGCCATGAGTCCTGAGTCGTCGCCTTTCGCGGCGCCGGAAGCGAGCGGACGCCGCCAGGCGCCCGCCAGGCGGAGCCTCTCACCCTCGCGTCGCAGGGCGACCTCGAGGTCAGCAAACGCCGCCGTCCCGCTGAGCGCGTTTACGTCGTCGAAGTCCGCGGAGACCGTTATGTAGGAGCGCCCGTCCCGCGTCACCTCGCGAACCCGGGCATTTCGGATGGGGACGGCGCGGAACAGGGCCGCGACGGTCTCCTCGTTGACGGTGGCGTCGAGTCGACCGGCATCGCCCACGTTCTTCACCGCGTTCCAGATCCAGGGTGGGCCGGTGATCACGAAGGAGCCCGAGCCATCGGTCTTCAGCCAGAATTCGTGCTCGAACTCGTAAGCAACGCAACCCTGAAGGGAGGCCGCGAGGACGAGAATCGAGAGCAGACGGATCAACGCGCCGCCAGTTTAGCGAAGGGCCGCTTCAGACCCGGCCGGAGTGAAGCGGCAGGCGCGCGAGCCGAACGAGGTCGGGGCCGAAGGGCGGCCGGGCGACGCCGGTCTCACAGATGATCGCGGCGACCAGAGCAGCCGGGGTGACGTCGAAGGCGGGGTTTCGGACATCGACGCCGGCCGGGGCGGAGCGCACGCCGGCCCAGTGGACCACTTCTTCGGGGTCGCGCTCCTCAATGGTCACGAGGGCGCCGGACGCCGTGGCGAGATCAAAGGTGGACCGAGGCGCGGCCACGAAGAACGGAATTCCGTGTTCGCGGGCAAGCACGGCGACCGTGTAGGTGCCGATCTTGTTGATCACGTCTCCATTCGCGGCGATTCGATCGGCCCCGACCACGACACAGTTGATCTCCCCGTGCGACATCAGAAATCCCGCCATGGAGTCGGTGATCAGTGTGGTGGGAATCCCCTCGTTCACAAGCTCCCACGCGGTGAGACGGGCGCCTTGCAGAACCGGACGGGTCTCGTCGGCGAAGACCCGATCGATCTTTCCTTGACGATGCGCCGAGCGGATCACGCCGAGGGCGGTGCCGTACCCCGCGGTGGCGAGCGCGCCGGCGTTGCAATGCGTGAGCACCCGGGCGCGGGCGGGAAAGAGCGTCGCGCCGAATTCGCCCATGGCGCGGCAGGAGGCGATGTCGTCGTCGTGGATCTTCCGGGCCTGGGCAAGAAGCGCGGATACGATGGTGTGGCCCGTCGTGCCGCCGGCCGCGCGGCGAGCGCTCTGCATTTGCTCGAGCGCCCAGAAGAGATTGACCGCGGTGGGACGGCTCGCGGCGAGGATGGTGTGGGCGGATTCGAGCGCCTGGTCGATGGAACCACCCGACTCCTCCGCGCGCTTGGCCGCGAGGGCCATGCCGAAGGCCGCGGCCACGCCGATGGCGGGTGCGCCGCGAACCACGAGAGTCTTGATGGCGCGAGCGACCTCGTCGGCGGTGCGACAGGCGAGGTAGCGCACCTCCGTGGGAAGCGCCCGCTGATCGAGGAGGTGGAGCGCCTCTCCATCGAAGGTCATGGTCTCGGCCATGGTCACTCGGCTCCAATCCTCCGCACATCGTTCTTGAGCGCGAAGCCCCGGGCGCCGGATGCGTCCTGGATGCGCACATACTCACCTTCCTCACCCAGGATAGGGACCACCTCGCCCTCCCGCAGATTGGCGAGGGCGAGGGCGTCGCTTCGGGCCGCGTCCATGAGCGGCGCGTCCTTCTGGACCACCACGCCCCTGGGTTCGCGCCAGCCCGCGGCCAGGAATGGAGCGAGAAGGAGGATCCCCGCCACCAGGAGCACGAGGGAAGCGAACGATCGCGATTTCCTTCCCACCGCGAGGATGGAGAAGAAGAAGGCCGTCAGGGCGATCGCGTCGAAACGGAACCGTCGGGCCAGAGCCCGCAGATCACCCAGGAAGCCGAGTGAGATTTCGGAGGGATCGAGGCCGAGTTCGCCGCGCAAACGTTCGATTTCGCGGATCATCGAGGCATCCCCCGGGGTGAGTTCGCGGGCGCTCATGAGGGCCCAGAGCGCTTCGCCCCGGCGGCCGGCGGCGGTCGCGGCCTGCGCCCAGTTCCAGAAGAGAGATGGCGCTTTCACGCCCTCGCGGGCAAGGCGGCCGTATTCCCCGATAGCGTCGTCCCATCGGCTGCGGGCGGCGTGTTCGTTTCCGCGCCGGAAGATGGCGCCTGGAGCCTCGGGCTGCGCACCCGCGACCGTCGCCCACAGCGCGGCCGCGAGGAGCAGCCCGGCAAGGCGGGACCTCACTGGAGCGCCTCCAGGATCGCGAGCGCGCGGTCGCGCACTTCCTTGAGTTTGGCGTCGTAGCTCCCGAGCTGAGGCGCGAAGCGGAGGAACTCGAGGTCCTCGGAGAGGCTTCGAAGCAGGTCGCCGGTGTCGTCGTTCGGCCATTCCGCCCTCGAACCGAAGACGCTCTCCATGCAGCCTGCAATTCGGGCCGCCGCGCGCTCCTTCGTGCCGCTCAGAAGGCTCTCGCTGCGAAGTTCGGCAAGCGCCGCCGCAATCGCCGACTTGCTTCGCCCGTGGTTCGTCGACGTCGACGGCCGGCGGCGCCACGCCCAGGCCTGAACGGCAGCGGCCAGCAGGGCCACAGCGCCCGCGGCCCGCGAAAGGTCGGTCTGCGGGGTATCAAGGTCGGCGCGGAGCGAAACGGGAGCGGTGGTGTTTCGAGGAGAAACGGCGGGAACAGATGTGGTGGCGGCGGCGGAGACCGTGATGGGAACAGGATTCGTTCGATCGGCCTTGAGAGCCTGGGCCGCAGGATCAAATGACGTGAAAGAGATGGACGGAATTTCGTACGCGCCCTCCTTCTCCGGCACGATCACGAACTCCCAGGTCTTGCTCCCCTCGATGCCCTGCCGGGTGGTCTTGAGGTCCGAGGTGACTCTCGGAGGGAAGACGCGGACGCCGGGGATCTCGAGGCTCGGCGCCGCGTCCACCCACTTCAGGTTCCCGCGGCCCTTCACCTTGAAGCGGAAGGTGACGGCATCGCCCAGCGTGATGGCCGAGCGGTCCACGGAGGATTCGATTTCATATGTTCCCACGGCACTCCCCTCGGGTGTTCCGCTGGGAAGAGCACCCACGTTGACTCTGAGGGCCTTGGTGCTGCGCTCGATGGGTGCCGCGATGCCGAAGGCGCCGGCCGCGGGAACGAGGCGGAGCCGCGCCTCGGGGATTTCGAGGACGCCGGTGCGGGTGGGAAAGAGCAGGCGCTCGAGCACGGGGTAGCGCAGGAACGGTTCGCCCTGAACCGCGATGTTCTCGCCCGAGGTGTCGCCGCGGTTGCGCTCGATTTCCTCGGCCCAGAAGCCAGGGTACTTGGGAGCCTCGGCGAACTCCACCCCGGAAAGGGAGATCTGGGTGTAGACGTAGTAGGTCACGAGAATGGGCTCGCCGACTCTTGCGGCCGGGCGGGAGAGCGCGGCCTCGACGAAGAGTTTTCCCTGGTTCTGCGGCTGAGGCCGCCGGGGACGCCCGAAGATCTCCTCGAACGGGTCGCGGCCGCCGAAGGGATCCTGTGGCTGTTGGGCGGGCCGAATGGCGCCCGTCACCACATCGATGGAAATGGGCGCGGTCGGCGGATAGCCCTGGACCGAGACGGCTCCTATTTCGGCGGAACCGGTCTTCTCCGCTTTGAGGACGAAGGAAAGCACCTTCTGGCGGGACATGGACCCGTTGACGAAGGAGATCTGGGTCGAGGTCGACGGCCCGCCGACGATCCGGAGGTTACGGAGAGTGGGCAGGGAGGCGTCGAGGCTTGCCGCGTCGCCGTCGAGAACGATGGAGAGGGTCGCCACGTCGTCCGTGCCGATCTTGCGGGCGTCGACCTCGGTGCGGACGGAGCCGCTCTGCGCCGCGGCGATGTGCGCGGTGAGCAGAAAGAGGGTCGCGAGGATCAGCCTCACCAGTCCTTCCCCTTGCGCCGCTTTGCCCGCTCGGCTTCGAGCTTCTTCTTCTGCTCGGTCTTCTCATTCTGCTCGAGGGCCTTGAGGAGCTGCATGGCGCGGTCCTTCGACATCCCGGTTTCCTTTTGGAAGCGTTCGTTCTCCCGTTCCTTCTGGGTCTTCTGGGGCTCCTTCTTTTCGTCGCTCTGAGACGGCTGCTTCTTCTGCTGCTCCTTGTCCTTCTGGTCGTCCTTCTGATCCTTCTTGTCCTTGTCCTTCTCCTGATCCTTCTTCTTCTGCTGCAGCTGGCGAAGGGCGATCTCCAGATTGCGGCGAGCGCGGGCATCGTCCGGCCGGAGTCTGAGGGCGTCGCGATAGGCCGCAACGGCGCCGGGAAGCTGCTGGGCGCCGAGAAGGGCGTTGCCGAGGTTGTAGTGGCTCTCGAATCCTAGGTCATTCTTCTCGCGGGACAGAGCAGTGAATGTCTCGATCGCTTCCGGCCCTTTGCCTGCCTTCGCCTGAGCGACAGCCTCATTGAAGCGCGTGACCGCGGAATCGGGGCGCGCGGCCCGGGCCTTCTCGAAGGCCGCGAGCGCCTGGGCGGCATCGCCCGTCTCCCACGCTTTGAGACCCTTGTTGGTCTCGCGGGACGGACGGGCGAGGATTTCATCTTTGACGTCGGCCTGGACCGCGTTCGCGAGAAGGAGCAAGACAGCGGCGGCAAGCGGGGCGCGCTTGAGGCGGGCCCGCTGCATCAATACCGGAGCGAAGAGGGCGATGAGGAACGAAAGGAAGGACAGGGCGAGGGGAATCTGGAAGCGCTCTTTCTTCCGGAACGAGAACTCACTCGCGGTTTGCTTGTTCTCCATGGCTTCGATGGCGGAAGCGGTGACGGGGAGCGACATGTTGTTGGACGTGGCCTGGGTGAACTTGCCCCCGGTGGCCTGCGCGAGCCGGATGAGGTTCTCCGAATTGAGGCGCGAAATGACGGGCTCTCCGTTCTCGAGCTTGTATCCATTGCGCGCGCCACTCGAGTCAGTGTCGGGCACCGGCCCTCCCTGGGCCGATCCCACGCCGACCGTGTGGATGATGACGCCCGCCTTCTTCGCGGCGGCGGCCGCCGCTTCCAGACTGTCCTCGAGATCTTCACCGTCCGAAACAAGGACGATGACGCGATTCACCCGGCTCGGATCGACGAAGGTGGCGATCCCTGCCTCGATCCCGGACAGGAGGTTCGAGCCGGGGGTGGGGACGAAGCCTGGCTCCAGGGTCTCGAGAAAGAGAGCCACGGCGTCCGCGTCCAGGGTCAAAGGGACCAGCGGATACGCCTCGCCTTCGAAGGCGACAAGAGAGAAGCGGTCTCCCGCCAGCCTGGACATGAGCGCGGAAAGAGACTGCCGGGCAAGAAAAAAGCGATTGGGAGACACGTCCTCGACGGACATCGAGAGAGACGTGTCGAGCACGAGGGCGACATCGACGCCGGTCCGCTCCACCCTCTCTCTCACGATGCCCCACTGCGGGCGCGCGAGTGCGAGGACGAGAAAGACCGCACCGGTGAGGAGGAACGCCGATCGAAGCGTCTCGACTCTGGGCGGGAACCGGCGACCGATGCGCTCGAACATCGCGGCGGTAACCATGCTGTCCATGCGCGCCCCGTCGCTGCTCCGGATCCGGCGGCCCAGAAAAGCGAAGGCCGGAACAAGCAGCAGGGCGAGGAGCCAGAGCGGGGAGGCAAGCGTCATGGGGATCAGGCGGGCAGGACGCGGAGCCCGCGAGCCCAGAGAAAGCCGGCAAGAAGAAGGAGGACGGCCGCCGCGGTCAGGAATGGAGGAAACAATTCCTGGAATCTCCGAAAGGAGACGCTCTTGAGTCGGCTTGTTTCCAGGGCGTCGATGCGACTGAAGATGTCGCGGAAGCTCGACTCGTTGGTCGCCGAGAAGAAGGCGCCGCCCGTTCGCTCTGCGATTCGCTTCAGCAGCTCCTCGTCGATCGGCACCTCCATGTTCACGGTTCTCTGAACAACCCGGCCGGTGAACGGATCCTGAGCCCGCACCGGGATGGGAGCGATGCCGCCTTTGCCCACGCCAACCGTGTAGATCTTCACCTCCATGGCCTTGGCGATGTCGGTTGCGGTGTCGGGGTCGATCTCGCCGCTGTTGTTCGCGCCATCGGTCACGAGGACGACGACCTTGCTCTTGGACTCGGACTTGCTCAGGCGCGAAAGCGACGTGGCGATGCCGGAGCCAATGGCCGTTCCGTCGGGAAGGCGATCGAGAGCCACATCTTCGAGCTGTCTCAGAAGAAGCGCCTGGTCGGTGGTGGCAGGAGACTGGGTGATGGCCCGGCCGGCGAAGATGACGAGTCCGACACGGTCCCGCGAGCGTTTCCGAATGAAGTCGGCCACCACCGACTTGGCGACGGCGAGGCGATTGTCGGGCTGGAAGTCCATGGCGGCCATGGAGCCCGAGACGTCGAGCGCCACCACGATGTCGATGCCTTCCGTGGTCAGCTGATCGCGCCCGAGCCCTTTTTGGGGCCGGGCGAGGGCGACCACGATGAGGGTCAAAGCAGCGGTGGCAAGCCACAGGGGAAGGGATCGGAGGCGCGCCCTCGAGGTGGGCGGCAGGCCCCGGGCCATGGAGGCGCGTGGAAGCGTGAGCGTTGGCTGGAGGGCCTCGAGCCGCCGCGAGAGGATAGCGAGGAGGAGGGGTACCGGCAGCAGGAGCAACAGCCATGGTGCTTGAAACTGGAGGGCAGAGAGGCTCACGCGGTCTTTCTCCGGTCCTGCTCGCGCGCCTGCATTTCCAGGTCCGCCCGGCGCAGGCGATCGACCCTGCCCACGATTTCCCTGACCAGCTGGATCTGCCGATCCGCGTTGCTCGCGTCAGACGAGCCGCCGAACTTCACGAGGTCCGCCGAAGTGACGAGGTCGCGCAACGCTACCGCGTGAGGCGCCGTCCAGGCATGGCTCTTGACGAACGAGAGAGTCTCGGTCGAGGTCATCTCGAGAACGGGCGCCTCCAGGCGGCGTTCGAGGAACTGCTTCAGGATCTGGACGAGCTGGATGTAGAAGGCCTTGGGATCGAGCGTGACCCGCGCCGCGGCGGCCAGCCGGTCCAGGCCGGTGAGGGCTTCCTCCTCAGGAGAAATGGCCGGCGTCGCCGCGATGTCGACAGGCTTCTTCGGGAAGCGAAGGCGGCGGATGATCCCTACCAGTATGGCGATGAGGAGTAGCCCGGCGATGCTGCTCGCCACCCAGAACGCGCGGGAGACGAACACGGGAAGGGGCGGAGCGAAGTCCGCGGGCGTCGGGTTCTTCTCGTTGGGATCGAGGGTGGAGACGATGTTGAGGGGAACCGGCGCGCTTTTCACCGTACCGGAAGAGCCGTCAGCCGCCTTGTACATCACTTCGATCTCGGGAATCCTCCCCTCGGCGCCGATGGCGAAGACCTGAGCGTCGTAGGTGACGCTGTTGGCGAGGGCGGTCGACGGATTGGACTGGATAAGTTCAACCGAACCATCGTTGATCTGTTTCGGGAACTCCCAAGCGGTACCGTTCGGCCCTCGCGCTTCGACCACGACCTGAAAGCGCTCGCCGACAGAGACATTTGCGGTGCCTGGGCGTACCTCGATCGCCGCTCCAGGAAGCCCCGCCTCTGCCACCGCCAGGAAGAGGGAGACGCCGAGGAAGAACTTCACCGCCTCTTCTCTCTTCCCTTGAAGAACCCCTGGAGGGGACGGTCGTAGGGCTCGGAGGTGATGAGAGCCAGCGAGTCAACACCGCATTGTCTGAGACCGGCGCGGGTTTCTTCGATGTCCGTCGGCCTGAGGGCCGCCCGAACCCGAGGATCGCTTGTGTCCACGACCACGAGGTCGCCGGTCTCGGGATCGGTCAGGCGAACGAGGCCGACATCGGGAATCGACCGGTCGCGCGGATCGGTGAGGTGGAGAGCGAAGACGTCGTGCTTGCGGCGGAGCGCGGCGAGGGCCTTCTCGTAACCATGGTCCTGGAAGTCGGATACGACGGCGACGATGGACCTGCGCTTGAGGATGCTTCGGGCGAAGCGGAGGGCCTTCTGGATGGACGTGCCTTTCGAACGGCTCTGGTGCACCAGGGTGTCGCGCACGATCCGAAGCGCGTGCATCTCTCCGCGCGAGGGGGGGATGAACATCTCGACCTCGTCCGAGAAGAGCACGGCGCCCACGCGGTCCTTGTTCGCCACCGCGGAAAAGGCGAGGACGCCGGACAACTCCGCGGCGAGATCGCGCTTCGCCAGGTATCGAGAGCCAAAGGAGGAGGAGCCCGAGATGTCGATGAGGAGCAGGAGGGTGAGGTCGCGCTCCTCGACGTATTTCTTGACGTGCGGGACACCGGACCGGGCCGTGACGTTCCAGTCGATGGTTCGGACATCGTCTCCGGGCTGGTACTCGCGGACTTCCGCGAATTCCATGCCGCGACCTTTGAACGCCGCGTGATAGCTGCCGATGATGCCGGACTCGAGGATGAGTCGGGTGTGCAGGCGGATCCTGCGAATCTTGCGCAGCGTCTCTCGGTCGAGGGTCGACAAAGGTGGGAGTTCCTCAGCGCGGACGAACCACGGTCAGGGGACTTCGACGCGTTCCAGGATGCGGTCCACGACGGCCTCGCTCGTGACGTTCTCGGCTTCAGCCTCGTAGGTGAGGAGAATGCGATGTCGCAGGACATCTCGAGCGATTTCCTTGACGTCCTCGGGGACCACGTAGGCGCGTCCTCTCAGGAAGGCGACGGCGCGGGCGGCCTCGGAGAAGGCCAGGGTCCCTCGCGGCGAGGCGCCGAAGCTGATGAGATGGGTGAGGTCGCCGAGGCCGACTTCGCGGGGTTTCCTGGTGGCGGTGACGATCTCGACGATGTAATTGCGCACGCGCTCGTCGAGGTGAATGTTGCGCACCAGCTTGGCGAGCGCGAGGACGGAGGCCTGGTCGAGGCGCTTGGCCACGCCAAGTTCATCGGCCGAGACGAGGAGCATGCGATCGAGGATCTGGCGCTCCTCCTCCTTCCTCGGGTAGTCGATGCGCGCCTTCATCAGGAAGCGGTCGACCTGGGCCTCGGGCAGGGGGTAGGTGCCTTCCTGCTCGATGGGGTTCTGGGTGGCGAACACGAGGAAGGGCTCGGGCAGGGCGTAGGTCGTGTCGCCTATCGTGACCTGTCTCTCCTGCATCGCCTCGAGGAGTGCCGACTGGACCTTCGCGGGGGCTCGATTGATCTCATCCGCCAGAACCAGATGTGCGAAGACTGGTCCCTTGCGAACCGTGAACTCGCCGGACTTCGGCTGGAAGACGAGCGTGCCTACAAGATCAGCGGGAAGGAGGTCGGGGGTGAACTGGATTCGCGAGAACGAGAGGTCCAGGACTTTCGAGAAGGTCTTGATCGCGAGCGTCTTGGCGAGGCCGGGCACGCCCTCGACCAGGAGGTGTCCCCGGCACAGGAGGGCGATGAGGAGCCGATCGACGAGCGCGGGCTGACCCACGATCACTTTTCGGATCTCGGTGGCTGCGGCTTGGACGCGGAGAGACTGTTCGCGGACGACGTCGTTCAGTTGGGTGATATCGAGTTCAGTCATTCGACCTTCGGGGGGATGGGTTTGGGGGCCGTGAGGGCGGTCAGAAGCGGGCGGGCCGGCAAGTCACCTGGTAGCTGGTCCAGGGCTGGCCGCTGCCGAGCACGATGTCGTATTGGTCGTTCCATTCGTTCGTCGATTTGACCGCGACCTCGTCCTTCGGGCCGCCCTGCGCCGCGCATAGACCTTTGGTCCGGAGCACGCGGGCGACCTCCTGGACGTAGGCGTCCTCGTTTCGGACGCTGCCGCCGCTGAAAAGGTCGGGACGGTTCCTCAGCACCTCGGCCTGGGCGGCCTCGACCTGCGCGAGGAAGGCGGGCGCCTCCGCCCGGCACGGGGACCCCTCGGGCATGGCGGCGAGCGAACAGCTGCCCTGACTTGGGGTTGAGCTTGCGGCTGGAGAGGCGGTCGGTGCCGACGACGGCTGTGGCGCAGGGGTGGGGGTCGCCGAGGGGGAGCCCGGCTGCAGCACAACACTCCCGAGGGGCGAGGGAGAAGGCAGCGCTCCGACCGGTGGGTTGGGGTTGGTGGCGGGGACGTCGACCTGGTTGAGCTTGCAGCCGGTGACGCCAAGGGCAAGGACGCAGGCTGCGACGAGTGGCGCGAGCGGCACGGAGCGAGGGTGTGTCATAGAGGTATCTTGAGTTTATGCCTTGGGACTCAACGGTCCGCTCGGACGCCGGCCCGGGTCAATGGATGAACATTGCGTCGCCGTAGCTGTAGAAGCGGTAGGCCGAGCGGATGGCCTCAGCGTAAGCGGACAGAATGGTCTCCCGACCGGCGAATGCGGCAACCAGGAAAAGGAGCGACGATTTGGGGAGGTGGAAGTTGGTCAGGAGGGCGTCCACCGCCTGGAATCGATGGCCTGGGCGAATGACAAGGTCGGTTTCTCCCGGACCAGGCCTAAGGCGGCCGTCGCGGGCGACGGTCTCGAGAGTACGGACGCTGGTGGTACCTACGGCGATCACGCGTCGGCCCCGGGCTCTGGCCGTGGCATAGGCTTCGGCGGTCTCCTCGGGCACGAATAGTTTCTCGGGAGCGACGCGGTGGTCTGCGATCTCGTCCACATCGACCCGGGCGAAGGTGCCCGGTCCCACGTGGAGGGTGATTTCCTGCACAGCGGCGCCCCTCGCGCGGATGCGATCCAGGACTTCGGTCGTGAAGTGAAGTCCCGCGGTGGGAGCGGCAACACTTCCCGGCTCGCGGGCGTAGATCGTCTGGTACCTCTCTCGATCCAGGGGCCCGTCGGCACGTTCAATGTAGGGAGGGAGAGGGAGATGCCCGAGCTTCTGCAGAAGCTCCAGCACTTTCGCACCGCCTTCGAACTTCATGGTGCGTGCACCATCGGGATGGACGCTCACGACGCGGCAGCGTTCGTGCTCTCCCAGGATGACGACCGCGCCGGCCTTGAGCTTTCGCCCGGGGCGGACCATGGCGCGAAACGTTTCGTCCCCTGTGGGCTCGGGAAACAGATAGAGAACCTCGGCCTTCCCGCCGCCGACCGTATGCCCGAGCAGCCGCGCAGGAAGGACGCGACTTCGGTTCACGATAACAAGGTCACCTTCCTGCAGCAGGTCGGGGAGCGCGGAGAAGCGGCTGTGCCCTAGCGCCCCGCTCGCCCGATCGAGGGTGAGGAGCCTCGAGGCATCGCGGTGTGGAAGTGGCGCCTGGGCAATGAGCTCGGGCGGGAGGTCGAAATCGAAGTCCTGCGTCTTCAGAAGAGCTTCTTCTGCGGTCGATCGGTCTCGGGCCGGTCCAGGCCGAAGTGCTTGTACGCGCGGGGCGTCGCGACCCGGCCCCGGGGAGTGCGGTCGAGGAA
>JAIBCN010000135.1 GCA_019694155.1 Vicinamibacteria bacterium | reverse complement strand
GCGGCCGCGAGCGAGCCGCGCACGAACAGGCCGCCGGTGGCGAGGAGGGCGAGGCTCAGGCCGATCTGCAGAACCACCAGTACGTTCCTCGGCGCGAGCAGCCAGAAGCGTCCGCGCGCCGACGAGAGTGCGCCGCCGTCGCCCGCCTGCTCCTTGAGCTGGGGGAAGATGTCCAGACGCGAGAGCTTCATGGCCGGGCCGAGGCCGGCGACCACAGTGGCGAAGATGCAGAAGACGAAGGTGGCCGCGAGCACCCGCACGTCCGGGGTCAGGGGAAAGACGATGGCGAGGGGCGCGACGGCGATGAAAGAAGAGACGAGCACCCGCGTCAGCACATAGGCGAGTCCGAGACCGAAGGCGCCTCCGAGGAACGCCAGCACGAAGCCTTCGGTGAGGAGCTGACGGATCACCCGCCACCGGCCCGAGCCGAGGGCGAGCCGCACCGCGATTTCCTTCTGCCTCGCCTCGCCGCGGGCGAGGAGCATGTTCGCCAGATTGAAGCAGGCGACGATCAGGACCACGCTCGCCAAAGCCAGGAGGATCGCGTTGGCGGCGGCGATGGGCGCGTCGTTCTGAGGATTCGTGCTCACGGACAGACGGGACAGGGGCGCCAGGGTCAACTCCTGGTCCTTGTTCTCGGCGGGGTAGGCGGCGGCAAGGCGCTGACCGATGAGCTTCGCCTGCGCCTGCGCTCTCTCGAGCGGGACACCGTCCTTGAGCTGACCGACGAGGATGAGGTTGCGATGCGACCGGTCGGCGAGCTTCGTGCCGAGGTTCTCCGAGGTCTTCTGGAAGTCGTTCAGGGTGGAGTCGTAGACGCCGAGGGGCAGCCACATCTCGGGTGCGGCCAGCGCCATGGTGCCGCTGAAGCCGTCGGGCGCGACTCCGACCACGGTGAAGTTCTTTGCGTTGATCTTCACCTGGCTGCCCAGGAGGCTGTCGCTGCCGCCCAGCTTCCTGAAGAGGCCGTATCCCAGGACCACCACCGCCGCTTCGCGGCCGGGCGTTTCCTCCTCCGCGGAGAAGGCCCGCCCGCGATGGAGCCTCACGCCCAGGGTCTGGAAGTAGTTCGATGACACCGTATCGGCGAACACCCGGCGAGTGACGTCTCCTTCGGTGAGGCCCACGAGCGCGAAGTTATGAGCCATGACGCTCTCGAAGATCTCGTTGCCTTCCCGGATGTCCTGGTAGTCGGGGTACGAGAAGGCACGGTAGGTGTCGGGCTTCGTCGCATCCTTCTGGTAGAGGCCAACGATGCGATCGGCGGGAATCCCGCTCGTCGGCCGGAGCAGGATCACGTTCACCAGCGAGAAGATCGCGGTGTTGACCCCGATGCCGAGGGCCAGGATGCCCACTGCGATGCTCGCGAAGCCCAGGTCCTTGCGAAGCCGCCTCAGGCTCAGAACCACGTCGCTCTTGAAATTCATTGAAAAGTCCTCCGGTTGTCGAAGGGTACGCGCCGGCCCCGGCCAATGTTCAAAATTCAGATTCTTGACCGGGCGCCCTTGGGGGCCGCGGTCGCCTTTCGACATTATGCTCCTCCGAAATCGGGCGGCTTTCCTGGAGAAACCATGCACTCAAGACTCATTTCCGCGGCCTGCCTGATCGCGCTCGGGAGCGCCCCTCTCGTCCAGGCCCAGGCCCCCGCCGCCGAAGTCCGAAAGCACCTGAATCCGGTCATCGACCTGCTCGAACAGAAGAAGCCCGTCTTCGGTCTCTATGCGCCGAGCAACCGCCGGTTCTCGCCTCCGGGCGCGCCCACGCCCACGCCGGTTCCTCCGAAGACCCCGCTCGAGCTCGCGAAGGACGCGGTTGCCTACAAGTCGACCGACTACATCTTCGACGGCACCATGGAAGGCGACTTCGAGAAGGCCTTTCCGGCGTTCGCCGAGTTCGCGAAGGCGATGGGACAGGCGGGCATGGTGGCGCTTCGGTCCTCGGACACCGCGAGCAAGAAGCCTGAGTCCTACCTGACCCATCCTCTCGTGGTGAAGATGAACGAGATCGCTCCCGATCCCGCCAAGGCGGTGGAGCGCATCGGCCGCCAGCTCGATCTTGGCGTGAGCGGCGTGGTCTTCGTCGGGGTCGAAAGCGCGGATGAGGTGAAGACCGGCCTCGCCGCCATGCGCTACAAGTCCAGGGGCGGCACGCGCGCGGACAGCGTGGGTACCGCCCCCGCGCTCTGGGGCATGACCGAGAAGGAGTACCGCGAGAAGGCGGACCTCTGGCCCCTCAATCCGAAGGGCGAGCTCATGAACTGGACGATCGTCGAGAGCAAGGAAGGCCTTGCCCACGTGCGCGAGATCGCAGCCGTGAAGGGCATCGGCGTGCTCTTCCCGGGAGCGGGCACCCTGCGAGGTGTCTTCTCCTCGACGAACGACAAGGGCGAGCGCGTGGTCGACACCGTGGCCTGGGAGGCGGCCATCCAGCAGGTGCTCGCGGCGTGCAAGGAGTTTGGCGTGGCCTGCGGCTACCCGGCGCGCGCCGAGGACATCGAGATGCGGATGAAGCAGGGGTTCAGCGTCTTCGTCATCAACTGGGGCGAGCCGGGCTTCAAGACCATCGAAATCGGCCGCAGGGTGGCCGGGCGTCCAGCCGCGAATCAGTAACCGCAGCGCCACGCGAGCGATTCATGTCCCGCGTCCCCTGGCACCTGAGGCACTTCCGCGCCATCCTGTACGCCGCTTTCACGGTCTCCGCCATCGGGGTGGCGGCGGTGTGCGGCATGGATGATCCGAAGACGCCCTGGATCGGGGCCCGTCAGCTCTTCGGCCTGTGGGCGCTCGGCCTCCTGCTGACTTCGATGCTGATCGGTCCTCTGACCTCGGTGTTCCGGCCCTTTCCCTTCCTCGGTCATCTCATCCTCGGCCGAAGGGCCGTCGGGATCGCGTGTTTCGCCTTCGCGGTGCTCCACGCCATGAGCTACACGGCCACCAACCTCTCGCTCGGCGGAATCCCGTACTTCATCTCCGAAGCCCTGGCGGAGGGAACGCTGGGTGTCATCAGCCTGGTCGTGGGCGCGGTTGTGCTGGTCGCGCTCGGCGTCCTCACCGCCACCAGCTTCGATCACATGCTGGTGAAGCTCGGCCGCCGCTGGAAGACCATCCAGAACGCGGTGTACCTCATTCTGCCCCTGGCGCTCATCCATGCCGTTCTGCTGGGCGCGGACTTCGGCTTCCATCAGGCGCGCGGAGTCACCGGCGAGCCGGACATCGGCGCGCTCCTCGGCATGTTCTCCCTCAGTGCGGCCTGGCTCGCGCTCTTCGTCCTGCGCCGGCGCGGCTTCCGCAAGGACATCTCGCCCATCGTCGCGAGGTTTGCGAAGAAGGCCTGAGTCTCCGGAAAGGGTCCTTCGAACGGGCCCTCGCGTTCGCCGCGCGCCGTCATCACCGGGCTCACCAAGGGCCGCGACACCTGCGACCGGACGCCGCTTGCATTCCGCCGAGCCTCTGATATATCCTTTCATCCGGCTAAACGAATGGATGCAATCGGCAAACCGCTGGACGCGCTCATGGGCGCGCTCGGGTCCCTCGGAGACCCGACGCGGCTGCGTCTGCTCCGGCTGCTCGAGCGCCGCGAACTGGGCGTCGCCGATCTGGTGAGCGCCCTCCAGCTGCCTCAATCCACGGTCAGCCGCCACCTCAAGGTCCTGGCCGACCAGGGCTGGGTCAGGAACCGCGCCGAGGGCACGAATCGCATCTACCGGATGCCGGCGCCCGAAGACACGGTGGCGAAGAAGCTGTGGCACGTGGCCAAGGACCAGACCGAGGAATGGGCGAC
>JAIBCN010000170.1 GCA_019694155.1 Vicinamibacteria bacterium | reverse complement strand
AGTGCTTCGGCACGTGGCTTCCCTTCTGGAGGGTGATCATGCCGGCCATGGCCGACGCCCCGGTGACGATCTGCCGCGCGATCACGGGCGTCACGTTCTCCTTCGGAACCTCGGACCAGGTGAATTTACGGACGGTGCTGGTGGACATGGCCGGATGGTACCCGACGCGGTTGGCAGACCGGACGCGGGCGATCAGAATGCGTGGGATGAGCGCCTTCGACCCGGCCGCCCCGCCCCTGCCCATTCTCATCGCGGGGGATCCGCGCCTCCGCGAACGCTCCGCCGAGGTGAGCGCGGTGGACGCTCTCCTTCTCCGGGAAGCCTCGGGGCTCATTGCGACCCTGCGCGACTTCCGCGAGCGGAGCGGTTTCGGCCGCGCGATTTCCGCCGTGCAGGTGGGCGTGATGAAGCGGATGGTGGCCATGAACCTCGGCGGCGGCCCTTTCATCCTGCTCAATCCCGAGATCACCTGGAAGAGCGATGCGACCTTCCGGGTCTGGGACGATTGCCTCAGCGTGCCCGACGTGATCGTGCGGGTCCGGAGGCACTCCTCCATTTCGATCGTCTATCGCGATGACGAGTTCCGGCCGCGGCGGTGGAGCCACCTGCCTCCGGACCTGTCGGAGCTGGTCCAGCACGAGATCGACCACCTGAACGGCGTGCTCATGACCGACCTCGCCGAGGGAGCCGACGCCATCCAGCCGCTCTCCCGCTGGGCGGAACTCGTGGGCGCGGCTCGACCGCCGGTCGACTCCGGTCCGCGTATGCCTCCGCCGGGCTAGCGCCAAAACAAAGAGGCGGGGCTCAGAGCCCCGCCTCGACCCTCGCCGGACGATTCACGGTCGCCCGGAAGGTGAATTACTGCCGGTCGTACACGAAGGTGGCGACGACTTCCTTGCCGCTGGCGTCGGTCCCCTTCGTGGTCAGCGTCCGTGTCTTGCCGTCCGCGGAGAGAGTGATCGTTCCGGTGGTCGTGGCCTTCCCCGCCTTCTTGTTGGTGAGGTTGTAGTGCTGGGCATCGACCATCTGGATGGCGCGGGTATCGGCCGTCGGATCGCCCTTGAGCGCGTAGTCCTTGCCGTCGAACTTGCCGGTCCATTCGTTGTGAGTGGGCTTCCCGACGCCGTCTTCGCCGTCGACAACGCACTTGAAGCTGTCGCCGGCGGCGGTGTAGACGACGGTGTTGTTGCGGGCCGCCCCCGCGGGAATCTTGGACTTGCTGACGTTCAGCTTCCAGGTCCCCAGGTTGGCATCGGCGGCAAGGGCCGGGGCGACGGCAGACAGACAGACGGCGGCGACGAGAAACATCCTTCTGGTGTTCATGAGTGTCCGTCTTGTGTTTTGGTTTGGGCATGGCCTCGGCAAGGCCGAGGTCTTGGGGGGATACCGGCAGAGTACAGCAAGGGGGGTCCGGCAGCAACGACGGGCCCCCCTGGGTCGGCCCAAAACAAGAAGGCGGGGCCTGACGGCCCCGCCTCGAACGTCAACCGGCGATGCGACTGACTACTGGCCGCCTCGGCCGGCCGCCGCGGGAGCGGCCTTGCCCGCGTCGAGATCGTTCCAGTTCATGATGGCGTTGAAGCCGAGGGAATAGGTGCCCTGGGTCTGCCAGCGCCAGAACGGACGCAGCGCGAACATGACCACGTGGCCCTTCCCCATGGGCAGGTCCAGGGCGGCGGCGCGGTTCGCGAGGAACTGTCCGTTCGCGAGGGTGCCGGACAGGAGCATGTCCTCGGGCCGGGCCGGGAAGGACAGAACCACGCGCGGACGGGCGCCGCCGTCGAGATTCACGCCGAAGGCGCGCGCCATGGAACGGAAGGCCGCGATCTCGTCGACCGCGGGACCCGCGTCGCCCTTGGGCGCATCCTCGGGATCGAGAGGATTGATCTTCAGGGGCACCGCCATGGGCGTGACGTTCTGGCCGAGCCCGGCGTTCGCGTTCGGCCCGCCGAGGAAACCCGCGAACTCCGCGGGGATGCCGCCGCTTCCTGCATTCAGGACCGGGTCCTGGTTGAAGTAGACGGGCAGGTCGCTCGCGTCATAGCCGTAGGCGATAGGGCTCTTGCGGTCGGCCCACTTGCTGCGGAGCACCGAACCGCGCACAAAGAGCTGTGCGGGGCTTTCCACCGTGACCCCGGAAGCGAGGCCATAGGCCGGGAAGATGGTGGTGGTGGAGCCCTCGGTGATGAGGGTGCCTCCGGCCTCCACGAACTTAGCGAGTTCCATCAGGCCCTCGATGCCCATGCCGCCGCGGATGTCGTCGGAGGAATCGAGCGCGCCCAGGTTCGGCGTCAGGTCCGACTTCTTGTAGGGGATGGCCTCGCCGGTCATGGGAAGGCCGTTCACCTGGCTCTGCGCGCTGCCCCCGATGTGCGGGAAGACGATCACGTCGTACTTGGCTCTGAGCCCGCCCTCGCGGAGCTTTTGGTCGGAGAAGTACGTATAGGGAATGCCGTAAGTGTCGAAGGCCGCGCGCACCCATCCCTCGTCCTGGGTCCGCTGCCACGAATGGACGTAGCCGATGCGGGGCAGATCCAGGTCGTGGGTCTTGACTGCGGGAGCCGCGTCCACCGCCCAGGCGGAAAGCCCCAGCGCTTTGAGCTGCGGCTCGAGCCTGGCGCGATCGGCGTTCGCGACGATGAGGGCGCCCGCGCGGAACTTGTGTCCGCCCAGCTCGAAGTCGTCCTCCGCCGCCGCCATCTTCACGTCAGCGTTCTTGAAGCGGAAGGTCACGAGGTTGTTGTCGGAGGTCGCCTCGACCACCAGGGTCGAGCCCGCGCCTTCGATGCCGCCCGCGGCCTTCACCTCGCCGGTGACCCGGGTCATCTTCTGGTCGAAGATCGTCTTGTCGGACACCGTCTGGAGCTTGATGTTGCGCATGTACTGGAACGTCCAGCCGGTGTCGTCGTAAGGACGCGGGTTCTGGGGCGGGTAGTTCTGGATGGAGAAGTACATGTCGGCCAGCGTGCGGAACGGCTGATCGCCCCGAATCACGTAGTCGCCCGCCGCCACGTTCACGTTGCCGGCCTTGAACGCGGCGTCCGCCCGGTGGATCTCGAGGCCCTGTCGCAGCATCTCGTTCACCGCATCCGCGGCATCCGCCTTGCGGCGCTGCCCGGCCGGAATGACCCACGCGTTGACCGGGCCCGTCTTGCCCTTCTCGATCGAGCGCTTGTTCTTGAGCCAGTAGTTCTCGAGGTAGAGCTGGCGGTCCTTGCCGAAGCGGTTCAGCGAGAACAGGATCGCGGACTGCTGGATGTTCGTGTTGTTCCTCGGCCCCCACTTGATGGACGGGAGGGGCGGGTTCGGGCGGAACCACTCGCGGCTCGTGGTGGTCGCGGGCAGGCGCAGGTTCTCGACCACGTCCGGACCGTAGCTCTGAACCTCGTAGAAGCGTCCGATGGCGTTGTGGGAGTGCGCGATGAAGAACATGTAGTTCGGCACCCAGCCGTCATAGAAGCCGTAGGTGAAGACACCGGGCACGTTGCGCTTGGCCATCTCCGACACTTCCACGTTCGCGAGCTGCCACCATTCGTTGATAGTGATGGGGTCGAGCGCCTCGTTGTAGGGGCCGGTGCCCGTCGAGGCGTAGAGGTACGACTGCGCCTCGTGCAGATCGTGCATGACCGTGGGGTGCCACTCGAGCTGGGTCTTCGTGACCGCGCGGGTGAGGTTCAGAAACTGCCCCATGCCGTCGCGGTTGTTGTCGTGGGCCACGTACTTGCCCCAGTACATGAGGGGCGGGCGGGGCTTGCCCGTCTTCTTGCCGTAGTAGTAGGTGTCGACGTGCTTGTCGCGGCCGTC
>JAIBCN010000233.1 GCA_019694155.1 Vicinamibacteria bacterium | reverse complement strand
GCCAAGGAGGCGAAGGTGGGGGAGGCGGTGGCTGACGTTCTCCTCGAGGACCAGGACGGCAAGCCGCTGCGACTCTCCGACTATCGCGGCCACCCGCTGACCCTGACCTTCATCTATACCCGCTGCCCGCTCCCCGAATTCTGTCCGCGCAGCATGAAGAACTTCCAGATCCTCGAGCAGGCGATCGAGGACGACAAGGTGCTGAAGGACGCCGCCCGGCTGCTGAGCGTCAGCTTCGATGTGGAGTTCGACCGGCCCGAGGTGCTGAGCGCCTTCGGGTCCGCCTTCGTGAAGGACCGCGGCCATGGGCCTTTCGCCCGCTGGAAGCTCGCCACCGGGACGAAGGAGGAGATCGCGAAGATGGGCCGCTTCTTCGGCCTCGTGTTCTTCAAGGAGGACGGGCAGTTCGCGCATTCCATGGTCACGGTCGTCATCGGACCGGACGGGAAGCTGGTGCGGGAGCTTCCCGGGAACGACTGGTCGCCCGACGAAGCGCTGCAGGCCATGCGGGAGGCGGCCCGGCCGACGGCGGGGAAGGGCCCTTAAGCTCCGCTCCGTGGCGGCCGGGCCCACTCCCCTCTCGATGAAGACTCCCGAAGAACAAAGCGAGCGCGAGGCGAAGAGCCTCGCCCTGCGCTGGCTGGTTCAGGTGCGATGGGTCGCGGTTTTCGGCCAGCTCGGCGCCATCGTCGCGGCGCGTGATTTCATCCAGCCGCCCGTCCTGGCCCTGCTCGCCGTGGCCCTAGTGACCGCGGCCACCAACGTTCTGGCCTCGCGCTTGCAGGCCAAGGTACATGCCGCCCTGCCCGGGGCCCTGCTCCTGCTCGATGTCGTGTTGCTGACCTTTCTTCTTTCACTCACCGGCGGGGCGGCAAATCCGTTCAGCATCTTCTATCTCGCCTACATAACGCTTTCCGCCGTGGTACTGAGCGCGCGCTGGACCGCGGCGCTCGCCCTCAGTTCAATTCTTCTCTATGGCCTTCTTTTCTGGCTCGGCTCCGCCCCGGGTGAGGCCGGCGCACACGATCACGGATTCGACGCGCATCTTCGCGGCATGTGGGTCGCGTTCGTGCTCTCCGCGTGCCTCGTTTCGTTCTTCGTGATCCGGCTCCGCGCCACCATCGAACAACACGAGCGCGACCTGGCCGCCGAGCGCTTCCGCGCCGCGCGCAGCGAGCGGGCGGCCGCCCTCGTCACCCTCGCCGCGGGCGCCGCGCATGAGCTGGCGACGCCGCTTGGGACCATCGCGGTCGTGGCGGGGGAGCTTGGAAGCGAGATTTCCCGCGCCGACACCGCGCAGATCGCGGCCGATCTCCGATTGATCCGGTCCGAAGTCGATCGCTGCCGCGCCATCCTCGACGATCTGGCCGCGGGGGCCGGGGAAGCGCCGGGCGAGCGGCCGCGGCGGGAGCGCGTGGAGGAGATCATCGGAGCGTGTGTCGAGGCTCTGCCTCCTGTGGAAGCTGCCCGGGTGACCGTCTCCATCGAGCCGGCGGACGCGGCGGTGGAGGTCCCGCCGCGCGCCCTGCGGCGGTGTCTCTCGAGCCTCGTTCGGAACGCACTGGACGCGAGCGAGTCCGGGACTTCCGTGGAGATCGAGGCGCGCGAGAGTTCCGGATCCATGAAGATCCTGGTGCGCGACCACGGCCGAGGGATGTCGGCGGAGGATCTCGCCAGGGCGGGCGATCCTTTCTGGACCACGAAGCCTCCGGGTCGCGGGATGGGGCTGGGGCTGTTCCTGGTCCGGGTTACGCTCGAGCGGATCGGAGGCGGCCTCGCCCTTCACTCATCCCCCGCGAAGGGGACCACCGCGACCATGAGCCTGCCCCTCGTCGCCGGCCCGGCATGAGCGCGGAACCGGTTTCCCTCTCCCTCCTCGTCGTCGATGACGACGAGGTCTTCCGGTCCAGGCTGGTTCTCGCCCTGCGCGCGCGACAGTACGAAGTCCGTGAGGCGGGCGATGCGGAAACGGCCATGCGGCTTGCGCGCGAGGAGCCTCCGGAGCGGGCTCTCGTCGACCTGCGGATCCCCGGGGGCTCCGGCCTCGATCTGGTCCGGGACCTGAAGGCCATCGACCCGGCCACCGAAATCGTGGTCCTTACCGGGTATGGGAGCATCGCCACTGCCATGGAGGCGGTCCGGCTGGGCGCGCGCGACTACCTCACCAAGCCCACGGACGCGGACCGCATCGTGGTCGCGCTCGAAGGCGCCCGCGAGGGACGCGGCTCCGGCGAGGACGCGGAGGAGACCCCGTCGCTTGCTCGCGTCGAGTGGGAGCACATTCAACGCGTGCTCGCCGACTGTGACGGGAACGTGTCCGAGGCGGCCCGCCGCCTCGGAGTGCACCGCCGCTCCCTGCAACGGAAGCTCGCGAAGTTTCCGGCGCTGCGGTAGCCAGGCGGGGAGGGCTGCGAACGCGGTCTGGTATTGTCCCCTCTTCACGGAAATGCGCCGAGAGAATCTGTTCCGCTTGAGAGTCGCGATGGGCGTCCTGGTGGCGCTCGTCGGTCTGCTCGGCGTTTCCGACTTCCTCCCGCATACGGATGACGGCTGCGCGGTCGAGAGCCACTGTCTCACCTGCCGCGCCCACATCAGCGCCGTCACCGACCTCGTCACGTTCGCAAGCCTGCCCCTCGGGCCGGGCGAGATCGCCGCCTTCGAAAGGACGCCCGACGCGCGTCCGCTCGAAGCTCCCGTCCGCCTCCTGCCGCCCGGCCGCGCCCCGCCCGCCTCCGCCTGATCTCTCGTCGTTTCTTCGTCCGCGGCCGCTCTTGATTCCAGGAGCCGTGGACGCGGGTTTTCATCAGGTTTCATTTCGAGGCTCTCATGCGTTTCCTTTTTCATTTGCCGTCATTCGTTCGTCCGCTCACCCGGGGTCTTGTGACCCTGGGCTTCTCGTCCTCCCTCGCCTTCGCCCAGGATCTCGTGATCAGCGGCAAGGTCACTTCGACCGACGGTCAGCCCATTGGCGGGGCTCACCTGCGCATCGTCGAACTGTCGCGCCACACCGACGCCGGGCCCGATGGGGTCTATCGCTTCGACGCGGTGCCCCGCGGCTCCTATCTGATCGAAGCGAAGTCCGATCGCTTCGGCGTGAAGGTCGTCCGCGTCGACCCTCCCGCCTCCGGGTCTCCGGTGGTGGACATCGTGCTGAGCGTCGCCGCCCATGAGGAGGCGATCGTGGTGACCTCCGGCCTCGACGCGTCCGCCCTCGCCGAGACCGCCAAACCCATCACCGTCCTTGCCGGCCTCGACCTCGCCTCGCGGATGAAGTCGACGCTTGGCGAGACTCTGGCCGAACAGCCCGGGGTCAGCTCGACGTCATTCGGGCCGGGGGCGAGCCGGCCGGTGATCCGTGGGATGGGAGGCGACCGTGTGCGCATCCTTCAAGGCGGCGTGGGTACGGCGGACGCATCGAACACAAGCCCGGATCACGCGGTGAGCTTCGATCCGCTGTCCGCGGAACAGATCGAGGTGGTGCGCGGGCCCGCGACCCTGCTCTATGGAAGCACGGCCATCGGCGGTGTCGTCAACGTCATCGACGGCCGGATTCCAGAAGCGAAGGCCGAGCGCGCGATCAGCGGACTGGTGGACCTGGCGGCGGGCAGCGTGTCGGACGAGAAGCAGGGCGGCGCCTCCTTGCAAGGCGGGCGAAAGGCATTCGCGTGGCACGCGGATGTCCTCCACCGCACGACCGGCGACGTGCAGGTGCCGCTTCCCGAGGGAAGTGTCGCGAATTCGGCGACCGAGAACACCTCGGGATCCGTGGGCGCTTCCGTGGTGGGCGATCGCGGGTTCTTCGGAGCGA
>JAIBCN010000092.1 GCA_019694155.1 Vicinamibacteria bacterium | reverse complement strand
GAAGGCCGGCGGGCTTGTCGACAGCCACGATGAAGTCGTCTTCGTAGAGCACCCGCAGGGCCGGAGCCGGCTCCGACCTCGGAAGCCAGTCCCAGTGCCGGACGAAAACGGAGGGGCCGCATCGCAGAAGTATTCCGGGGTCGCGCGTGACCCGGCCGGCCACGGAAACGACTCCCGCAACGATGGCCTTGCGCGCGAGGCCGCGGGCCACGGGCCGACTCAGGGCGTGCGTGAGCTCCGTCGCGAGCCAGCGATCGAAGGGCACCATCGCATCCTCGCGGACGGCGATGGAGAGTGGCTTCATTCCACCGGTCGCGATGCCCGGTCCCGTTCGCGCAGGCGCGTGCCGATCCAGAGAGTCCTGTGGAAGGCGGTAGCGAACGTCCCGGCCGCTATGAGGCCGAGAATCACCACGACCACGGAGCCCTTGTCCCAGCCGAAGGTGAGCGTCATCGGGCCATCGAAGAACACGGCGAAGACCAGGAGGGCGATCCTCTCGGCGCGCTGCATCAGACCCTCCTTGCACAGGACTCCTTGCGATTCTCCGCGAGCGCGCGTGTAGCTCACGAGGAGCGAACCCGTTATCGCCCCCGCGGCAAGGAGAGGTCCCCATTCGCTGTCTCTCAGGAAGAAGACGAGGCCGAGGAAGGCGAACACCTCCACGAATCGGTCCAGGGTCGAATCGATGAAGGCGCCGTAGGACGAAGCGATCTTCATCGAGCGGGCCAGGCGCCCATCCATCACGTCGCAGATGCCGCCCAGCAGCACCACGACGCCGCCCCATCCGAGGTGTCCGAAGGCGAAAAGAACACCCGCCACGGCCCCAAGCCCGAGGCCCAGCCAGTTAAAGAAATCCGGGGTGAGCCGAAGGGCCACGCTGGTTCGCTCGATGGGGCCGATAGCCCACATGAACCAGTGAACCAGGAAGTTCCCCACGCCCATGAGGAACTGGGTTCCCTTGGCACTCGCGTCCTTGTCCCGCTTCCGGCCGACCGCGGCGTAGACGAACATCGTCGCGATCGCGACGGCGAGGACGCCCAGCGCGTTTCTGAGTTCTGGATGCATGGGTCTTTCGAGCGAAGTTACACCCGCCGTCCCTTGCCCCGCTGGCGGGCGAGGAACCTGAAGGCTCTTGGCCACAGCAGGAGAAACGGCAAGCGGCGTTCGAGCGGCGTGAGAACGATGGTCTCACCCGAGTGGCGTTCCGCCTTGCGGATGATGTAGTCGAGCCAGCCGTCGAAGGTCACCGCGTGTTTCGGCCACCTCGCGGTGGCCCGCACTCTGGACCACTCGAGGTACGCGCGCCGCTGCAGGGACTGAAGCCTCGAGGGCGGGGCGGGCAACGAGAAGGTGGCCCCTCCCTCCGACCGCAAGCGGCCCTGCTCGCACAGCGACTCGAGCACCCGCTGGAACAACGGCACCAGACGAGCCGCCTGGGCCTCGTACAGAGCGTCGGCCCTCCCGCCGGCCTCCGGCCGGACTTCGAAGCCGAATGAGGTGCGGAACAACTGGCGGACATAGTCCGGCGCCGCGAAGCGTTGCGGCAGGTCGGGGGCGACCCAGTCCAGCGTCACGAGGCGCGCGGAGCGAATCGCGTCCTCCACCTGTCGGATCGAATCCGGCCCCGAGGCCCACACGACATGAACGTCCTGGAACAGACGGCCGGCGATGAACTGGTCCTTGCGCCGGGCCGAGACTGCGCGCTGCAACGCTGCCATCGAGAGAACCGAGGCTTTTGCCAGCCCCGCGCCGTGAGCCAGGCGAATCTGGGTCGGCGGCAGCAGGCCATCGAGCAGCCCCAGCAGGGCCGGGCTCCGCCGAAGGAACCCCGCCTTCCCCATCGCCCGATAGAAGTCCGCGGGCCGGTCGCAGACGAGCATGAGGTCGTAGGCACTGGCCGAATTCGTGGCCACTCCCGAACTCCGCGACCCAAAGAAGATGGCGGCGGCGAGCGTACCCGCCGCCCCCGCCGCGATCGCGTCCAGCAGCTCGAGCCCCGGCCGATCGAGGACGAGTTCGGCGCTCTCTCGCGGGCTCAGTTCGCCGCCTCGGCCCGCAGCTTCGCGAGCTCGTTGATCATGGTTTGCCGCCGCTCCTCGATGAAGGCGGGAAGGTCGTCCGGATTCTCGGGCGACATCACCGGGCCGACGACCCGCATCCGGCATCGTACTGTTCCGAGTGCGAAGAACGTGTCTCCCAGAGTCGTCAAGCGCCAGAGGCCGTCGCTGACGATCGTCCATACGGGCAGGGGCTTCTCCCCCAACAGAGCCACCAGGCCAGCCGGCCGGAAGGGAAGGACCTCGCCATCCCTGGACCGATGGCCCTCGGGGTAGACGAGGACCGCGTTCTTGAGCCCTTCGCGCGCGGCGTTCCTCAAGGCGAGAACTGCGGCCGTTCGTTCCCGCTTAGGGTCGACGGGGATGCAGCCGATGAACCGGATCGCCCGGGAGACGGTGGGCACCCCGCGGGTGTACTTGGACCGGACCACGAACCGCGGGAGGCGCTGCTTCATGATGTGAATCACGGGGGGGATGTCGAGGACCGACTGGTGATTCATGATCACAACACAGGGCGTGTTGGAATCGATCTCGCCTTCGAACTCGAATCGGGCGCCGCCCCAGCGCATGAGGGACACCAGGAGACGCGCGAGGATCGTGACCCAGCCGACGCCGATCCGGTTTTCCTCCGATGGTCGGAGGAGGATCCACGGCAACACGATCAGATAGAGGCTCAGGGGGGCGACGACGCCCAGCACCAGCAGAGCGAGCGACATGGCGAGCAGGCTCCGCAAGGCCCGGAGGATTGCCATCACGGCACCAGGACGCGCAGGGCCTTCGGCAGAGTCTCGATGATGAGGGACGCGCTCTTCGCCTGACGCCATTCGCCGTCCGTCTCGAACGTGGGCGGCGCCGTGAACTCGAAGGCCGCCCGACGCGCGCGCGTGGTGGCGATCCCCGGCAGGCCATTGTGCCGGCCCTTGATGAGCGCGCTCATCGCCTTCAGCCTGGCAAAGAACCCCAGATCGCCAAAGCTCACGATGTCGAGCGCGCCGTCATCGAGCGACGCCTCGGGGGCGATCGCGAAACCGCCGCCGAACTTCCTCGCGTTCGCGACGATCACCATCATGTGCGTCCCCGACGGCCCGGGACCATCGTCGAGCACGCTTCGGAGAGCAAACCCCGGGTACGCCTTCATTTCGAGAAGGGCGCAATAGAGGTAGAGCAGTTCGCCGCGAAGCCAGCGCACCTGGAACGAACGCTCGAGAACGGCCATGTCGAAGCCGAAGCCTGCGACGTTCAGAAAGTGGCGGCCCTCGACCCTGCCCACGTCGATCGAACGAACCCGGCCCGCGGCGATGATCTCGGCGCAGCGGACGAGGTCGTTCTGCGGGATGTCGAGGCTGCGAGCAAGATCGCATCCCGTCCCGCCGGGTACCAGGCCGAGGGCCACCGGCCGGCCCGACTCCATGATGGCGTGGCCGATGTTCGAGGTGGTCCCGTCACCTCCGACCGCGACGATGCGGTCGAAGCCGCTGGCGATGGCCGATGCGGTCAGGCGCTCCTCATCCCCGGCCTGAGCAGTCAGACCGAACTCGGCGCCCTGAGCGCCGAAGATCTCGCGGATGCGGGGCTCGATCTTCCGGCCGCGGCCCTTGCCGGAGTGCGGATTGAGGATGACGAAAGTCCGGGACATGGGAGGGCCTGCAGTCGTTTCGATGTCCCGCGTTTCCGTGGGCCGCTTGAAGGAACTAGAGCCTCTTCAACGGATCGAAAGTCTGGCGACCGTTGCGCATCCACAACTCCCGGAACGGCGTGGGATAGACATCCTCGATGCTCAGCCTCCGGTTGAACTCGTGGTCATGAAGGACGATGCTGCCCTTCTCGTCTTCATGCTCGCTTTGCTCGCCTTCCATGATGATGCTGGCGAGATACTTGCCCGAGTCATCGGCCATGAACGACTGGTAGAGGTGATTCACCGGAGCGAAGGTGTGCGCGGCGACGGTGAGGTCGGCAATCGGCGCCCCCGCGAGATCCTTCACACGCGCCACGCCCAGGTTGGGGGTGCTTCGGTCGAACTCGACCCGAATGTCCTCCATGAAATGGGGAAGGTGCCAGCGTTCGATGGCGTGATCCCGAGCCGCCTTGGTCGTGGTGGCCACGAGGTACGGATACATCGCGGACTTGGGCAGCCTCTCTCCTGGTTTCACCAGGGGCGACACGATCACCGCCATCACGACCTCGCCGTACTCGCCCACCGAACTCTCGTTGAAGTCGAACGCGGTCATGGCGAAGATGCTCGTGCCGTGGTGCACCTCCACCGGCTCCAGGTGATCGGGCAGGATTTCCCGCGCGTTCTCCGTGGGAAACTCGAAGAACGCGCTCATCGCATCCCGATACCCGTAGATGGTTACTGACATACACCCTCTTCGCGCAGGACGGACGCGATCACGCGGACGGCGGTTTCGAGGTCGGCCTCGGTATGCGCGGCCGAGACGGAGATGCGGAGACGAGACTTGTGCTTCGGCACCGCGGGGTAGGTGACGGGGTTGAGGAAGAGGCCCCGGTCCTGGATCTTCTCGGCCACCGCGAAGACGCGGGCATCGTTGTTGACCATGACCGGCATCACCTGGGAGTTGGACTTACCGATGTCGATCCCCTCTTCGGCGAACCGCCGGCGGAGGAAGGCGACGTTGGACCAGAGCTTTTGTCGCAATTCCGGCTCTTTTTGCACGATCCGGAGGCCGGCCAGCAGGCCCGCCACGAGGACAGGCGAGAGATTGCAGGAGAAGAAGCGCGAACGGCCGAAGGCGTTGATGTAGTCGATGAGCTTGCGGCTGCCCGCCACGAATCCGCCCTGGCCACCGAGGCTCTTCGAGAAGGTCCCCAGGTGGAAATCAACCTCCTCATCGAGACCGAAATGCTCCGCCACACCCCGGCCGTTCTGGCCGAAGAGGAAGGTGGAGTGGGCTTCGTCGATGAGGACGCGGGCGCCGTGGCGCTTCACCACTTCCAGGAGTTCGGGGAGCGTGCAGATGTCGCCGTCCATCGAGTAGACGCCCTCGACGACCACGAGCTTCTTACCCTTTGTCTTCCCGAGCTTGCGCTCGAGATCGAGAGGGTTGTTGTGCCGGAAGAACACAGTGTTGGACTTGGCCAGGATGGCGCCATCGACCACGGAGGCGTGGGAGTACTGATCGAGGATGATCGAGTCACCCGCGCGCATCAGGCCGGAGATGAAGCCGACGTTGGCGCTGTAGCCGGTCGGGAAAACGACCACCGCCTCCTTGCCCTTGAACCGGGCCAGTTCGGCGTTGAATTCCTCGTGAATGTCGAAGGTCCCGGACAGGATCGGCGAGCCTGAAGCCCCAAGGCCGTACTTCTCCACCGCCTTGATCGCGGCTTCCTTCACCTCCGGGCGGTACGAGATACCCAGGTAGTTGTAGGACGCCATGTTGATGAGCTCGTGAATCCGGCCCGTCTTGCGGTTCCGAACATGGACACGGGTCTCCGGCGCCCCCTGAAGGGGTTCGGAGTAAAGGTAGTAGCCGTTTGGAAGCGCCTCGCGATACCAGTCGGAAAACGGCCCGAGCAGGTTCATCGGGTCATCGCCCGCCCCGTAATAGAAGTTGGAATAGTCGTATTCCGCGAAATTGGAGGCTGGGTTGGATTCAGGGGCCATTTTGGATAGTCCTCGTCGAAGAAAGTTCGGCGGTGAAACCCAATAATATCAGCACCGGCCTTGAGTTCGTCTGAAGACGCTCCTTCGCGCAAATCGGGCGGTCACTCCGACTTGAGGAGGCTCCCGGCCACGCGTCGCGCCACGAACCTGGGCAGGAAGCGCTGAGCGAAGATACTGATCCGATCCATGCGAGCGGGCAGGAAGAGGGTTGGGCCCCCTTGAAGCGCCGCATCCAAAGACCGCCGAGCCACCTCACCCGCGCTCATGGACGGTGTTCGGTCGAAGCGGCTCCCCTTTGTGCCAGCCACGTCCTGGAAACCGGTTGGGATGTTCCCCGGGCACAGCGCCTGAACCGTCACCCCAAAACCCGCAACCTCGTCCGCCAGCGCCTCCGTGAACGAAAGGAGCCCGGCCTTGGTGGCGGCATACACGTTCAGGTACGGGACAGGCTGAAAGGCCCCCATCGACGCCACGTTGATCAGGGTTCCCCGACCCTCGCCGGCCATCTGCGCCGCGGCCCCGCGACTGAGACGCATGGGAGCCTCGAGATTCACCCGCACCAGCCGCGTAATGCTGGCCTCGGGCTGGTCCACAACCAGTCCGCGGAAACCGAGGCCCGCGTTGTTCACGAGAAGCGATATCCCACCTCGGCTCAACCGCGCAGCTACGGCGCCCATTCCCTCCTCTGTCGCCAGATCGGCGGCGAGAACCTCCGTTCCCTTGCCCAGCTCCGCTTGCAAGGCGATCAGGCGATCGAGTCGTCGGGCCACGAGAATCACGGCGTAGCCGCGGCGAACCAGTTCCCTGGCAAACGCCTCGCCGATCCCGGAGGAGGCTCCAGTCACCATCGCCAGCTGCTCGGACATATCGATCCCTTCTTGACCCCCGCTCGGCGTGGAGCATAACGTCCACGAGTGACGGCTATGACGAGGGAACAGACGACCTCCGGCTCCCCGGTCGCCCAGCCGGGCCGCCGCTCGTCCCTCGCGCCGGTCTGGGCGGTGGTGATGCTGAGCATTATGGGAGCGGCCGCGGTGCAACTCGGTCACCGCTTCGCGCCGTCCGCCGTCGTGGACCTCGGCCCGACCGATGGCCACTACGTGCGCGACTTCCGCGACGTGGAGCGAGATGGACCGGACTACTTCCGGTGGAGCACGACGCCAGCATCGACCATTCAGTTTCCGATGCGCTTTTGTGGGCCAGGGTCGTTAAGGCTGCGTGCGCGCAGGCACTTCCTGGACCCGGCTGTCATTTCGGTGTCGTTGTCCGGCTCAGTGCTGGGTCAACGAAGCGTGCGGGCTCGGGAAGATCACCCCTACGAGATCATCATATTTGATGTTCCAGTGGCTACTTGTACCACCAATGCTTCTGTTCTACTTGAGGCGTCGGTCGAAAACGATCGCCCTATGGGCATCGCCGTCGATTGGGCGGAGATCCGTACCCCTGCCGGCTTTGTGGCTTCCAATCCCACCCTGGTCCGCGGCGCCCTGATCGTCGGCCTGACCTCGGCCACACTCCTCGCGGCGGGCACTGGAGTCGCCTTAGCCTCAACGGGGGGCGGTCTCCTTGCCGCGCTTATCGCCGTGACCTTCGCCTCGGCTCCGGTGGCAGCGGAGCGAATGTTGCGAGGGGGCCTGATCGCCCTGGGTCTTACGCTGGTGGTGGGCGGCGCGATCGCGAAACTCGCCGGGGCCTGGCGGCTGCCGCACCGGTATCTGGGCGGACTCGTGGCGATCACATTGCTGACGGTTCTCTCCCGGGTCGCGTTCCTGCATCCCAGCGCCTTCTATCCCGACTACCGGGTCCACGCCCTGGTCCAGCAGACGTTGAATCGCGGAGGCCTCTCGGCCTTCCTTGGCCAGCTCTTCGAGGTGCAGTACGCGCGCAGCCTCGGGCTGCAGCAGATCGGCGGAAGGTGGTATCCGTTTCCATACCCACCTGGCGCGTATGTTCTCGCCGAGGGCGTAGGCCGACTGTTCGGCATGGACGCCCTGGACTCAGCGACGGTCGCTGCGGTGACGTTCGGTTCGCTGATCCCGATCCTGACTCTCGGCGCTGGCCTGGCGCTCAGGCTCAGCCCCCCGACGAGCGCGGCCGGGGCTCTTTACGTCGCGTTTCACCCGCTTCTCGTCCGGCGACTCGCACTGGGCTATTTCCCAGGCCTCGCCGGCCAGTTCCTGGACGCCGTAGCCATTCTCGTCCTTCTGTCCGTTGTCCGGAGAGCGACACGCCCCGGGGTCCAGACGGCTTGGCTGGCTGGGGTACTCCTGACGGCCTTTCTCGTCTACACACAGTCGATTGCGAACTTCGGCCTGCTCATCGCCGGCCTTCTGATCATCGAGCTTCTCCGGCCGAGCGAGGGTGGTCGATGGGCTTCGCTTCGGGTGGCCATCGCCGCGTTGGTCGCCCTTGGGATCTCCGGAGGCTTGTTCTACGCCCGCTACGCACCCGTCTTCGACAACGTACGCAATCACCGGGCGCAGCCCGAGTCCGTTGTGCTGGAACGGCTGGAAAGGCTGCGCGAGAACGCGCTGGCGACCACCGCGCAGGCGGAGGCCGACGACCTCAACGACCCGTACGCCGGAACGAGCCTCAATCCGTTGCGCGGCCTGCAGCGACTCGCCTCTCGCCTCTGGAGGTTCAACGGCCCCTTCGTCTTGCTTCTGGCCTTTGGGGGCTGGCTCCTCGGGCGGCAACTGCATCCCTCGATGCGGAACCTGGTCGTTGCCTGGGCCGCCGTGGCCCTGTGGATCAGTCTCCTGGCCGCCGGGCTGCCATCGCCGAACGGCTTCCAGCATCTGAAAGACCTGGAGTTCGTGACGCCGTTGGGTGCGTTGGCGATGGGGCTCGCGACCGAGTCGGTCTATCGGCGCAGTCGAGCAGCGGCCCGGATGCTGCTCGCCGCGTGGCTTGGCTTTGCCGGATTCGCCCTCTTCGGCGAGTGGAGCCAGCGCCTGCTGCACATGGCTGATATGTAGGCCCCCCGGGCCAGAGGCAGCCGGCCGGCCCTATGAGCGCGTTCCGATCGCCTTCGGGTCCTTCGACTTGATTTCTCCGGTCAGTTCTTCGAGGGCAGCCACGATGTCGCTCTTCGAGACGTCCGAGCGCCCGAACTTCAGAGAGAGCGAAAGGCCGCGGTCGCGGCCGGTTTTGTAGGTGAAGACGAAGTTCTTGGGTCGACCCTTACGGTCTGGAACTGCCTTTATCAGGCGCCGCGCCTCGGCCCGTGTCGGCCCGACTCCTGTTT
This sequence comes from Vicinamibacteria bacterium, assembly GCA_019694155.1. Lineage (GTDB taxonomy): Bacteria > Acidobacteriota > Vicinamibacteria > Fen-336 > JAGNNV01 > JAGNNV01. The sequence continues at coordinate 10,653 of JAIBCN010000092.1, read as the reverse complement.
TCTGAAGGGTGTCGATGAAGGCGACCATTTTCTCCGGAGTCTGCTGTCGAACTACTTGAATAAGAACAGACTTAGAGGAAATGTCGGCCAGCCGACATAGCTCGCGCACTCGGTCGGGCATCGACGACAACGTCAAAGTCTCCGTTACTGTGGTCCGGCTCTTTCCAAGCTTCTCCGCCATCATCTCGTGCGTGTAGCCGTGGGATTCCGCCAGTACCTTCAGGCCATCCGCTTCTTCAAACGCCGTCAGGTCCTTCCGCTGGAGGTTCTCAATGAGGGCAATCTCCATGACCTCGGGATCGCTCAGCTCCTTCACCACCGAAGGAATCTCAGGCAGCCCAGCCTCGATCGCCGCGCGGTAGCGTCGCTCCCCCGCCACGATCTGGAATCGGGAGTCCTTGCGCCGAACGATAATCGGCTCGAGGACACCCTTTTCGCGGATGGAAGCGATCAGCTCCGAGAGATCTCCGACGTTCTGGCGAGGTTGATTGGGGTTCGGGTCGATATCCTCGATTGGGATCGACTGGCCTATTGGAGAGCCCGCGGCGCGTCCGAGCTGGTCGATGAAATGGCTGTCATGGCGCATCCGAAGGGACGACGGCAGTCCGGCTCTCTTGACGTTAGACACGTTCGATCACCTCTTCGCAAAGCTTGTAGTACTCGAGCGCCCCGCTGGATTGAGGCGCGAACGTGAAAATCGACTCGCGGTGTGCGGGGCTCTCCTCGAGCCGGATGCTCTTCGTGATGGTCGTCTTGAACACCTTGTTGCCGAAGAGCTGGACGATCGCCTTCTGAACGTCTCGAGCCAACGTCGTTCGGCGGTCGTGCATCGTTATCACGGCGCCGAGGAGCTTCAGGTCAGGATTCGGCCGCGCGCGGATCTTCTCAACCGTCTCGAGCAGATCCTCGGTGCCCTCCAGAGCGAAGTAGCTGGACTGAACGGGCACGAGAACGTGGCTCGATGCAACCAGCGCGTTGGCTGTGATTATTCCCAGAGTCGGCGGCGTGTCCACGACTATGAAGTCGTACTGCTTCTTGTGCGAGTCAAGCGCATCCCGGAGTTTGAAATGACCCTCGAGCTCTCCGATGAGCTTGTTCTCGGCCTTGGCGAGCGAGATACGGGCGGGAGCAATTTCCAGATTCTCCACCGCAGTCTGGCGCACGATCTCACCGAGCTTCTTCTCCCCCATGAGCAGGTCGTAGGTCGACTTTTCCACGGTGCTCAGATCCAGATAACTCATCGACGAATTGGCCTGTGGATCCAGGTCTATGAGGAGGGTTCGCTTACCGCGCATCGCCAGTGCGGCCGCTAAGTTGATGGCGGTCGTGGTCTTTCCAACCCCACCTTTTTGATTCGTAATCGCGAGGACGATCATGGTTGACCGCCGATCTTAGGAACGAAACCGCGTGCGGTCAATGAAAGAAAGAGACGCGCGTGATGGATCTCGCGAGGGAGCCAACTCTCCTTCGCACCGAGACTTCGCTTTGCCCTTCTATTGACGCGGGTCGCGTTCGCGGACGCGTTCGACGAACCGGCCGCGCAGCGAGTTCGGAAACGCTTCTGTAACTTCGACGTCCACTCTGGCGCCAGGGGCGACGTTCGGGCCCGACGGCGCATCGAAATGGACCAGCCGGAAATGCGGCGTGCGGCCCTTGGCCTCGCCGTCAGCGATGTCCTCGATCAGAACCTCTTCGACGCGGCCGAGGTAGTTCTGATGGCGGAGTCTCTGCTGACGCTGTTGCTGCTCGTTCAGCACCTTGAATCGCCGCTTCTTCTCGGCCTCAGGCACATCGTCGGGCCGGCGGATCGCCGTGGTTCCGGGCCGAGGCGAGTAGAGAAAGACGAACAGCCCATCGTAGTTTGCCTCGCGAACCAGGCGACACGTGGCATCGAAGTCTTCGTCGGTCTCTCCCGGGTACCCGACGATTACGTCCGCCGTCAGAGCGAGATCGGTCCGATGCGATCGGAGCAGTGCCAGCTTCTCCAGGTACTCACCAGCCGTGTAGCCACGCCGCATGTCGGCCAGGATCCCATCCGCGCCGGACTGCACGGGCAAATGGAGATAGGGCGCGAGGCGCGGCAGCTCTCCAAAACACCGAGCGAACTTCTCGTCCACATGTTCCGGATGCGAGGTCGTAAAGCGGAGGCGCCACAGCCGTTCATCGGCGTCATGGACCTGGCGCAGGAGGTCAGGAAAATCGACGTTGCCAAAGCGATAGGCATTGACCGTCTGCCCAAGCAGCATCACCTCGTGGTAGCCGCGGTCGAGCAAACTGCGAACCTCGTGGACGATACTCTCGGGAGATCGGCACACCTCCTTACCTCGAGTCCGCGGCACTACGCAGAAGCTGCATACGTGATTGCAGCCCTCCACCACGGTTACGTAGGCGCGCGTACGGCTGGAGTGAGAAACAACGTCGGCGGGGATGCCGAAGGCGTCCGCTTCGCGGTCGAGGGCGGAGCGACGGTCTCCCGACTCCGCGGACTCGCCAAGCAGCCGAGGAAGGTCTCGGAGATTGTGGGTTCCGACAAGCACGTCCACTGCCGGCGCCCGCTCCATGATCTCCTTGCCTTGAAGCTGGGCGACGCACCCTCCCACCGCGATCTTCAGAGCCGGATTCTGAGACTTGAGAGTCTTGTACCGGCCCACCGCGTGAAACAGCTTCTCGGCGGCGCGTTCCCGCACTGCGCACGTGTTCACGAAGATCACATCAGCGCCCCCGGCCGACTCGACCCTCTCCAGACCTTCCGCCTCCAGGAGCCCAGCCGCCTTCTCAGAGTCGTTGACGTTCATCTGGCAGCCGAACGTCTCGATAAAGTACCTGCGCTTCGCCACAGTGGGAACCAGACTACGTCCGCGGCTCGGCATCAAAGCGCCGGACCCGGCCGATGAGTTCTTCAGCGTTCTTCTCGGCGGAACCCGTGACCACTTCCCCGGCGAGCATTCTGGCAACTTCGCGGACCCGGTCCCGCCCGTCTACCTCGCGGACCTCTGTGATCGTCCGCCCGCGAACGACTCGCTTCTCGACCACGTAGTGGCGGTCTGCGAAGGCGGAGACCTGCGCGAGGTGAGTCACGCACAAGACTTGCCGGTCGCGAGCGACCCGGGCGAGCCGGCGTCCCACCGCCTCGGCCACGGCGCCCCCAATGCCGGCATCCACCTCGTCGAAAACGACGGCGCCCGATGGATGCGCATTGAGAAGCGATTGCAATGCAAGCAGGGCCCTGGAAAGTTCGCCGCCCGAGGCCACCGACTTGAGCGGCTTCAGTTCTTCCCCCGGGTTGGCGGACAGAAAGAACTCGCCGGTCTCGAGACCGTGAGCCCGCCAGTCGAAGTCCGTCGGCGCGGACGCGGGCTCAAAGCGGACCTCGAACCGGCACTGGGCCATGGCCAGTTCCCCAAGCTCGCGCGCCACCGCCTTTTGCAGCTTGGTTGCGACGGACCGACGCTCCTTTGACAGTCCTGCGGCTGCTGCCGCGTAGGTGGCCCACGCCGTGCTCGAGAGCTTGGCAAGGCGCCGCTCCTCCGCCTCGGGGTCGTCGATGGCGTTGAGTCGGCTCTCCGACTCACTCAGAAAAGACATTATTTCATCAATACTTGAGCCGTATTTCTTCTTGAGGCGCTCTAAGGTCGCCAAGCGCGACTCGACCTCGTCGATCCGACCCGGCTGGGCGTCCAGCGATGAAACGTAGTCCGCAAGATCCGCCGACCAGTCGTTGAGCAGACTCAGCACTTCGCCGTGACGGCTGAACGACTCTCTGACCGCGGAAGGATCGAGCCTGCTGATTTCGTCCAGGCGCCTGCCCAGTGACCGCATCTTCGACAGAAGCGAATTGTCCGGGTCGTCCTCGGTGCCATCCAGAAGACCGCCGGCTTCCGATGTCAACTCACCGAGGCGCTCGGAGTTCCGGAGGCGGGAACGTTCCTCTCGCAGTTCCTCTTCTTCACCCGCGCGCAGATCGGCTTTCCGGATCTCGTCGACCTGGAAGCGGAGGGTATCGCGCTCTCGTCCGAACTGCCGGGCTTTTTCGACAAAGTCCCGTAGCGCCGCGTCGGCCGCCTGCGCTTCGCCAAACAGAATCCTGGCTCGCTCCGCCTTCGCGTCGAGTCCGGCGAACCGGTCCAGAAAGGAGAGATGAAACTCGGCATTGAGCAGTGCGTGGTGCAGGTGCTGGCCGTGGATCTGCACCAGGTGCTGACCGACACTCTTGAGGCCGGCCAGAGAGACCGTCACGCCATTGATCATCGCCCGGCTTCGGCCTGAGGCCAGGATCTCCCTCCGGATAGCGACTTCTCCATCCGCCTCTTCGATTCCGAGGCCGAGCGCCTCGAATCCGAACCCCCTGGGCACGTCGAAGATCGCCTCGATGGTCCCCTTCTCCTCGCCCGTCCGGACGAGGTCGCCATCAGCCCTCTCGCCGCAAACGAGTCCGAGGGCGTCGACCACGATGGACTTCCCCGCCCCGGTCTCACCGGTCAGCAGGTTCAGTCCGGGGCCGAACTCGATCTCCGCGGAAGCCACCACCGCGAGGTTTTCGATGCGCAGGACACGAAGCATAAGAGGGCCCGTGAGGGTAGCATGGAACCCGGGCCGGTCAGGGTCCATTCATTGACGTACACAACATATTGTGCGATTCTGAGAGGTCGGCAACAGCATACAGATGATGATCCATTTCCTTCTGGCTCAAAGCGCCGCCTCCAACGCCTTCGGTGGGGGCGCCCTAGGCTTCCTGAAGCACTCCGGCCCCACCGCGATCGCCGTCATCGTCCTGCTGATGGTGTTCTCCTTCGTGTCCTTCGGGATCATCATCAATAAATGGACGACGCTCGCCCGCGCCGCACGGGAGTCGAAGCGCTTCCTCGACGTGTTCAGGAAAAGCCAGAAGTTCTCGGAGGTGAACGCGGTGGCGAACCAGCTCACCTACTCCCCGCTCGTCGGCATGTTCCAGGCGGGCTACCAGGAGATCAATCAGCAGGTCCGGCCGGTGGCTGGCGGCAGTGCGCAACGTCCTTCGATCCGCAGCCTCGACGCGGTCTCTCGCGCGCTCGCGCGGGCCGCGTCCGTCGAGGAGACCCGGCTCGAGAAGCGGCTCAGCTTCCTTGCCAGCACCGCGAGCGTCTCCCCGTTTATCGGGCTGTTCGGAACGGTCTGGGGCATCATGAACGCGTTCGGCGAGATCGGGCGTCAGGGTTCGGCGAATCTCGCGATCGTGGCCCCCGGAATCTCGGAGGCGCTCATCACCACCGCGGCGGGGCTCTTCGCAGCCATTCCCGCGGCACTCTTCTTCAACTATTTCTCGGATCGGGTGAAGGCTCTTTCGGCCACGATGGATGACTTCGCGATGGAGTTCATCAGCATGGTCGAACGGAACTTCACGTAGGCGGGACCGCAGGGCATGGCGGGCCTCAGCTCTTCAGCAGACAACGGCGGCGGCCGGGCCGCAGCTTCCGGCTACCTCGCCTTCAGGCGAAAGCGCGCGCGCCGGAGCATCGGCGAAATCAATGTGACGCCGCTGGTGGACGTGGTTCTGGTGCTCCTTCTGGTTTTCATGGTGACAGCGCCCATGATGAGCCAGGGCATCGACATCACTCTCCCCACCGCGAACCAGTTCGACAACCAGCCCGAGGACCGGCTCACCGTCACCCTCGACGCCCAGGGGCGCGCGTACCTTGGCCAGCAGCCCCTGGCCCTGCCCCTCCTCGAAGACCAGATCCGGGCCCTGATGGTCGGCCGGCCCGCCCACGTGGTGTACCTTCGGGCCGACCAGAGCGTCCGCTACGGGAAAGTCATCGAGGTCGTCGACCTTTTGAAACGCTGCGGCGTCGAACGTATCGGGTTCGCCTATGACACCCCGAAGGAGGCCTCGTGAACGATCCCGTTTTGCGCGTCCTCGTGGCCCGGCAGGCTCTTGTCGATGAAGGCTATTCGAGGAGCCTCCTCCTTTCCGGCGCGGCTCATGCGACCACCTTCTTCGCGATTCTGATCCTGGCCCTTCTGACGCCGAAGCGTCCCCTCATCAATGTGGTCGAGGGTTTCGCAGTGCCTCTGCCCAAGGGTGGCGGACTGCCCCGCGCCGCCGGGCCCGCTCCGTCCACCGAGACCGAGGCGCCGGCGCCCGTGGAGCCGGTCAAGCCCGAGCCGAGGCCTGCGGCCCCCGAGCGTCTGATCAAGCCGGAGAAGGTCATCCCGAAGAAGGGCGTCGCCCCGGTCGACCTGAAACGAAGCGTGAAAGACTCGAAGAAGATCGAGTCCCGCGAGATCGCCACCGAGAAGATCCCCAAGAACCAGCCAGCCGCCAGCGCCGCCGCGCCGACTCCAGGGGCGGCGAGCGCGGCGACCGGGCTCGATTTCGCGGCGCAGACGCCGGGCGTCCTGAACGGCGACACTGGAGCCGCCGGCCCTCTCGGCTTCTACCTGGCGGCCGCGCAGAACCGGATCTGGGCGACCTGGGCTCGCCAGATCCGTCCCGATCTGGCGGGCAGCGTGAAGGTCGCCTTTACCATCCACCGCGATGGATCGATCGATCAGGTCGAAGTCATCGAATCCTCGGGCTCCGCAACCATCGACCGTCTGGCCGAACGCGCCGTCGTCAGCACTCAGCTTGGCCCTATCCCCAATTCATACGACAAGGAAACGATCCTCATCCATGCGACCTTCAAGCCTCTGTCTTAGCGCCGCCTTGTGCGCCGTCCTGGCCGGCTACGGCGGGGTGAAGGCGGCTCCGCAGTCCCAGGACATCTACAAGTTCATCATCGGCGGAACCGGGGCCACCAAGGTCGCGATCGCGCCCTGCTCAGCGACGGTCGAGCCCCTCCGCACCTCCTGCGGGGTGGTGCGGGAGGTGCTCAAGACCGATCTCGACTTCGAGGGATTCCAGCTCACACCCGAATCCCTGATGAGGTCGCTCCCTCCGGTGGACCCCAAGGCGCCGAACTACCTCGACTGGAAGTCGGTGGGTGCCAATATCCTCGTGACCTTCGAGGTGACCCAGACCGGAACGGAGTTCGCGCTCGATGCGCGGACGTTCAGCGTCGACGGCTCCTCCTCGATCATGAGCAAGCGATACGCGGGCCGGGTGGAGCCGACGAATCCGAACACCTTCCGCGCCTTCGCTCACCAGGCGGCCGACGACATTCTCAGCCTGGCCTCCATCCAGGGGGTGACGCGCACGCGGCTGGTCTTCGTCTCCGACCGGGACTACCCGGACAGGCGCCGCAAGGAGCTTTACATCTCCGACTATGACGGTTTCAACGTCAGGCAGGTCACGGTCAATCGCCAGCTCTCCATCCTCCCCGGGTGGACGCCGGGAGGCAGGGGCATCATCTATACCTCCTATCGGAACGGAGACCCCCAGATCTATCTCTCCTGGATCTTCGAAGGACGAAGCGTGCCGAATGTGACCAACGAGCGCCCCGGCACGCAGGCCTTCGCGGCCGTGGTTTCACCGGACGGCAAGAAGATCGCCTACAGCTCCAACCGGGCCGGGAACTTCGACATCTGGGTCGCCAATATCGACGGAACGGATGCGCACAACCTCACCGGAACCCCGGCACAGGACACCGCCCCCTGCTGGAGCCCGTCGGGGCTCGAGATCGCTTTTACTTCGGGACGCAGCGGCTCGGCCCAGCTCTGGGTCATGGACAGCGAGGGCCTCAACCTGAGGCGCCTTTCCACCGTAGGCAACTACAACGATGCATGCGCCTGGAACCCGTCTCGGGAGTTCTCGGAGATCGCCTACTCGTCCCGCCTCGAGGATGGCGGGTTCGAGATCGCCGTAGTGGATCTCGCGACCGGCCAGGTGCGGCAGCTGACCACGGGCCGGGGCAGCTGCGAGTATCCGTCCTGGGCCCCCAACGGCCGGCACCTGGTCTTCGCCTGCAACCGTGGCGGGACCTGGCAGCTCGCGCAGACCGACCGCATGGGCGTCAGGATGCGTAGCATCGCGGTCGGCCCCGGGAACAGTCAGGCCCCCGACTGGAGCCAGACCGTTCGATGATTCCTGCCGCAGCGACCGGACCCGAACCGAACACCGCGACCGCTATCCTTCCCTCCCATCACCTGAGGTCCACGAAAGTCATGAGAGTTCATCAGCCCTCCGCTCCCCTCCGATTCGTCCTCCTCGTCGCGATGTGCGCCCTCGCCTTCCCCACCGTGGCCCGTGCGGACAAGAAGGAATTCCTGGCCCTGACTCAGCAGATCGCCACCCTGCAGGGCCAGGTCGCTGAAGCTGACCAGGCGAGGCTCGAAGCCCAGAAAGACCTGAAGAAGATCATGGACATTCTGGTCGAGCAGTCGGCGCTTCTGAAGAAGCTTCAACAGGACATGAGGGTCCAGGACGAACGGGCCATGGTCGCGATCAAGGATCAACAGGAACGTCTCTCTGAGATCTCCGACCGCCTTCGCGCCTCCACCGCAACGGCGTCCCAGCCTGCCGCGAGCGGCCTGCCTGCGGCCTCGGGCGTCCCCGGGGCCAGTCCCTCGGCAACGCCGAACGGGCCCGCCATTCCGCCCCGCGATCTGTACCAGCAGGCGTACAGCGACTTCGCCCGCAAGAACTACGATCTCTCCGTTCAGGGCTTCCAGGAATACCTGCGCCTCTACCGGGATACGGACCTTGCGGACAACGCCCAGTACTGGATCGGTGAGTGCCTCCAGGCCCAGGGCAAGTACGAAGACGCAGTCACCGCCTTCAATGCCCTGCTCCGCGACTTCGTCGACAGCGACAAGATCCCCGACGCGCGCTACAAGAAGGGCGTCGCTCTCGATGCCCTCGGCAGGAAGTCCCAGGCCGTCCTCGAGTACAGGTTCGTCGTGGAACGGTTCCCCAACTCCCAGGCGGCCCGACTCGCGCGAGAGAAGCTCGGGCAGCAATAGGCAACTCCGCGTCACATTTCTTAACCATCTCTCTCAAGCTACGACACCAAACACAAGAAGGAAACTCAAATGGCCTCAGTCAACAAAGTGACGCTCATCGGGAACGTCGGCAAGGACCCGGAAATCCGCTACACCCAGTCCGGCGAACCCATCGCCAATTTCTCGCTCGCCACCTCCGAGACCTGGACGGACAAGTCCGGCCAGAAGCAGGAGAAGACCGAATGGCACCGCGTCGAGGTCTTCGGCAAGACCGCCCAGGTGGTGCGCGACTACGTCACCAAGGGAAAGCCGCTCTACGTGGAAGGCTCGATCAAGTACGACGAGTACACCGACAAGGACGGCATCAAGCGCAACGTCACGAAGATCCGGGTGAGCGGCTTCAACTCACGGATCGTCCTTCTCGGCTCACGCGGCGATGGCGCGCCGCGATCGAGTGCTCCGGGAGAGCCCGGGCCGGGACCCGCGGACGATTTCCAGGCTTCCGACGAAGACGTTCCGTTCTAGCCGCTTGGCGCAGGCAGGTCTCATCGGCCTCTTCGCTTCCACGTCCTGACCATCGGCCTCATTGCCACTTCTCGCCGCGATTGAGACTCTCCCGGCCCCGTTCCGGCACCAGCAGAGCGAGGTCACCGCGGAGGTTCTGGCCTGGCTTTCGAGCGCGGGGCCAGATGTCGATCCACGCGCGGTGGAGCGTCTGTTTTCTCGGGCCGGGGTGGACTCGCGCTCGTCGCTGAAACCACTCGGTGAGGTCTTCGTTGACGCGACGTTCGCGGAGCGCAACGCCGTGTATCAGGAGGCGGTGGTCCGCACCGGCATCGAACTCAGCCGTTCCGCTCTGTCGCGCGCCGATCTCTCCTCGATCGACATCCTGGTTTCGAGTTCCTGCACGGGTTTCATGATCCCGGCGGTCGACGCGCACATCGCCAACGCCCTGCGGCTCGGCCCGCGGCTCGTGCGTCTGCCCATCACCGAGGCCGGCTGCGCGGGGGGTGCTGTAGCCCTGTCCCGGGCCGCCGACTACGTGACTGCCCATCCCCGCGCGGCCGCCCTCGTCGTGGCCGTCGAGTTCTCGTCTCTCACCTTCCAGGCGCAGGATGCCTCCGCGACCAACATGGTGGCCGCCGCTCTGTTCGCCGACGGAGGAGCGGCCGCGGTTCTGCTGGGGGCCGAACACCCCCGCGCGGGCCGGAGTTCGGTCGAGTTTGTGAGCGCCGCCAGCTATTTCATGACGGACAGCCTGGGCGCCATGGGATACGACGTGGTCGACCGCGGTTTCAAGCTGGTCCTCGACAAGCGACTGCCCGATTTTCTGCGGGGGAAACTGCGTCCCATGGTCGTCGAGTTCCTGGGCGGCAACGGCGTGACCTTCGAACAAGTCTCGGCCTTCGCGGTTCACCCCGGAGGACGCAGAGTCATGGATGTCGCCGAGGAGGAGCTCGGTCTCTCCCCCGCCCAGATCGAATGCTCGCGATCCGTGCTCCGCGACCACGGCAACATGAGCTCCGCTACCATCCTGTTCGTGCTGGATCGGGCTCTCGGAAATCTCGCGCCGAACGAGTTCGTCCTGGGTATCGGCTTCGGTCCCGGTTTCGCCGTCGAGCTGAGCCTGTGGCGAGGGCTGGCGGCTCGTGCGGTCTAACCAGCCGCGGGGGCACGGTTCGCGGAAGTGAGCGGCTTGCGAACCGACGTCCTCGTCATCGGCGGCGGCCCCGCGGGCTCCAGCGCGGCGTTCCAACTCGCCTCCGCAGGTGTCGCGACAACCCTCATAGACCGCGC
>JAIBCN010000087.1 GCA_019694155.1 Vicinamibacteria bacterium | reverse complement strand
GGGAAGGCGAGCGACCAGAAGAGCGCGGCCTTCGACCGGAAGAAGGCGGTGAGCTGGGCTTTGACGAGGGCGATGTAGCTCTGGAAGACCATGGTCAGGCAGCCTCCTCCCGAGGGTTTTGGGTCACGGATTCTCCAATGAGTTGAACGTAGAGGTCCTCCAGCGTGGGGCGCTTGAGGCGAAGATCGAGCAGCCTCGCGTTCGACGACTTCAGCGACGCTCCGAGGCCGACGATGGCGGTCGTGGAGTCCTTCGTGCGGTACCGCAGAAGGGCGCCGTCGCGGCCTTCGAAGCGGGCGCCCGGCACCAGGTTCTCCGGTTCAACCGCACTGTCGATTTCGATCCACAGGGTGGATGCGCCTTCCGCCCGCGCGAGGAGTTCGAGAGGCGTCCCGTCCGCCACGATTTCGCCGGCCCTCAGGATCACCACGCGATCCGCGAGCGCCTCGATCTCGTCGAGGTAGTGCGAAGACACGAGAATCGTCTTGCCCATCGCCTTGAGCCGGCGCAGGATCTCGTGGATGCCGCGCCGCGCGATGGGGTCGAGACCCGATGTGGGTTCGTCGAGGATCAGCAGCTCGGGGTCGTGCAGCGTCGCGAGGCCGATGGCCAGGCGCTGCTTCTGGCCGCCGGAAAGGCTCACGACCGCGGCTTTCCGCTTCTCCGTGAGATCCACGGCGGCGAGGACCTGCGACGTGTCGAGTGTTCTTGGATAGAACGAGCCGAACAGGCGGAAGGTCTCCTCGACGGTGAGCGCTTCCGGGAACTCGGTCTGCTGAAGCTGAACACCCAGGCGCCGCCGAAGCTCCGAGGGGCTCGTCTGCGGATCGAGGCCGAGGACCCTGACGGAGCCCGAGGTCGCGGGCCTCAGGCCCTCGAGGATCTCCACGAACGTGGTCTTGCCTGCCCCATTGGGCCCGAGCAGTCCCACGATCCCTCCGGCGGCTATGTCGATGGACAGCCCCTTCAGGGCGTGTACGTTTTCGTAGCTCTTGGCGAGCTCGCGGACTTCAATCACCATGGCTAAAGGATCGCTCCGCCCCGCCGGGCGCTGAAGTGCCTTCCGTGGGGACTTTGGTGTGACGTTTGTAATGCGGCTGTAAAGCCTTTCGGTTCATGTTCCTGAATGGAAGGATTTCAATTCTTCGGGAACCAATGAACCGCTCCTTGCGTCTTATCTGGCAAAGGCGTTTTCCATTCGTTCCAATAGAGGACAGTGCCATGCTCGAGACGAATCCCGGTTTTCTCTTCCCTGACCGTCGCCCTCTCAAGGAGATGGTCGAAGACTATGAGCGCAAGATTGTGTTAATGGCCCTCGAGCTTTCGCACTGGAATCAGCGGCGGGCCGCGTCCTCGCTGGGCCTGCTTCCCTCCACCCTTTCCGAGAAGATGAAGCGCTTCGGCCTCCGGCGGGTCAAGGAAGAGGCAACGGAGCACGGTTCCCCGGGCGAGGCGGCTTAGACCCCTTCGACAGATACGGCGGGTGTCCGCGGTGTCCGTTCCCGGACACGGGGGATGCGATGATCCGGTCCTGGAGATACGAAGGAGACCGATGAACGATCGCCGAGACTTCCTGGCCCGCACCGGAGCCGCCGCCCTGGCGGCTCTTTCTTCGACCGCTTCCAGCGCCTCCGCGCAACCCAAGGGTGCTCCGGTCAAGCCCCCGCGGCTGAAGGCCGGCGACACGCTTGGCTTGATCCATCCATCCTCCGCGACGTTTCAGCGGATGGACCTGGAGATCGCGATCGACAACCTGAAGGCGTTGGGGTTCAACGTGAAGGCGGGAGCCCATGCGCTCGATCGGTACGGGTATCTCGCCGGCAAGGACGAGGACCGTGCCTCCGACATCAACGCTCTGTTCGCGGACAAGTCCGTCCAGGGGATCTGCGCGGTGCGAGGGGGCTGGGGAGCCGCGCGATTGCTGCCCTATCTGAACTTCGACGTGATCGCGAAGAACCCCAAGGTCCTCTTCGGCTTCTCGGACATCACCGCACTCCACATGGCCATCCCGGCGAAGACCGGCCTCGTGACCTTTCACGCACCCACGGGATTCTCGGCGTGGACCGAGCTATCGGCGAACTGGTTCAAGCGCGTGGTGATGGAGGGCGAGCCCGCGGCTTACGTCAATGAGCCTGACTTCAAGAACCGGATCGTGCCCGTGGGCTTCCGGACGCAGACCCTGACTCCCGGACGAGCCCAGGGGCCGCTTGTCGGGGGCAACCTGACCGTCCTCGCCCACCTCGTCGGCACGCCCTATCTGCCCGATTTCACGGGGAGAATCCTGTTTCTCGAGGATGTCCACGAGGGTATCTACCGCATCGACCGCATGCTCACGCACCTGAAGCTCGCCGGTCTCCTCGCGAAGATCAGGGGCTTCATCTGGGGTCAGTGCTCGGACTGCGAGCCCGACAGCAGCGGGTACGGGTCGCTCACCATCGAAGAGGTGCTCGAGGATCACATCAAGCCCCTCGGCGTGCCGGCCTACCGCGGCGCCATGATCGGTCACATCGACAAGCAGTTCACGGTGCCGGAGGGCATCCCGGCCGAGATGGACGCGGAGGCCGGGACCTTCCGTCTCCTGGAGAGCGCGGTCGCCTGAAACCCCTCGCGCGGCGCGCTCAGGGCTTGGCCGGGCTTATGACCACGGTCGAGTCGTGCATCCAGCCGTTGTCCTCGTTCTTGTACCACCGGATCACGATCGAGGTCTTGCGGAGTTCGGGCGTCAGCCGGACCTGAACCCACTCTCCCTTCCTGCCTAGGACGGGCAGGGCCGTGCCTTTGGGGACCATCATGAGGACCTCGCTGCCCGAGCCCGCAGCCATGTGCACGCTGGCGTGACTCGTCGGCACCGTGGCCATTTCCCTGGCCGGGGCGTTCGCGGGCGCCGCCGTCTGGCTGAAGGTGGGTCCTGCGAACAGGGTCAGTGCGGCGACCACCAGGGCGCGAGCGGTGTCACGAAGGCCTCGAGTCCTCATGGGCGTAGTCAACCGTGGAAGGCCGACGCTGTCAAGCCGCGGGAGCGTCCGGTGACATCGTTGACAGCTGTAGGGGAAAGCGGCATCCTGTGAAGAACCTCAAACCCGGTCAAGGAGTAACTATGCGCGTCAGGCGATCGCTGGTCACGGCGTTGGTGATGTTCGGGATTCTCGTCTCGCTGATGATGAGCGGGAGCAGCAGCGCTCAGCAGGGGACTCCGCCGCGTCCCCGGGGACCGGCGCTGGCCGGCGAGATGGGCGACTACGTGGTCGTTCCGAACTGGCCGAAGCCTCTGCCCGACAAGGACCTTTCTCACGACGGTTGGACATGGGGTTCGGGCGCCGGCGTCTTCGCGGAGAGCCCTGACAAGGTCTGGGTGTCGCAGCGTGGCGAGATCTCCCTTCCTCCGGGAGCGGAGCCGTGGATCTGCCCCTGCCTCCTGAATCCGCGCCGCACCAACACCGGACGAAGGCCCTACGCCGGGACTCCCTATCCCTATGAAATGCGCCGGCACCACATCGTCTTCGCGGTGGATCGAAACGGCAACACCGTCGAAGAGTGGCTTCAGCACGACAAGTATCTGGCCCCGTGGCGTGGCACGGGCCTTGGCGAAGTGTCCCGCGGACCCCACAAGATCCTCCAGAATCCCTACGACCCGGAGAAGAAGATCTGGATCGTCGACGACGACATGCACGAGATCAACATCTTCAGCAACGACGGCAGGCTCCTGAAGACGATGGGCGTGCGCGGCGTGCCGGGGCGAGGCCCCAACAACTTCCTCCGCCCCACCGACATCGCCTGGCTGCCCGACGGCACGTTCTTCGTTGCCGACGGCTACGCCGGCACGCG
>JAIBCN010000044.1 GCA_019694155.1 Vicinamibacteria bacterium | reverse complement strand
CACCGGTGGCCACGTGGGCTTCTCGGCGCGGACCGCGGCGCCGGGCCGATTCTGGGCCGCGGAACGAGCGATGGCGTTTCTCCGCCCCTCGCTCCGGTAGCGCCCAACTACCAGGCTCGCACAGCCAGAAGCTATTGGCTCGTCAGCGCGAGACCGCGAGCGGGAAGAGTTCGATCGTCTCTTCCTCTCGCACCGGCACCGCGTAGCGGCCGGTGAAGCAGGCCATGCAGTGGCGGGTTCCGTGCGAGTCTCCGACCGCGGCGCTGAGCGCGGTGGGCGAGAGATACGCGAGCGAATCCGCGCCCACACGGCGGCGGATTTCCTCCACCGACTGCGACGACGCGATCAGTTCGCTCCGGCGCGGCGTGTCGATGCCGTAGTGGCACGGGTGCGTGGTCGGCGGCGATGAGATCCGGAGGTGGACCTCCGCGGCCCCGGCCGAGCGGATGAGGTCGACGATCTTTCGCGAGGTGGTGCCGCGCACGATCGAGTCATCGATGAGGATGACCCGTTTCCCCTCGAGCACTTCGCGCACCGGGTTCAGCTTGATGCGCACCCCGAAGCTGCGGACCTTCTGCTTGGGCTCGATGAACGTACGACCGATGTAGTGGTTGCGCACGAGACCCATGCCGTAGGCGATGCCGCTCTCCTCCGCATAGCCGAGGGCGGCGCCGATGCCGCTGTCGGGAACCGGAACCACCACGTCGGCGGGAGCCGGCGACTCGCGGGCGAGCCTTCGGCCCATCTCGAGCCTCGACGCGAGCACGCTGCGGCCGAAAACCTTCGAATCGGGGCGGGCGAAGTAGACGTGCTCGAAGATGCAGTGCCGGGCCGTGTCCTTCGGGAAGGGGAAGTACGAGCGCAGGCCATCCTTGTCGATGACCAGCACCTCGCCCGGCGCCACGTCGCGGATGTACGTCGCCTCGATCAGGTCGAAAGCGCAGGTTTCGGACGAGAGGACGTAGGCGTCACCCAGGCGTCCGAGGGCGAGGGGCCGGATGCCCATCGGATCGCGCGCCGCGACGAGCGCGTTCTGAGTGAGGAAGAGCAGGGAGTAAGCACCCCGCGCTTTGAGAAGACTCGAGGCAATCGCGTCCTCCACGGGGCCGATGCGGGCGCGTGCGTAGAGATGGAGCAGCACCTCGGTGTCCGAACTCGACTGGAAGATCGAGCCCGCGGATTCGAGCTGCTCCCGCAGGACATCGGCGTTCACCAGATTGCCGTTGTGGGCGACCGCGATCTCGCCCCGCTGGCAGCCGATGAGGATGGGCTGAACGTTGCGCTCGCCGCTGCCGCCCGCCGTCGAGTAGCGGACGTGGCCGATCGCCGAGGATCCGATCAGGGAGGCGATGGTTTCCTCACGCCCGAAGACATCGCTCACGAGGCCGATGCCGCGCACCGCCTTCAGCGTCTCTCCGTCGGAAGAGACGATGCCCGCTGCTTCCTGTCCGCGATGCTGAAGCGCGTAGAGCCCGAGATAGGTGAGGTTGGAGGCCTCGGCATGGCCGAAGACGCCGAAGATGCCGCACTGATCCTTGAAGTGATCGTCGGTGATCTGGCTGAGCTTCATGGCCGCTTCTCGAACTCTAAGCGGAAAGACTGCGCTCGAGAGAAGCCCACGCGCTCAGGAGTTCGGACACGGAATGGCGCGTCAGTTGAACGCCGCCGGAGCGCAGGGTGAGATGCGATCCGCCCACGGCGCCAAGACGCCGGCAGGCCACCCCGGACTTTGCCGCGCGGGCCTCGACCGCCTCGGGGTCCGAGGTGGAGACGATCATGCGCGAGGGGCCTTCGGAGAAGAGGATCGCGTCGGTGCGCGCAGGCTCCGTCTCGTCGAAGTCGTCGCCGCCTCCCGGATCTCCGATTTCGAAGTCCCCGCCCAGGCCGGCGCTCTCGAAGTTGAAGCAGCACTCCGCAAGGGCCACGGCGAGGCCGCCGTCGGCGACATCGTGGGCGGAAGCCAGCTTGCGCGCGGAAACCAGATCGAGGACGACGTCGTACAGGGCCTTCTCGGCCCTCAGATCCAGGCGCGGCAACGCGCCCGCCACCGTGGCATGGATCGTCCTCATGTACTCGCTGCCGCCAAGGGAGAGATCGCCATCGCCGAGGAGCAGGACGGTATCCCCCACCCGAACGAACGCGCGCGAGAGGGCGTGGGCCACGTCTTCGAGAAGCCCCACCGCGCCGATCACCGGCGTCGGATAGATGGCGACGCCGTCGGTCTCGTTGTAAAGCGAGACGTTTCCTCCGGTGACGGGAGCGTCGAGCGCGCGGCTCGCCTCTCCAATCCCCTCGAGCGCCTTGACGATCTGCCCCATCACCTCGGGCTTCTCCGGATTGCCGAAGTTGAGGCAGTTGGTAAGGCCGATGGGCAGGGCTCCCGTGGCCACGACGTTGCGGCAGGATTCCGCGACCGCGAGCATCGCGCCCTGCTTTGCGTTCAGGAAGCCGTAGCGGCCATTGCCGTCGAGAGCGATGGCTAGGCCCTTCTTCGAGCCGTGGATCCGCACCACGGCTGCGTCTGAAACCCCAGGGCCCGCTACCGTGCCGGTCTGCACCGTCGAGTCGTACTGGCGATAGACCCACTTCTTGGTCGCGATGTTGGGCGAGGCGAGGACGGTGAGAAGAGTCCTGCCCAGATCGGTCGGCACCGCGATCTCCGAGAGATCGCGATCCTCGGCCGGGTTCTTCGGCTCCACCCAGGGGCGGTCGTAGAGGGGCGCTTCGTCGGTCAGGGCACTCGCGGGAATATCGGCCTCGAGCTTCCCGTCCTTGTAGACCTTGACACGGCCGTCGCCCGTGACCACGCCCACCGCCTCGGCGTGAAGATCCCACTTTTCGAAGACCGCGCGAATCTCGTCCTCCCGGCCCTTCTTCGCCACGAGCAGCATGCGCTCCTGCGACTCGGACAGCATGACCTCGTAGGCGCTCATGCCGGTCTCGCGCTGAGGAACCTTGGAGACGTCGAACGCGATTCCCGTGCCCGCGCGGCCCGCGGTTTCCGACGTTGCGCAGGTGAGTCCGGCCGCACCCATGTCCTGGATCCCGACCACGGCGCCCGTGGCCATGGCTTCAAGACACGACTCGAGGAGGATCTTCTCCATGAAGGGATCGCCCACCTGCACGGTGGGGCGTTTCTCCTCGCTGCCCTCTCCGAACTCCGAGGAGGCCATGGTGGCGCCGTGAATCCCATCGCGGCCGGTCTTGGCCCCGACATAGAAGACGGTATTGCCGATGCCTTCGGCGCGGCCGAGGAAGAGCTTGTCCTTCGTGGTCATGCCGAGGCAGAAAGCGTTGACCAGCGGGTTGCCCGCGTAGCACGGCTCGAAGACCACTTCGCCGCCGACGGTCGGACAGCCGAAGGCGTTGCCGTAGCCGCCGATGCCCGCGACCACGCCGGAGATGATCCGCCGCGTCTTCTGATCGAACGAATCCGAGAAGCGCAGGGAATTCAGCACCGCGATGGGCCTGGCACCCATGGTGAAGATGTCCCGCAGGATGCCGCCGACGCCGGTGGCCGCTCCCTGGTAGGGCTCGATGAACGAGGGGTGATTGTGCGACTCGATCTTGAACACGGCGAGCAACCCGTCACCGATGTCGAGCGCCCCCGCGTTCTCGCCGGGGCCCTGCGCCACCCGTGGCCCTTTCGTGGGCAGCTTCTTCAGATGGATGCGCGTCGACTTGTAGGAGCAATGCTCCGACCACATGACCGAGAACATCCCGAGTTCGACCAGGTTCGGCTCACGCCCCAGCAGCGCCTTGATGCGTTCGTATTCGTCCGGCTTCAGTCCATGGGCCTGCAGTGTCTTGGAGTCGTGCATCGGGA
>JAIBCN010000045.1 GCA_019694155.1 Vicinamibacteria bacterium | reverse complement strand
GTAGTTCGGCGAAGCGCTCTTCCGCCTCCTTGATCTCGCGGCGCAGCCTCTCCACTTCCGCCCGCTTCTCGGCCACGAAGGCGTCGAGTTCCTGCCGGGCGCGCACCACAGCCTCTTCGGCGCGAAGGCGCTCGGCCTGCATTTCCGCTTCCTTGGCGAGGGCGAAGCGCTCGATAGCCTGATCGCGAAGAGACGCGTCGCGAAGGACATCGGTGAACTCGACGCCTGCGGCCTCCAGAGCGGCGAGCACGGCGGCCGCGCGCTGCTCGGGTCGAATGGCCACGAGCCTCGGGTGGTTGAGCATCGACTCGATCTTGTCGATGCCGTACCCGTGGGCTGGGGGCTCGACGCGGGCTTCGCGATAAACCTCGCCGAAGTCCATGATGTCCGCGGGGAGCTTCGACGCGGGGAGATCCGGCAGCCTCGCCTCGTAGGCCTGCGGCAGGATCTCGACGAGCCTCTCGCTCGAGCCGTCGGCGATGCCGGTGGGCTCGACCAGGCGGACGCCACGGCCCACGAGATTGCGCACCTTGCTCATGATTCGGATTCCGTCTTCTTGGCTTCGCGCAGTTTGCGGAGCGAATCGACCGCGTCCGTGGCGGCGCTGTCTTCAACCACGGCCGTCTTCCCCCACCCGGCGCTCCGGGCTTCTTCGGCGGCGGCCCGCAGGGCCATTTCGAGGCCGGTCTGCGACAGCGGCCGGGTATCGGCGCCCACGCTCTCGACCGGCGGCGCCGGGGGCTCGGGCTGGGCCGCGGCCTCGGGCACTGGCGACGGCTGCTCTTCGCGCGTCAGCGGCCGCATCTCGATGGTGGCGTCGAACCGCTCGATCACCCGGGGCGTTTCGGGAAAGGCGGGACGCGCCTCGGCGGTGACCGCGGGGAGCGGTTCCACGAAGTACGCGAGGGAGCGATACAGACGGTCCTGCTCCATGCGTTTGCGAATCTCCAGATCCGATTGCGCGCGGACGGCGCTCGTACTGCCCTGGGCGAGGCGCTCGATCTGGCTCTGCTTCTGCCGCGTGAAGGTCTCGATGGTGTCTTGCAGAGCTTCGGCGCGGCTTTCGTTGCGGGAGCGCAGGCTCTGAAGCTCCAGCGCCTTCTCCGCTTCGTAGGCAGTGAGGGCTTTCCGACGCAGCACCGCGTCCTGGGATACATCGGAAGCGGGAACTCCGGCGGCGTCGAGCGCGGTGAGGAGTGCGCTGCGGCGCACGTTGCGATCCAGGCCGACCAGACGGCGGCTGGTGAGGAGGCGGTAGACGCGCTCGACCCCGTAGCCATGCACGGGCGACTTGATGCCGGCCTTCCGATAGACCTCCTCGAAATCCGAAAGCGGCACGAGCGACTGGGCGGTCGGCACAGGCACGGGCGGAGCGGGAGGAGGGGCGGGCGTGTCCGGGATGCTGGGCTTGACCCAGTTGTCCGAAGAGACACGAGCGGCCGGCGATGCCGCCGCGGCGGATGGGGGCGGTGTGATCGTCCGGATGGGAGCGGGCGGCTCGCTCTGAACCGTCACCACTGTTTCATCCGGCTGGGAAGCCCGGGGTGCGGCCTTTTCGAAGGTCGGCGCGGGAAGGGACTGGGCGGCGGCCGCGATGTCGGCGTTGGTGGCCTCGCCCGGGGCGCGGTGGGGCGCTTCGTCCGGCGTGTCGCCTCGCTTCCAGGAAGTCGAACGGACCGTGGTCGGCGCCACCGTCTCCTGATCGGGATTCCACTCGAAGGCGGCATCCTCCCTGGGCGCGTCCGCGGGGCTTTGCGGAGGGGTCTGGTCGAAGACCTTGTTGAAGAGATTCTTGAGTGGATTCATTTGCGGGCACGAAGGGCGTACGGCAGGAGCCCCGATGCTGCCTTGTATCAGCGGGCTCGGTCGAAGTCAAACGGGGGCGGCCCGGTATTCTCTCAAGCTCCGGCGAATTGTAGAAATCGCCCCTTCCTCGCCCATGTGCTAAGACCTAGCCCATGCCGCACAAGGAAGGCTCGCTCGACGCGTACCGCGCCAAGCGGGACGCCTCGCAAACCCCGGAACCTTTCGGCGGCCTCGGCCTTCCCGACGACCCCGACTGGACGAAGCCCCGGATGTTCGTGGTCCAGAAACACGCGGCGCGGCGGCTCCATTACGACTTCCGCCTGGAATGGCGCGGGACCCTCATCAGCTGGGCCATCCCCCAGGGGCCCTCCACCGATGTGGCCGAGAAGCGCCTCGCGGTCATGGTGGAGGACCATCCGGTCGAGTATGCGGATTTCGAAGGCGTCATTCCCAAGGGCAATTACGGGGCGGGCGAGGTCATCGTCTGGGACAAGGGAGTCTGGCTCCCTCTCGAGGACCCGGATGAAGGCTTCGAGAAGGGAAAGCTCCTCTTCGAGCTTCGGGGCTTCAAGCTGCACGGCCGCTTCACTCTGGTCCGCACCAAGCGCCAGGGCCAGACCGAGATGAAGGAGTGGCTGCTCATCAAGAAGCCGGACGCCTGGGCGGGTCCGGAAGGGGCCCGGTACCTGACCCCCGAATCGATCTACTCCGGCCTCACTCTCGAGGAGATCCAGGAGGGATCGAAGCGGGCGGCCTCGATCCGAGAGCGGCTGATCGCTCTCGGCGCTCCGCGCAGCCTCGTTCCCGCTTCGCCCGACTTCATGCTCGCGGAAGACGCGGACAAGCCGTTCTCCGATCCGCACTTCATCTACGAGCTCAAGTACGACGGGTATCGTCTGCTCGTGGTGGTCGACGACGGCAAGTGCGACCTCGTGTACCGACGAGGCAGCAAGGCCACGGATCTGTATCCCGAGATCGCCCGCGCCGCCTCTCTTCTTCCCTTTTCCCGCCTGGTGCTCGACGGAGAACTGGTCTGCCTGGATGACAGCGCACGCCCGAGCTTCTCGCGGCTCCAGCAGCGTTCGCAGCTCCGTCGAACCGCCGATGTCGCCGCGGCCGCGGTGCGCCTGCCCGCGACCCTGCAGACCTTCGACATCCTGGGTTTCGAGGACTTCGATCTGCGCTCACTTCCTCTGGTCGAACGAAAGGCGATCCTGCGGGAGGTGCTGCCCAAGGCGGGTCCGCTGCGCTTCGTCGATCACATCCCCGCGGAGGGCGTCCTCTTCTACGATGAGGTCGAGCGCATGGGCCTCGAAGGGGTGATGGCGAAACGTGCCGACTCGAAGTACCGGCCGGGGCGCAGCAACGACTGGCGAAAGCTGAAGACCGACAAGGTCGCGGATTTCGTGGTGATCGGCATGACCCCTCCCGACGGGTTGCGCACGGGTTTTGGAGCCCTGCATCTCGCGGCCTACACCCGCGCCGCCCCGGAAGGAGGCGCCCCCTCCAGCGAGCCCCAGCTCATCTATGCCGGCCGCGTGGGCAGCGGCTTCACGGAAGATCAGCTCAAGGCGTACCAGGCCCTGCTCGAGAAGGATGTCGTGAACGCACCCGCCTGCGCCATCGTGGATGAGCCGAAGGGAAGCATCTACGTCGCGCCCCGGCACGTGGTCGAGGTTCGCTTCAAATCATGGTCGGCCCAGAGCCTTCTCCGCCAGCCCGTGTTCCTGCGGTGGCGCGACGACAAACCGGTCGAGGAATGTCTGCGCCCAGGCGAGGAAGCGGGCGCGCCCGACGTGAAACGGGAATCGTCGGAGACGCCCAATGTCGTGGTAGACAAGACCGTCCGCTTCACCAATCTCACCAAGGTGTTCTGGCCGGTCTCCGAAGCGAACCCGATCGCGTACACCAAGGGCGACCTTATCGACTACTACCGGAACGTGGCCCCGTGGTTCCTGCCCTACCTCGCCGATCGGCCGATCACGCTCACCCGATATCCCGACGGCATCAACGGCAAGAGCTTCTT
>JAIBCN010000094.1 GCA_019694155.1 Vicinamibacteria bacterium | reverse complement strand
CGCGATAGGCGTCCTGTGGGGCTACGACCGCGAAGGCGTCACCGCCGAAAAGCCCGACCTCCTCCTCGACGACCCGCGCGACCTCGCGGCCATCGGCCGGTAGAGCCAGATGGAGCGGGGCTATGGCGGCATCCGCGGCACGGCTTCTGACGCGCGTACTCGTGTACTCAAGGCCAAAGCACCGTTCCCGAACGAAGTGGGGCCTGAAGGCTCCTCTGAATGAACAGCGGAGCGGCAGCTCCGCTTCCATCATCAAAGAACGACCTCAGGCCCCACGGACGTGAGGGAACGCCCGGGTGCTTTGGCCGCACCGTACCAACGAATGCCGCGAGGTGCGCGAACTCGCGCAGGGCGGCGCCCCGCGGGCCACCCCTACCAAGCCCGCGAGGCCAGCTCCCCCCCGTCCCACACCCGGCTGAGCGCCCCTTCGCGCACGTCCATGGCCGCATCCGCGGCACGGCCACTGACGCGCGTACTCGTGTACTCAAGGCCAAAGCACCGTTCCCGAACGAAGTGGGGCCTGAAGGCTCCTCTGAATGAACAGCGGAGCGGCAGCTCCGCTTCCATCATCAAAGAACGACCTCAGGCCCCACGGACGTGAGGGAACGCCCGGGTGCTTTGGCCGTCCCGTACCAACGAATGCCGCGAGTGCGCGAACTCGCGCAGGACGGCGCCGCCGCGGGCCTCCTCCACCAGGCCCCGCGAAAGCAGCCCCCGCGCCCACCGAAACGGCCGACGGCGCTCAGTATCGCGCCCGGTAGTTCTCCGCCGAGCCGCCGACCGTGGCCTCGATCCTCTCGAACGCGATCCCCTCGATGGGGCCCGCGGATTCGACCGCTGACTTCGTGAGGAGGATGTCGCCCGCTTTCGCGGTGTCCTCGCCGAGCTTGCTCGCGGCGTTGACTTCGCGGCCCCAGACGTCGAGATCGCCGACGCGGAGCATCTCCCCGTAGCCGATGCCCACGCAGAGCAGGATCTCGGTCTCCGGCGGACGCTTCTTGTTGAACTCCTTCAGCACCTGCTGCATCTCCACCGCGCACCTCACCGCGGAAGCCGTGCGCCGGAAGATCACGAGCAGGGAGTCCGCCTCTATCTTGATGAGGATCCCATCGTGCTTCTGGATGATCGGGGACAGAAGCTCCTTGTGCTCGAGGATGATCTGCAGGAAGTGCAGGATCCCGAACTTCTCCACCTGCCGCGAGAAGCCGGAGAGGTCCGTGAACATGATGGCCCAGGTCTCGCCGAACAGGTCCCAGATCCGCCGGTCGAGCGCTTTGAGGTCGACCCCGGGCCGCGCCCTCTCGGCGATCAGCTCCCACAACCGGTGTTCACTGCACTTGAGAAGCTCGTCCGTCACCTTGGCATGAAGCCTACTCCGACCCCGATCCGGCCCAAAGCGGCGCGTGATGCCCGTCGCTTTGCCAGTCCTTGAGGGCCGGGGCCGTGTGCTACGCTGAACGGGCGAATCTTGATGAGAACGTACGTCCTCGGCGATCCCACCACGCTCTTTGCGGAACTTCCGGCCGAGCTGTCCCTGATCAGCGACGAGGCGCATCTTCTGCGCCTCCTGGCCGAGCACGATGCCCTCATCGTGGCTGATGCCCGCCGTCTGGTCGGCGCGGCCGCGTCCATCGCCGCCGCCCTCTCTTCCGGCCTTGCCGCCGCGGTCGTGGTGGTGGGGAGGGCCGAGGACGTGAACCCCGCTCTCCAGGCCTTTCCCTCCCTGCCCACCGTCCACGTGTCGCCCATATCCAGGCTCGCCCTCGAACGGGCCTCGCGTCATGCGCGCGAAACCGCGGGCGGCACCGCCTACCTTGCTCTCGAAGGGCAGCTCGCCCGCCGCAACGCCGAGCTCTCCGAGCTCAACAAGATCGGGGCAGCGCTCTCCGCCGAGCGCGACATCAACCGCCTGCTCTCGCTGATCCTCGACAAGTCGCGCCAGATCACCGCGGCCGACGCGGGAAGCCTCTACCTCGTGATGAGAGGCGAGGGCGAGCAGCCGGACGCCCTGCGATTCGCGCTCGCCAAGAACGATTCCGTCTCCTTCGAGTTCCAGGAATCGCGTATGCCTCTCGACGAGACGTCGATCGCGGGCTACGTGGCCATCCACGGCACCGCCGTGAACGTGGCGGACGCCTACGAGCTCCCCGCGGGCACGCCCTACCGGATCTCGCGGTCGTTCGACACCAAGTCCGGCTACCGGACCAAGTCGATGCTGGTCGTGCCCATGCGCGACCACCAGGGCGAGATCATCGGCGTCATCCAGCTCATCAACAAGAAGCGCGACGCGGCGGCCCGCCTCAAACCGAGCTCGGTCGTGGAGACCCAGGTCGTCTCGTTCGACGAGCTCGACCTCGATCTCGTCATGTCGCTCGCCTCCCAGGCCGCGGTGGCCCTCGTGAACACCCGCCTCATCGAGGGCATCAAGGCGCTCTTCGAATCGTTCGTGGGCGCTTCGGTCACCGCGATTGAAAGCCGCGATCCCACCACCTCGGGTCATTCCGGCCGCGTGGCCGAGCTGACCGTCGGCCTCGCCCGGAAGATCGACGGCGCTTCAACCGGGCTCTACGCCCCCGTCCGCTTCACCTCCGACCAGATCCAGGAGATCCGCTATGCGAGCCTCCTGCACGATTTCGGCAAGGTCGGCGTGCGCGAAAAGGTGCTGGTCAAGGCCAAGAAGCTCTTCTTCGGCGAGATGCTCGCGCTGCGCCAGCGCTTCGGCGTGATCAGGCGAACACTCGAGGCGGACTACCTGCGGGCCAAGGTCGCCTGCCTGGAGGCGGGAGGAAGCCGCGAGGAGCTGCTGGCTTTGGAGGCCGATCACGCGAAGAAGCAGGCGGAGATCGAGGTGGCCCTTGACGTGATCTCCCGTTCCAACGAACCGAGCGTCCTTGACGGCGAAACCGCTCACGCCCTTCTCGAACTGCCCTCGAAGAGCTATCTCGACGTGGACGGCGTCACGCGCCCCTACATCACCGCCAACGAACTGGAGGCGTTGTCGATCAAGCGCGGCTCGCTCTCCGAGCAGGAGCGCGTCGAGATCGAGAGCCACGTCACCCATACCTACCGGTTCCTGTCCCAGATCCCCTGGACGGGAGAGTTCGCGCGCGTCCCCGACATCGCCTTCGCGCACCACGAGAAGCTCGACGGCACCGGCTACCCGCGGCGCCTGAAGGCGGAGGACATCCCGCTCCAGTCGCGCATGATGACCATCTCCGACATTTTCGACGCCCTTGTCGCCTGGGATCGTCCGTACAAGAAGGCGGTACCCGTGGAGAAGGCGCTCGACATCCTCCACGACGAGGCGAAGCAGGGCAAGCTCGACCGCGAACTGCTGCAGGTGTTCGTCGAGGCGAAGGTCTTCGAACTCACCGCCAGGCGGGCGGCCGGAAATGCCGGACCCCAATGACCCTAGTCATCGCTCACCGCGGCAATTCGTCCGCGGCTCCTGAAAATACGTTCGCGTCCTTCGACAGCGCCATCGCGCACGGCGTCACCCTCGTCGAATGCGACGTGCAGATGACGGCGGACGGCCACATCGTGGTCATTCACGACCCCACGCTCGACCGCACGTCGGACCGGGCGGGCGACGTGCGCGCCCTGTCGCTCGCCGACATCCGGGCCGCGGACGTCTCGTACCCGAAGGTCTTCGGGGCTGCTTTCTCCCCCCAGCGGGTACCTACTCTTGGGGAGCTCCTGGCGCACCTCAAGGGCCGGGCCCGCCTCATGCTCGAGATCAAGAAGGAATCCTCCCGGCAGGACTCGGACGACTTCGAGCGCAGGATCGCCGCGGAGATCGTCAAGTCGGGGGTCCACGTCTCTCCCGACACCGAGACGGACGTCGCCC
>JAIBCN010000001.1 GCA_019694155.1 Vicinamibacteria bacterium | reverse complement strand
TACACCGGCCATTACCGGCAGACCCTGGTGAACGCGAGACTCGACCACAAGCTCACCTCCAGCCAGAACCTGATGATCCGGGTGAACGCCGATCGCTTCTACGACGACAATCCTCAGGACGCGGTGGGCGGCACGAACGCGCCGAGCGTCGCCCGCAAGTACTCACGGCGATCCTGGACCACGCAGCTCAACCACACCGCGGTGTTGAGTCCGAAGCTTCTCAACGAAGCCCGCGTGGCCTACCTCCACGGAGACCCCGTCACCCTCTGGGAGGCCCGGGATCTCTCGACCACGTACACGCGAGCGGGCGCCGTGCCCTTCACCATCGGTCAGTCGCGCCTCTCGGACATCTTCAGCCACCAGCTGCAGCTCTCGGACACCGTCACCTGGTCGAAGGGCAAGCACGCGCTCCGCATTGGCGGCAGCGTCACTCGTCACGTCTCCGGCGGCACCGGAAGCGAGCCCGGCGCGGCGGTACTCGGGATCTTCACATTCAAGACCACGACCACGGCGCCCTTCGATCAGCTGACCCTCAACGACGTGCAGAGCTACACCCAGCCCATCGACTTCGGCATCGACAGCTACGAGCTGAAGCAGTGGCTCTACACCGTGTTCGCGCAGGACAGCATCCGCGTCGCTTCCGATCTGACCGTCGACGTGGGATTGCGCTACGACCGGCAGACCCTGACCGACGCGAAGGGCAACATCGCGCCCCGCCTGGGCTTCGGCTGGCATCCCGGCGGAGACGCGCGCACCTCGATCCGCGGAGGCTACGGCATGTACTACACGCAGATCCGGTCGAACGCCGTCGCGAGCTACCTCGTGAACGGCCTCGACGGCCTGACCACCTACACCGCGGTTCCCGGGCAGACCGGCTTCCCCACCTGCCTCACCGGATCCTGCCTCCCCGTGCCTCTCGACCCCAGAGCCCTGCCGGCCTCTCAGCTTCCCGCGCGCGACATCACGATCCAGGCCGGACGAAGGGATTTCTACGCCGCCCAGTTCGCGAAGTACGGCCTCAACTTCAGCCTGCTCCCGAATTACCCCGACAAGCTCGTGAACCCGCGGAGCCAGGTGTTCTCCATCGGGGTGGAGCGCGAGTTCCTGAAGGGGCTGTTCATCGGCGCGGACTACGTCCATCAGCGCCTCACCGATATCGACCGCACCGTGGACCTGAACGCGGCGGCTCCGTTCGAGCGCACGGCGGCCGGGCAGTCCAGAACCGTGGCCGCGGCCAATGCCACGCGTCCCATCCTTCCGGTGAACGGCGGCGTGCGCCAGGTGAACGTGCTCACCAATCTCGGGGAAGCCGACTACGACGGGCTCCAGACTCAGCTGCGGTACCGAAACCACCGCCTGGAGGCCACGGTGAGCTACACGCTCTCCAAGGCCACCAACACCACCGAGCCGGATGGGAACGGTATTGGGCCCAATGAAAACACCCTGTCACGGCTGGGTGAGGTCGAGCGCGGCCCGAGCGTCGTCGATCAGCGCCACCGCGCGGTCGTTGCCTTGAGCTGTCGGCTCCCCTGGGAGTTCACCATCGGAACCATGAGCCAGTTCGCCTCAGCGCGCCCCTTCAACGCGACCACCGGCGTGGACAACAACGGCGATGGCGCCAACAACGATCGTCCGGTGGTGAACGGCGCGGTGATGGCCAAGTCGGCGTACCGCGGCACGGGGACCCAGGACGTCGCTGTCTTCATCGAGGAGCGGATCAAGGTTTCGAAGACCGCGACCCTCCTGCTCCGAGCCGAAGGGTTCAATCTGCTCAATAACGGGAACTACCTCGGCAGAGGCCAGACGGTCTACGGCAACACGGAGGCGCCGGCCTCGACCTTCGGCCAGCTCGTGGCCGCCGGAACGTCGGCGACCGCTCTCCCCGCGTTCGCGAACGTGGACCCGCCGCGCATGTTCCAGTTCCAGGCGCGCTTCATCTTCTAAGGAGGCCACGGCCGGGCGGGGCCGTTCTTCGGGAGGAGGGAAGCGCCTCAGGGGCGGTAGCGGATCGTCAGGGGCGCCTGAAGACGCGCCGCGATGCTCACGAGATCCGGACGGTTTGCCGGAATGTCCTTTTCGGCGCGGCCGTCCGGATACACCGTCACGGTCTGGGTGACGCCGAAAGTCCACTTCTCCGCGCGCGTTCTCGATATCTGCAGGCCGTCATGGGAGAGCATCATCCGGCTCTCCTTGAGATCGCCTTCGCCGATCAGCTGAAAGAGCGCGCCGAGCAGGCCCGAGGTCGGCCGGCCCCGCAGGCCCTCGATCCGCCCGTAGACCACCATCCCGTTCACCTCGAGAAGGCGGTAGACGATGACCCGCTGGTTGGTGACTTTGAGTTGAGGCGTGGAGGAGAGATCGACATACGAGTAGGACGAAGGCGCCCCCGGGCGCTCGGGCCACCACATCCGCACGATGGCCGCGAAAGCGGGGCGATCCGTCCCCGCGTCGTCGATGACGCGGTCCGCGCGGTAGTCGATCTCGAGGTCCTGCTGGTGCTCGTAGGAGAGCCGCATGTAGGCGGGCGCCTTCTCCTTGGGCAGGCCGGCGCGCTCCAGGAAGGCGTGGAACCACTCCGCATGGCCGATGAGGAGGGCGGGGCCGTCGGGGCGCTCCGCGCGCGCCTGCCGGGCGAGCCGCATGAGAACCTCGGCCTGAAAGCGCGGCCCGTTGGTCGTGGCCGTCACGTTGTACCCCTGGCTCGCGTTCATCGCTTCCAGGATCTCCTGCTGGGCCACCACGCGGGGGGCCGCGGCGGCGGGCCCCGACAGAAGCAGGGCAAGAAAGACGGGCAGCATTCGGCGGGGATGTTCTCACGGAGGCTCCGTCCGGACGCCTTTCCGCGCCGCCCCGACGGACCTTTCAGCCGCGCTTCGACGCGGCTTCCACGGCGCTTGCCACCTGCTCGTGCAGGTCGGGCGGCGCGCCATAGAAGACCTTCGTCGTGCGGCCTCCCCGATCGAACACGAACAGCGTCGGCACGCTCACGATGTCTCCGAAGAGGAGCGCCACCTGGGCTGAACCCATGACGATGGGGTAGGGCAGGTCCAGGGTCTTGACGATCGCCCGGATGCTCGATTCCTCCGATTCAATGGCGATGCCCAGGATGTTCACGGTCTCGCCCAGCTTCCGGTGAGTCTCCGCGAGCCAGGCAAGCGTGCTCCGGCAGGGCGGGCACCACTCGGCCCAGAACTCCACGATGGTTGCCTTGCCCCGCAGTGAAGCCGCGTCGATCGTCTTCCCGGCGAGGTCGGTGAGAGAGAAGGCGGGCAGCGCGGAGATGGAGGAGGGCGCCGAGGCATCGGGGGTGACGCCCATCTTTGCGAGCTCGCCCGCGTCCGTGAGAGCAATGTCGATCATGCGCCTCAGGTCCGCGCGGAACCTCTCCTGGTTCTTCGGCTCTCGCCAGGGAATGTAGCGCCCTTTCTCATTGCCGAAGAAGTCCGAGGGCTTCGCGATGAGAACCTCGTTCACGAACACCGCGGGATAGAACGTGATGCCGAACTTCTTCGCGAGCGCTGACTCCGAGAAGTTCTCCTCCACGAATTCCGCCCTGTCCCCGTATGAGTGCACGACTGCCTTGGCCAGCAAACTTGCCGGATCGGACAGGTTTCACGTGTAGGGCCAGCGAACGAGCGTCACTCTCACCCGGGCAGGCGCGGCGCCCGCCAGCCGCGGACCCAGGGCGAGTGAGGCGGCGCCCACGAGTCCCTTCAACACCAGACGGCGCTGCATCATTTGTCGAATCCTTCCATGATCTCGAGGTATCGGGGTATCACCACACGCAGCAGGGCGGCGGCGCGAAGGCGCTCGCGCTCACTGCCTTCTCCCCCCGCCCGGCTCTTCTCCATCGCCACCCTGGCCTTCTCCAGATAGGCCTCGCCGATGCTGTCGTCGCGCCGTGAGGCGCGCAGGCGTCCTCCGATCTCCTCCGCCTTCGCGGCGAGGGCTGCGTCCTCGCCGGCCTCGGGGACCGGGAGGGTGGCGAGCGACAGGTAAAGGAGACTCCGCATCAGCGTGACGAGCGACCCCAGCCTCAGTCCGTGAAGATCGAGCTCCTTCGCGAGCTTGAGCGACGAGTTAGCCACGATGAAGTTGCTGTGCTGGGCCGTGGACCCGGGCCGGGCGTACGCGTCGACGATGTCGTTCTCGAGGCGGGCTACCTGGCCGGCCAGACTCGGGAGGGCGACCGTCCGCCGGCTGGAATCCGAGGTCAGCCGCGAGAGGAACAGCGCTGTCGCGAGTTGTCCCTCGGCGCGTCCGAGATAGTAGGCCCCGGCCGACACGCCGCTGAACCGGCCGTAGTCGACGGCCACCGCGTAATGCTCGTCGATCTGACCAAGCGCCTGCTCGGCCAGGGAGCGTGTGAACGCGCTCTGGCCGGCGGGCATGACGGCTGGGAAGCCCTTCCGCCCGGCCGCGATGGCGCGACCGACTTCTTCCCATTCCTTTGCCAGGGCATCGATGTGCTTCCCTGACCCCTTGCCGCTGTCGTCCCACCCGGCCCCCGCGCGGGCGAGCGCGGCGATGCCCGGAGCCGTCGCCGAAAGAGTCTCCATGGCCACGTCGATGCGTCGCGCCTTGAGCAGCGAGTCGACATCGTCGAGGAGGCCCCTGAGTCGCGGGCGCTCGCTGTCCACCAGCGGGGAGGCGGGAATCGCGTCCAGGGAAGCTCGCTGGCGCGGCACCTCGGCGGCGAGGCTTTCGGGAAGGTCGGCGGCCCTCGATGCCGCGGGGATCGAAACGAGGCACACGATTGCAGCGAACAAGGGTGACCTCATCTTCAATGGCCTCGCAAGGCGATGGCCGGCGCCACACGTGTCGCGCGCCACGCCGGCCCGATCAGGGCGGCCGCGGTGGTCACGATCACGACGCCTGACGCCCCCGCCGCGGTCAGAGGGTCGACGGACGCACTCGGCGCCACCAGGGAAAGAAGCGGCGATGCGCCCAGAGCCCCGAGCAGTCCGAGGCACACACCGCCGAGGGTCACGGTTCCACCTTCGCGCAGGACGAGTTCGAGGATGCGCGATGAAGGAGCGCCCATCGCCATCCGGATGGCGATCTCGCGAACCCGCGACGCCACCGCCTGCAAGGCGAGGCCGAACAGACCCAGGGCGGCGAGCCCGAGCCCGAGACTGCCGAGGGCCAGACCCGCACGACTCCCCAGGCGGGCGCCTGTCTGGGAGAAGGAAGCGAACTCGCGCAGCGGAATCGACTCCAGGAGCGGCAGATCCGGGGTGGCAAGCGCAAGGGCCGGCCGGATAAGGGATGCGAGCGCTTCGGGGTGCGACGAACGTGTGAGGATCGAAAGGCGCGGAGACGGCGCCTGATCGAACGGCCGGAAAAGCTGAGGCCCGGGCTCTTCGCCCAGCCTTCGAAGAGAGAGATCGGGCACCACGCCCACCACCGCCGCCGTCTCATCGCCCGGCCCGATGGAGAGGACGCGGCCCACGGCGTCGCCCTCGGGGAAGAGCCGGGTCGCGAGGCTCTGGTTGATGACGACAACGCGAGGCGCGTCTGCACGGTCGAAGCTGGAAAAGGTCCGCCCCCGCGCCGGGCGCACATCAATGGTCTCGAAGAAACCGGGCGAGACTGCATTCCACTGGGCCTTGAACCAGGGGGCGGTCGGGCCGAGAGCCGGGTTCCGGGCCTGCAGAGTCGGTGTGCCAAGGCCGTAGGGAGCCGCGCTGGCGAAGCCGATCCGTTCAACCCCGGGGAGGGCGGTGATGGCCTCGATGGCACGCCGCTGGAGGAGGCGACCGGAGCCGGCGTCCCTGCCGAGGGTCGAGGTGTCGAGCCGCGTGATCTGGACGCGGCCGATGTCGAAGCCCGGAGAGTCGGCCGCCGTGCGCTCGAGAAAGCGGGTGAGCGCCGAACCGCAGATCAGGATGGCGGTGGCGGAGGCGACCTGTGTCACCAGGAGGGCGGCGCGCCAGCGCGAGCGCGCTGTGCGCTGCGGCCCCCCATCGCGAAGCACCGCGGAAGCGCGGCGTCGCGCGTCGGCGAGGCCCGGCGCGATGGTCGCGACCGTGGCGCCGACGAGGGCGGTGAGCAGGGAAAAGGCGAAGGTTCGGCCGTCGAGGGCGAGATCGAATCGAATCGGGATGGCGAAAGGTGGGAGCCAGGCCGGAGCTACCCGAGCCCCGACGACGGAAAGGACTCCGCCGAGCGCGGCCCCGAGGCCGCACAGCAACAGCGCCTCAAAGGCCAGGGGCGCGAGAAGGTGGCGCCGTGATGCCCCGAGAGCGAGCCGCACCGCGGTCTCCGGCCCGCGCTCGAGGCTCCGCGCCAGGAGGAGGCTCGAGATGTTCAGCAGGGCGATCATCGCGACGAGGGCCGCCGCAGACTGAAAGAGCGCTAGCAAGGCCATCACCGGCCCGCGCAGGTCGCGATCGATTCCGGTCATTGGCTCGATGAGAATGCGATCCGGCATGGCATTCCCCGTGTTCACTCGCGGAAGCTCCTGCTGGATTCGGGTGAGGGCCGCCGCCACCGCGGAGGACGAGCCGGGCTTGAGCCGGCCGAAAGCCTCGAGCCACTCCGTTGCGGGATTCTCGAGCAGGTCGGCCTGGCCGCTCAACTCCGGAGCCCACGAAAGGGGGACCCAGAGGTCCGCGGCAAAGCCCACGAATTGTCCGGTGAAGCGAGGCGGGCCGATGCCGATCACCGTGAAGGACCGTCCGTTGAGGTGAATGGACGACCCGACTACCGCTTCATCGCCGCCAAAGCGGGTTCGGAAGATCGCATCGGAGAGCACCACGACGCCCGCGCCGCCACGGATGTCATCCTGAGGGGCGAAGGAGCGGCCGAACGAGGGCCGGACTCCAAGCGCGTCGAAGTAGTTCGCTGACACCAGCATGCCGAAAACGAGCTGTGGAGTTCCATTGCGCTCCAGGGACAGGCCGCGGCCGTTGAAGCCGACAAGGCCGTTCTCAAACTCCTGCGTCTGCGAAAGCGCCCGGTAGGCAGGGTACGAGAAGCCCTGCACGCTGTCCTTGTCGTTCTGCCGCCGGTGGACGTTGACGAGGCCGACTTTGTTGGCAACCGTCGGCAGGGGATTCAACACGATGCCGTTCACGAAACTGAATGCCAGAGTGTTGGCGCCCAGAACCACACCCAGGATCGCTATCACGAGCAGGCTTGTGGCCGGCGCCTTGCGCAGACGCCTGGCCGCGACCTTCATCTCCTGGAGAGCGCCCGTCATTTCGGGAACTCGCAGCAATCATCGTGCCCCCCTTCCTGCCGCTGGGGGAGCGTTCGCGATGCCCGAATCGTCCGATTCCGGTACTCCTGTGTTCGGCTCCGAGAAACCGAAGGGCCTAGGAGGTCGAGGCGGATGTGCAGGAAGGCAGCACCAGCCGCGCGCGGACTCCGCCGAGAGGGGATGCCTCGAGAGAGATGGAGCCCTCGTGCAGTTCCGCCAGATCCCTCACGATCGCCAGGCCGAAGCCCGAGCCGGGCGCCGCCTCGTCGGCGCGAACGCCCCTTTGCAGCACTCTCTCGCGCAACTCCACGGGAAGCCCCGGGCCATCGTCGTCGACCAGGATCGTGGTTCGTCCGGCCAGATCGCCCGACTCCATGGAAACCCGCGACCTCGCCCACTTGCACGCGTTGTCGAGGAGGTTCCCGAGCATCTCATCGAGGTCTTCTCTCTGAACCCGGACGCAATGCGCCCTGGGGACGTCGTACCGGATCGAGACTCCTCGTTCGACGTACAGGCGTTCCAGTGTGCGCGAGAGACCCTCCGCAGAAGCCAGGACCGCGCAACTTGCCCCGAGCGTCGCGCCCGACGCCGCGGCCCGCGCCTGGGCCAGGTGATAGTCGATCTGGCGGCGCATGCGCTCGACCTGCGCGCCGATGATCGCGGCCGGCTCGTACTGGCCCGCCGCGGTCAGGCGCTCGGCCTCCTGACCCAGGACGGCGAGGGGAGTCTTGAGGCCGTGCGCCAGATCGCCGGCCCTCGAGATCGCGCGCTCCACCAGGCGCGCGCGATGATCGAGGAGCGCGTTGAGATCGTCGACCAGGGGCCCCACCTCCGTGGGATACGCCCCCTCGATCCGCTGCTCGCGGCCATCGCGCACCGAACTGAGGCGGGACTGCAGCTGGCGAAAAGGGGCGAGGATGCTCCGCAACTGCACGAGACCGGCCACGAGCAGACCGATGCCCGCAACGCTCATGGCGCCCAGGTGCACGGTCCAGCCCGGGTACCGATGGAGGACGAGCCCCAAAATGACGACGTTCGACACCGCGATCAGGCCCACCGCCCAGAGCACGGACCCGACCACGAGCCGCGAGCGGAGAGCGCTCGTACGCTTCATGACGAGCCTTCCATCCGGTAGCCCAGGCCGCGCACCGTCTCGATGCAGGACGCGCCCAGCTTGCGGCGCAGCCTCGCGACGAAGACCTCGACGGTGTTCGAGTCGCGGTCGAAGTCCTGCGCGTAGATGTGCTCGGTGAGCTCGCTCTGCGAGACCACGCGGCCTTGCTGGTGCATCAGGTAGGAGAGGACGCGGAACTCGTGGCCCGTGAGCTTCACGGGGACCCCGTCCTTCGTCACTCGGGCGCTT
The DNA here is from genome assembly GCA_019694155.1 of Vicinamibacteria bacterium. Taxonomy (GTDB): domain Bacteria; phylum Acidobacteriota; class Vicinamibacteria; order Fen-336; family JAGNNV01; genus JAGNNV01. The sequence goes on along the minus strand of JAIBCN010000001.1, from coordinate 11,759 downwards.
CTCGGGTCGAGGCTCAGGGCGCCGCTCCGCAGAAGGGGATTCGCCTGGCCGCCCGAACGGCGGATGAGCGCGCGCAGGCGCGCGAGCAGTTCCTCCATGCGGAACGGCTTCGACACGTAGTCGTCGGCCCCGCCGTCGATGCCCTGAACCTTCTCGTGCCAGGCGCCGCGCGCGGTGAGTACGACCACGGGCACCGACAGGCCCTGCTCGCGCCACCGCCTCAGCAGGGTCAGGCCGTCGATCTTCGGCAGGCCGAGGTCGAGCACCACCGCGTCGTAGCCTTCGGTCTGGCCCATGAAATCGGCCTTCTCGCCGTCTTCCGCGCAATCGACCGCGTAGCCTGCTTCCCCGAGGGCTGTCGCCAGTTGCCGCGAGAGCAGCGCTTCGTCTTCGACAACCAGGACTCTCAAGGGGTTTCCAGCAGGGTTATAGCCCACCTCGACCTGAACGGCCGCTGAACGCCTCGTTCACTCCGGGTTCAGAGCGCCTTCGCTACCTTGCCGCATGCTCATTGAACTGAAGGGTCTGAACAAGACCTACGAAACCCCCGCCGGCGCCTTCATCGCCCTTCGTGACGTCGACCTCACCATCGAGGCCGGCGAGTTCGCGGCCGTGGTCGGCAAGTCGGGGAGCGGGAAGTCCACGCTGCTGAACATGGTGGGAGGGATCGATCGTCCCACCTCCGGCTCCGTCAGCCTGGGCGGCAAGGCGATTCAGGGTCTGAGCGAGAACGAGCTGTCGCTCTGGCGCGCCCGGCATGTGGGCCTGGTCTTTCAATTCTTCCAGCTCCTCCCCACTCTTACCGTGGCCGAGAACGTGATGCTGCCCATGGACTTTTCCGGCGCGTTTCCTCCGGCCTCGAGACGGGCGCGCGCGTTCGGCCTGCTCGAACGCGTGGGTGTGGCCGACCAGGCGAACAAGCTGCCTTCCGCGCTCTCGGGCGGCCAGCAGCAGCGTGTGGCGATCGCTCGCGCTCTCGCGAACGAGCCTCCGGTGATCCTCGCCGACGAGCCAACGGGGAATCTCGACTCCTCGACCGCCCGCGAAGTCCTCGCCCTGTTCCGGGATCTCGCGGGCGCCGGCACCACCGTGCTCATCGCCACGCATGAGCGCGACATCGCGAACGTGGTCGACCGGACGGTGTCGATCGCCGACGGGGCGGTGGTCCTTTGAGCACGCTCTGGCGCAAGGTCCTGCGCGACTTCTGGGAGGAGAAGACGCGTTCCCTTCTGGTGGTGGCGGCGATCGCGCTGGGAATCGCCGCGTTCTCCGCGGTGCTTTCGAGCTACGCCATCCTCAACCGCGAGCTCAACCAGGGCTACCTCGCGACCAATCCCGCGTCCGCCACCCTCAGGCTCGACGCGATCGACGAAGCACTCCTGAAAGACGTGGCCGCCCTTCCGGGTGTGGGTGCGGCGGAAGCGCGTCGCGTGGCGAGCGGCCGGATCAAGTCGGGGCCGGCGCAGTGGCGGACCCTGATGCTCTTCGTGGTGAGGGACTACGCAGCGATGCGGGTGGGCACGATCGCACACGAAGCGGGCGCCTGGCCGCCGGGGAAAGGGGAGATCCTCATCGAACGTGACGCCTTCCAGGTGGCGAAGGCGCGCATCGGGGATGCGGTCACGGTCAAGACGCCAGGCGGCGACTACCAGACGCTTCGGGTCACGGGCGGCGTCCACGACGTCGGCCAGGCACAGGCGCGCATGGAGAACGTCGTTTACGGCTACATAACCCTCGACACGCTCGCCCTCCTCGGAGAGCCGCCCGTTCTCGATCGGCTCGAGATTCTCGTGTCGCAGGACCGGTTCGACCGCGCGCGCATCGCCGACGTCGCGGGCCGGGTGAAGGCCTTTCTCGAGGCCCGCGGCCACGCCGTCCGCCGGGTCGACATTCCGGAACCGGGCAAGCATCCGCACGCCGACCTCATGGGCATGCTGCTCCTCGCCATCTCCACTTTCGGCCTGCTCGTTCTCGCCCTCAGCGGCGTCCTCGTGGTGAACCTGCTCACCGCTCTCATGGCCTCGCAGGTTCGGCAGATCGGCATGATGAAGGCGGTCGGGGCCACCCGGGGGCAGATCGCCCGCATCTACCTGGGGCAGGCGGGGCTCCTCGGCGTCGCGGCCGTGATCCTGGCCCTGCCCCTGGGGATGCTCGGCGCCCGCGCTCTGTGTCGCTACCTTGCGGTCTTCCTGAACTTCGACGTTACGAGCTTCGCGGTTCCCTTCTGGGTCTATGCGCTCGTGGCCCTCGTGGGCCTCGTGACGCCGCTCCTGGCCGCGGCGTACCCCGTCGCGAAGGGGAGCGCGCTCACGGTGTCCGCGGCGCTCGCGGACTTTGGCGTCGTGGACCGCGGCTTTGGAACCGACCCCCTGGACCGTGCGCTCGCCGGCCTCTCCGGCCTGGCGCGTCCGGTGCTGTTCGCGATTCGCAACAGCTTTAGGCGCCGGACCCGGCTCGCCCTCACCCTGCTGACGCTGAGCGTGAGTGGTCTCTTCTTCATGTCCGCTCTGAACGTCCGCGCTTCGATGATCAACACCATCGATCGTCTCTTCGGGGCAAGGAAGTTCGACCTCTCGATCAACCTCGGGGCCATGGTTCCGGTGGAGAGCATGAGAAGCGCGGTGGCGCGGACGCCCGGCGCTCGCGTATGCGAGGGCTGGATCGTTACCCAGGCGACCGTGGTGGCGGCGAGCAGCAAGGAGAGTGCGGCGGGCGCGCCCGCGGGACTTCACGATGGTGGCGGGTCCGCCGGACACGCCCCCGAGACTCCTCCCGCTTCGCGCCTCAGCGTGCTCGGCCTGGCGCCTGGCACCCAGCTCCTGCGGCTCGAGATCGACCAGGGGCGCGGCCTCGAGCCCTCGGACGAGGACGCCATGGTGGTGAACAGCGCCTTCATGGCCCGCCACCCTGAAGTGAAGGTGGGGCAGAACCTCATCTTGCAGATGGGCCCGACCGAGTCCACGTGGCGAGTGGTGGGCGTTTCTCACGAGGCGTTCGCTGCGCCCACGGCCTACATATGGCGGACCTATTTCGACCGCGCCGGAGGCCACACCGGCATGGCCAACAGCGTCCGGGTGTCGCTCGATCGGAGCGATGCGGCGTCGATCGACCGCTTTCGGGAGGCGCTCGACCGCAACCTCGAGGCCGAGGGCATCCGGGCCCTCTCCACGACCAGCACGGCCGACAGCCGATACGGCTTCGATCAGCACATGCTGATGATCTACATCTTTCTCGTGGCCATGTCGGTGATCATCGGGGGCGTGGGCGGGCTCGGCCTCATGACCACCATGAGTCTCAACGTCATGGAGCGACGCCGTGAGATGGGTGTCCTGCGGGCGATCGGCGCCTCGACGCCAGCCATCTGGCTCATCGTGGTGGCCGAGGCTCTGGCCATCGGCCTCATGAGTTTCCTCGTGGCGGCGAGCCTCGCCAGCCCCTTGAGCCGCGCCCTCGGAGACTTCATCGGAGCGGTTCTCTTCCAGACCGACCTGAGCTTCGTCTTCGAACCGAACGGCCTGTTGATCTGCTTTCTCGCCTCGCTCGTCCTGAGCGCGCTCGCGAGCTTCCTGCCCGCGTGGCACGCCTCGCGTTCATCCGTGCGTGAAGCCCTCGGCTTCGAATGAGCGACCGTCGACCCTTCTGGAGGTTCCCATGTCAAGAAAAGCCGCGCTCGTCCTGATCGTCCTCGGTGTGCTCGTCGTCGGCGGAATGGCGAGCGGTGGTTCGAAATGGCTCGCCCGCAAGGTCCGCGTGATTCACGGCGGTCACTGAGGGCCGGGTGGCTCCCACAGGCCGTCAATCGGGGGCGGCTGTCCGCGGAACACGAGCGTCTCCTCGAGGGCGCGCTGAAACTCGTCTTCGGTGATGGCGTCCACCGATCGCACCTTCACCAGCAGGTTGTTCACGAGCGTGTCGAAGCCCCGCCGCACTTCGCCGCCCTGAATGGAGGCCTGATACTTGAGGGGGCCGGGAATCATGGAGACGAGGAACGCGATCTCGCGCGGCGAGAGCGCCTGGGGGTCCTTGTCGAAGTAGTGACGCGCGGCCGGGCGCAGGCCGTAGAGCCCGGGGCCCCATTCGATGACGTTGAGGTAGATCTCGAGGATGCGCTGCTTCCCGAGGGCCGACTCGAGGAGGAACGCGTAGGAAAGCTCGCGGAGCTTCCGCTGGAGGCTTTTCTCGCGGGTGAGGAAGAGGTTCTTGGCGAGCTGCTGCGTGATGGTGGAGGCGCCGCGCACGGCCCCGCCCCGCGCGATGTTCGCGGCGATGGCTTTGGGCAGCTCGGTCAGGTCGATGCCCGGATGCCCGTAGAAGGCGGCGTCCTCCGCGATGAGCAGGGTTCGCACGAAGAGAGGCGGGACTTCCGCGAGGGCGATGAAGTCGGCGGCGTCCGGACTCACCGCGATGGTGACGCGGGCTCCCGTGCTGGCGACGACCTCGTGGTTGAAATCGCCCCTCAGCCTCGAGACCTCGAGGGGCGCTTTCTCCGGACTCTTGAAGTCGATGCGCTGGATCACCTCGAGCGAGGCTGGATCGTGCAGCCGGCCGCCCACGCTGATCGTCCCGGAGAGAGAGCCGAGGGCATTCTCGTCGCGCGGGGCGTCGACTCCGAGCGAGCGGAGGATGCGGGCGAAGTCGAGGCCTCTCATGGAGGACTGGAACTGGACCTTGGCATCCGGCGATTCGGGAAGCACGATGAGGCTGCCCCCGCCCTGGCCGCCGAATGCGGCGAAGCGCCAGGTGCCCTGGAAGTCCCGGCGTGGATCGCCCTCCATGTGCGCGCCGCCGTCGAGGAGACCGAGTTCCTTGGACGAGTCGCCTTCGATCGCGAAGGAGATGAGGGCGTCGAGGTTCAGGCGGGTCGCGGCCACGTCGAAGGCCCGGCCGCGCGGGCTTGCCACTGTGGTCAAGGCGAGACCTTGAACGGGAGATTCGAGCGTGATCGAGCGATCGGGATCGATTTCCCAGGTCGTGGGGCGGAGGTTCGCCTCGATGTCGGCGGGGAGAGACAGCCGCACGCCGCCGACGCTCATCTGACCCAGCAGCCCGAGCCCCCGGGGTCCGCGGAAGCGCGGGCTCACCGTCAGCGAGTCGATGCGGGCCACGAACTTGCCGGGCTTCGTGATGGTGACCCCCCGCAGGACGAAAGGCGGTGCGAGGCCTATGTGGAGGGCCTCGTAGCGGATCTGGACTCCGGCCGATCTCGCGACCCTCTCGAGGCGTCCCGCGATCCGCTGTTCGAGGTAACTCGCCGCGCCGCGAAAAGCAAGGACGATCGCCACCAGGAGGAGGCCGGCGAGGATCCACAGGCGGACGCGTCTTGCTTCGGCCACGCTGACCCCGATTTTAGTGCCCCGCCCCGGAGGTTGCGTGTAGTCTCTTGGGGCCATGCGTCGAGGCGAGCGACCGTGCTGACTCCTCCCATCTATCGCGGAGCGGGCGGGGAGATCGTCCTGCCCGCGCCCTTGGTTCTCGTCGACCGGCTCGATGGCGGGCACCTGTGCGTCAATCCGCCGCGGGACGTGTGGGAGCGCAGCGAACTCACCCGCGAGGAACTGACGCAGTGGTCGTTCCTGGTGGCGGCCGCCGGGAGGGCCATGCTCGAGACCCTGCCCCAGCTTCACGAGGGATGCATCAACTACTGGGAGGCCGGCAACTGGAGCCTCAACGATCAGGCGGAGCCCGCCGGCCTCAAGATCCCAAGACGCCATCGCCGGGTGCACATGCATCTGCTTGGCCGGAGCCGATCGGCTCGCAGCCCCGACTGGAAGTGGGGAGAAGCGCCCCGCTTTCCCGACTTCGCCGAGCGATTCTCGTGGGCCGCTTCCTTCAGGCCGCTCGAGCCGGAGGAGTGCCACGCCGTCGTCGCACGAACGGTGGACATCCTTCGCACGGCCTACGGGGTCCGGGCCGGCGGATGAGTCTCGCCGATCTGCCGCGGCTTGTCGTCTTCGACCTGGCGGGGACCACGGTGCGCGACGATGGGCGGGTGCCCGCGGCTTTCGTCTCCGCCCTTTCCGGTCAGGGGATCGTGGTGACGCCCGAGCAGATCGTGGGAGTGCGCGGAGCCTCGAAGAAGGATGCGATCGGACATTTCGTTCCGGAGGGGGCCGACCATCCGCGGCGCGTGGATGAAGCGTACCGGGCCTTTCAGGAGAACCTGAGCCGCCTCTATGGCGGCGGCGGAGCGGCGCCGATTGAAGGCGCCGAGGCCGCGTTCGCATGGCTGCGGGGCCGTGAGGTGCGCATCGCCTTCAACACCGGATTCGATCGCGTGATCACCGATCTGCTCCTCTCCGCCCTGCGCTGGTCGGACCTCGCCGACGTGGTCGTATGCGGTGACGACGTGCCGCAGGGCCGCCCCGCTCCCGACCTGATCCTCCGGGCCATGGAGATCACCGGAGTCCGCGACCCCCTTGACGTGGCGAACGTCGGCGATACGACCCTGGACCTCGTGGCGGCGGACCGTGCTCGCGTCCGCTTCAACATCGGCGTTCTTTCCGGGGCGCACGACCTTGGGCGGATGGAAAAGGCGCCCCACACGCACCTTCTTCGCAATGTGGGGGAGCTGCCCCGACTGTGGAGTGTTTCCTGAAGCCTGTTCGCGCCGCCCGCTTATGGGACGACGATTGTCCGCCGACGGTACGGGCTCCTGAGGGGTCCCGGGCGATCTCCTGTACTTTCGATCGGCATGTCCCTTGCTGCAGTCCGGGGCCATGAACAGGCGATCGACAGTCATGTGGGGGCTCATGCTTGCTTTGGGAATTCTCGGGCCCGCAGGGGCAACGGCCGAGGTCTTGCAGCCGCCGAAACGAGTCCAGGTGGCGGATGGGATCTACGTCTTCATGACGCCGCCCTATGGCGACGTGGGCCTCGACGGCAACTCCGTAGTGATCCTGTCGAGCGAGGGAGTGCTCGTATTCGACACCAACGGCACCCCGGCCGCAGCCGAAGGTGTTCTGAAGGAGATCCGCAAGCTGACGGACAAGCCGGTCAGGTTCGTGGTGAACTCGCACTGGCACTGGGATCACTGGTACGGCACCGAGGTCTATCGGCGGGCATTCCCCGAAGTCCACGTCATCACCCACGAGAAGACGCGGGCCATGATGATGGGGCCGGCGCTGGCCTTCAACCAGCCCGGGCTCGACAGCGACCTGCCCGGTTACCTGGACGACCTGAGCAAGCGAGTGGCGGACGGTGAGACGGCGACGCCGCCGCCCGCCAATCTGCCTCGCCTCAAAGCCGCGCTCGAGATGGGGCGCTTCTTCCTGGATCAGAAGCGCGCGGTTCACCACACATTCGCGGACGTGACCTTCAGCGACAGACTCACCCTGCACCTGGGCGAGCGTGAGATTCAGGTGCTGAATCACGGCCGCGCCGTCACTCCGGGCGACGCTTTCCTCTATCTGCCGAAGGAGAAGATCGTGGTGACCGGCGACCTGCTGGTCAACCCCGTCTCCTTCGGCCTCGGGGTCTATCCGACGGGCTGGCTCCAGACGCTCGAGAAGATCGACGCGCTCGACGCCGCCACCTGGGTGCCCGGCCACGGTGAACCCCTCCGTGACAAGACGCTGCTCCACGCCACCATGGACGTGTTCCGCGAGCTGCTGCGGCAGGGAAAAGATGCGCGCGCGAAAGGGCTCGATCCGGACCAGGCGAAGGAGATGATTCTCCCTTCACTCAAGGACCTGCGGACGAAGATCACGAAAGACGATCCGCGACAGAACGACCTTTTCGCGGTCTATCTCGTCGACTGGTACCTGCACCGCGTCTACGACGAACTCGCGGGACCGCTCTCCGACGCGATCACGCCGCCCCCGGGCCGCTAAGCTTCCGTGCACAACCTCACGGAAGGAACAGCCCATGCGAAGACTTCGCCTCGTCGTGCCCGCCCTCATTCTTCTCATGGCGGCTTCCGCTTCGGCGGGTCCGTGCACCAAGGCGTCGGCGGAGTGCGCCGAGTGGGTCACGCTCGGGGGCGGTCCAGAGCGCTCGCTCATCTACCGCACCTACCCTCTGGAGGTGAGGAATGAGTCGATCACTCGCGTCTTCGTCCTGATCCACGGCGCCGGCCGAGATGCGGACAACTACTTTCGATCCGCCACCGCGGCCGCCTTCCTCGGCGGCGCTCTCGGGGACACGCTCGTGATCTCTCCGCGCATGGCCTCGAACGACGGCGAGGGATGCCGGGATTCGCTTGGCGAGAACGAGATCAGCTGGCACTGCAACACCTGGCGTTCCGGCGGCCCATCGATCACGAATCCTGCCCTGACCTCGTTCGACTTCATCGACGAGATCCTCCGGAAGGTGGCGCGCCGGAACCTGTTTCCGAACCTCAGGGCCATCGTGGTGGCCGGGCATTCGGCCGGCGGGCAGGTGGTCAATCGCTACGAAATGACCAACCAGGTCCACGACACGCTCGGCGTGCCCGTTGCCTACGTCGTTTCGAATCCCTCGAGCTATGCGTATCCCGACGATGCCCGGCCGGCCATGGCGGCGTACGGACTCACCGCCAATGCTCCCGGCTACATCCCGGGGCCCACCGCCGATGCTCCGGCCTTCCGCCCCTTCGGCGACGCACGCAATTGCGCCACCTACGACCAGTGGCCCTTCGGCCTCAATGGCCGGAGCGGCTACTCGGCGAAGCAGACAGACGATCAGATCCGCCGGCAGATGGCCGCGCGGCCCACCACGGTGCTCCTCGGCGAGCTCGACATCCTTCCTCTGGGCGGATTCGATGGATCCTGCCCGGCCATGGCCCAGGGGCCCACGCGCCTGGCGCGCGGTCAGGCTTTCGCGAAGCGCGTGAACGAGAAGTTCGCCGGGAAGCACGCGGTCCTGATGGTCCCGCTTTGCGGACACAACGCCCGGTGCATGTTCACCTCGGAAGTCGCGCTGCCCGTGATCTTTCCCAGGTAGGTCCTTCCGGGCTACGGCTCCCGCAGTTTCGCGGCCTGGCGCTGCGCGCGATCGTTCGCGGGCTCGATGGCGAGCGCCCGCTCGACGGCCGCCCGTGCTTCTTCCTTGCGACCGAGCGTAGCGAGGGTTTCCGACATCAGGATGTGGCCCGTGACCGACCTCGGATTGAGGGCGAGATGGAGGTCCAGAACCGCCTGCGCCTCGCGGGCCCGGCCGTTCTTCAAGAGGTCGTGCTCCGCGTAGTGCCAGAGCGAATCAGGATCGCTCCGCTTCTGAACCTCGGGCCCCCCTGAGGCCAGGGCCTTGATGGCTTCCTCGGGGGGGAGGTCGGTAAAGAGCCGGTGCACCCAGCCTTCAGCTCCATACCGCGGGGCGGGGCCACGGCCCTCCAGGATGGCCAGGAGGTCGGAATCGAGCGTAGCCGCGGGAGTCTCCACGATGCGGCCGATTTCGCGGCCATCGCGTAACACCACGATGGTCGGAGTGCGATGGACGTACCGCTTCGCCTCGGGACGCCCGGGGGCCTGCTTGAATTCCATCGGCCGATCCGAGAGCGCCACGAGCGTCAGGCGGCTTTCGTTGACGCCCGCGAGGTCGAGGAGGCGGGCGAGCCTCGGAATCTGGCGGCGGGAGTCGCCGCACCAGGTGCCGAAGAAAGCCTCGACGGACACGCCGCCGAGGAGGGGGCGGAGCCGCTCGACGTTCGCGGCATCGGGCTGGTAACGAGCGTACTGCCCGTCGAACCAATCGGAGTAGGGCGCTGCTTTGAGGTCGCTCGTGGTCACGCGCCCCACGAGAGTCGCGCGATCCTGCGCGGGCGCGCTGCTGCCTGCCGCCACGGCGATGATGATGGCGGTTGGAGCGAGCCTGTTCATGGCAGGAGTTTACGAGTGGTCGTCGTGTCGTCCGTTTGTTTGCAGGCGAAAATAGCGTGATGAACGAGCGTCAGCAGCCGGTCATGGACTACCTTGGGGCCCAGGGGATCGCCTTCGACCGGTACGAGCACCCGCCGGTCGCCACCGTGGCAGAGGCGGAGATTCACTGGGCCGGCATCGACGCGACCCACTGCAAGAACCTCTTCCTTCGGAATCAGAAGGGCGACCGGCACTACCTGGTGATCGTGCCCCACGCGAAGACGGTCGATCTTCGTCAGGTGGCGGACCAGATCGGTGACGGGAAGTTGAGCTTCGCCTCGCCTGAGCGGCTGCTCAGACATCTCGGATTGACCCCCGGCTCGGTGTCTCCATTTGGCCTGATCAACGACGCCGAACGCCGGGTTCGCGTGTTCCTGGACGCTCAACTCCGGGAAGCGGGTCGAGTCGGCTTTCACCCGAACGACAACACGGCGACCCTCGTCCTCGCCTTCTCCGATTTCGAGCGCTTCCTGCGCCAGGTGGGCCACGACGTGCGCTTCATCCGGACGTGACCGGGGTGCGGCCTCCCGCGTGAGGCAGGCGGGCATAGAATTCGCCGCGACAGTGAGGCACGGGCGATGAGACCTACTGACAGGATTCGGTTGTGCGAAGCGGAAGATCGGGCGGACGTTCTGGCCCTCCTCGCGTCCTGTGGGCTGCCGACCGATGGCCTCGCCGACCACTGGGGAAGCACGTGGGTGGCGGTTGGCCCGGGCTCGCGGCCCCAGGTGAACGGTTCCGTGGCCCTCGAGTTTCATGGGCAGGCCGCGTTGCTCCGTTCGCTGGCCACCCGGCCCGATGCGCGCGGGCTGGGACTGGGCCAGGCGCTCTTCGAGTTCGCCCTGGCCCGCGCCGCGGATCGCGGGGTGGAATCGGTCGCCCTGCTCACCACGACCGCGGAGCCGTTCTTCGCGCGCCGAGGGTTCGAGAAGGTGTCCCGCGACGATCTCCCCGGGGCCCTTCAGGCCTCGGCCGAGTTCCGCGGCGCCTGTCCCGCGAGTGCGGCGGCCATGATCTTGCGCTCCAGTAGACTCGCCGCCCGCGTACTGAAACAATGCCCTGCCATCTCTACTCGATCCGTGACGCGCCCAAGCACGAGTCCTTCCGGACGCAGCTCCGCGAATTCGGAATGGACATTGTCCGCTGGGAGGCGCCGCTCCCCGAGGAGGCCGTGGCCGGGAAGGTGCCCCCTGATTTCCTCGTCTACACGGCGCGCGACCAGATCATGTTCGCGCTGTGCTCTACGCCGCATACCGAAGCCGCGACCATTGACACCCGGGTCAGGGAGGATCGCATCACGTTCCGGGCCGGCCTCATAACGCGCGGGGACCGGACGTGGCAGGTCGGACGTGATCGCGTAGAGCTCAAGGGGATGGACGTCACTCTCGTCTATCAGGAGAAGGGCAAGATCATCCGCGGAAGCGGCGCGGCTCCCGAGCGGTCGATCTCGTTCATGATCAAGCCGACGCTGCTGCGGGCCAGGCTCGGCGACCGCATCTCCCAACTCCCCCAGGCCGTTCGCGACGTCATCATGGGGAAGCGGCCCTTTCACAGGGAAAGCCGTGTATCCGGGCGGCTGATGTCCGTGATGTCGAGCCTCGACGACCTGCTGAGACTCTCGCCGACCTTCCTCGACATTCATGCCGAGGCCACTTCCATCGCGTTTCTCGCCGCCACCCTCGACACGCTGTCCGCTTCCGCGCCTCGCAACGCGGGACCCACCCCGGCGGAGGCCGCGAGGCTCGAGAACGTTCGCAGCCTCATCGAGGAGAACCCGGCGCGTCACTACGACGTCGAGGAGCTCGGCCGGATGGCGGCGATGAACCGGACGAAGCTCAGAGCGGCATTCAAGCTGGTCTACGGCATGACGCTTTCCGACTATCAGACCGCTTCACGCATGCGCCTCGCCGAGCGCAGGCTTCGGAG
>JAIBCN010000174.1 GCA_019694155.1 Vicinamibacteria bacterium | reverse complement strand
CGCCCAACATGTCGAACGCCCGCGGCGTCGGGTTCTCGCCGCCTTCCGACACCATCTCCGAGTTCAAGGTGCAGACGAACGCCTTCGACGCGCAGTCCGGCCACACCGCGGGCGCCACCGTCAACCTGGCCCTCAAGAGCGGCGAGAACAAGATGAAGGGCGCCTTCTCCTACTTCAACCGCGACGCCAGCCGCACCGCGACACCGCTGCTCACCGAGCGCGCCGGGGGCGCCAAGCCCACCCGCACCTACAACCGGTTCACGGGGATGCTCAGCGGCCCCATCCTCAAGGAGCGGACCTTCTTCATGATCGGGGCGGAGCATCTCCGCGATGTCCAGCCCGAGCCCGCGAGTTACACCGTGCCCACCGAGAAGATGCGCGCGGGAGACTTCTCGGAGTTCGCGAACATCCAGGTGTACGACCCGTTCACCGTCACCTCGGGCGGCGTGCGCACGGCGTTCCCGGGGAACGTGATTCCGGCGAACCGCATCAATCCGGTGGCTGCGGCGTACGCGAAGTTCTACCCGCTGCCCAACCGTCCGGGCACGGTGTCCAACTACTTCACCAATCAGCTTCGCCCCTACGACTACAACGCAGTGATCGGCCGCATCGACCACAACTTCAGCGCGACCAAGAAGGTCTTCCTCACCGGCTACTTCAACAAGCGGCGCGAAGACCGGTACAACTGGGCGGAGGGCGCCTCGAACGCGACGGACGGCGCCATCGACGGCTTCGCGGTCACCCAGGGGTACGACTACCGCACCAACCTCGGCGGCACCCTCGGATACACCGCGCAGCTCTCCAACACCCTTCTTCTCGATGTCCGCGCCGCCTACTCGCGATTCGGCGAGTACCGCGACCCGGCCAGCACCTTCGATCCCGCGAAGCTCGGCTTCTCCGCCAACACCGTGGCCCTCATGAACGGCTACCAGTACCTGCCCTTCATGACCTTCGGCACCTTCAGCACCACGAACTCCAGCTCGACCATCGCGTCCCTCGGCTCCCAGCGCGCGGACTGGGGAGAGGGCTTCGACCGTCCGTTCAAGACCTACTCTTTCGCTCCCGTCCTGACCAAGATCACCGGCGGCCACACCGCGCGGCTTGGATATGAGATGCGGCTGCAGCACTGGGACATCATCAGCGCCGGGTACCCCGGCGGCCGGTTCTCCTTCAACGGCGCCTACACGCGCGCCAGCAACTCCGCCGCCCTCAACGACCGCGCCCAATCGTGGGCCCAGTTCCTCCTCGGCCTCCCGACGGCGGGAACCGGCGCGGTGGCGACGCCCGGGACGACCTCGAGTCAGTTCGAGGTGGCGGCGGAAGGAAGCTATGACCAGTGGTCCCACGCCGTCTTCCTGCAGGACGACTGGCGCATCAGCAACAAGCTGACCGTGAACCTCGGCATCCGCTTCGAAGTGAACCCCGGCATGACAGAGTCCGAGAACCGCAATCTCGGCGGATTCGACACCGCCGCCAACAATCCCATCGAAGCCGCGGCCCAGGCGAACTACGCCAGGAACCCCATCGCGGAGATCCCGGCTTCGGCCTTCCAGGTGAATGGAGGGGTGCTCTACGCCAACGGCGCCACCTATTCGACGCTCAAGAAGCCGTTGCCTCGCGGCGCCTTCTCCTACCTGATCAACGACCGCACGGTGGTGCGAGGCGGCATCGGGCTCTTCAGCTACGACTACTTCTTCGACAACATCAACCAGCAGGGCTTCTCGGTGGGCACTCCGGTTCTCGTGACCAACGACAACGGGATCACTTTCACCGGCGCCAACCTCACCAACCCGATCCCCACCGGCGGCCTCATCCAGCCCACCGGCTCGGCCCTCGGCCTGGGGAGCTCGCTCGGTCAGAACCTCGGCAACCTCGTGCAGTACGACCGTGACACTCCCTACTACACGCGCTTCCAGATCGGCGCCCAGCACGACTTCGGTTCGGGCTGGAAGGTGGAGGTGATGTACGTGGGCTCGCAGGGCAAGAACCTCCCCGTGGTTCGGGCCTACAACAACATTCCCATGCAGTACCTGTCCACCTCGAAGACCCGCGACACCGCGCAGGAGGCCTTCCTTTCCGCGAACGTCACGAGCCCCTTCACCGGACTGCTCCCCGGCTCCACCATCAACGGCGCCACCGTCCAGCGGCAGCAGCTCCTGCGTCCCTTCCCGGAGTTCGGCACCTTCGGCATCGAGCAGAATGTCGGGTCGGATACCTACAAGGCGGGAACCATCAACATCGCGAAGCGGTTCAAGAGCGGGAATTCGCTCAGCATCCAGTACACCCGGTCGTCCAGCCGCGACAAGCTCAACTACCTGAACCCGGCGAGCGGTGAACTCGAAGATCGCGTGTCGCCCAACGACCGTCCGAACCGTCTCTCCGTGGGCACGAGCCTCCGTCTGCCCTTCGGCAAGGGCGAGAAGTGGGGCAGCGACTGGTCGGGCGCCAAGCAGGCGATCCTGGGCGGCTGGCAGCTTTCCGGCACCTACCAGTACCAGACGGGCTTCCCGATCGCCTTCGGCAACCTCTACTACAGCGGCGATCCGAAGGCCCTCACCTCGAACATCGGCGGCAAGTGCGCGAGCGGCACGGGCATCTCCGGCCTTGATTGTCCGGCCTGGGACATCTCGGGCTTCTACATCAACGACGCGGTCACCCAGACGAACGGGGCGGCGGATGCGGCGAAGCAACGCGCCGACCAGCGGATCCAGCTCGGCAACAACGTCCGCTACTTCCCGTCGACGCTCCCCGACGTCCGGAACCACGACCTGCATCTCATGGACCTCGGCCTCTACAAGAACTTCTCGCTGCCGAGGGACATGAAGCTCCAGATCCGCATCGAGGCGATCAACGCGCTCAACTACACGGTGTTGTGGGCGCCTGACGCCAACCCGCGCAACGCCACCTTCGGCTACACCACGACGGATCGGAACTCGCCGCGCGACATCCAGCTCGGCGCGCGCCTGACCTTCTGATGTACCCTTCGCGCGTGACGCCGATGGGCATCCGGATGAACGCGCGGATGGCGGCGGCGGCGAGCCTGACTCTCGCCGCCGCGGCGCCTCTCCTGGCGCAGACCGCTCCCGGCAAGGCGAAGCCCGAGCCGGTGGTCGTTGCCGAGGTGGCCGTCCGGAACGACGCGCCCTTCGCCCGGCGGGAGACCGTCGAGGTCCTGCTCAAAGACCTGCCCGGCCTCTCCAAACCCGCCGACCTCGAGCGCATTCATGTGACCCTGCTCGCGGGCGGCGGGGAGATCCTCTCCCAGGGGATGGACACGAACGGCGATTACGACGATGACACGCTGGTGTTCCAGGCCGACGTTGCCCCGAAGGCCACGGCGAAGTTCCGCCTGAGCCTGGGGGAAGCCAGGAGCTATCGGCGGGAGGACTTTCGGGTCTATGGCCGGTTCGTCCGCGAGCGCTTCGACGACTTCGCCTGGGAGAACGACAAGGTCGCGTTCCGCATGTACGGCGAGGCTCTCGAAACGTGGGAGCGCGAGCCGCTCACCTCCAGCAGCGTCGATGCCTGGGTGAAGAAGACGCCGAGGCTCACCGTCAACGACTGGTACCTCATCGACGACTACCACAAGGATCACGGCGAGGGTGGCGACTTCTATTCGGCCGGGAAGACTCGCGGCTGCGGAGGCAGCGGCCTGATGAGCGACGGACGCCTCTTCACCTCCAGGAACTTCCGGAAGTCCCGCGTGCTTTCGCGCGGCCCCATCCGCCTGCTCTTCGAGCTGACCTACGACGCCTGGGACGTCGCGGGGGTGAAGGTCCGCGAGACGAAGCGAGTCACCCTCGACGCCGGTTCCCATTTCAGCCGATTCGAAAGCCGCTACTCGACGGAAGGCGGCGCCCCCCTGCCCGAGGCCTTCCTGTGGGCCGCGGGAACCAAGAAGGAGAAGGGCGCCGATATCCGTATCGATCCCGCGCTCGGACTGGTTCGGGCCTGGGAGAAGCTGAACCGCTACGGCGAGGACGGATTCATGGGCTGCGCGGTGGTCGCCGATCCGAAGGCGGTTGTGTCCACCCCCGAGCTGGACGGTAACGTCCTGCTGGCTCTGCGCGGTCCCGCGGCCTACTATGCCGGCACCGGCTGGGACCGGGGCGGTGAATTCAAGGGCATGGCGGACTTCGACGCCCACGCCGACGCCTTCGCGCGGCGGCTGGCCACGCCCCTCGCCGTCGAAGTGCTGAAGCGATAGCGTCCCACGGTCGCGGAAGGAGCCGCCGATGAGAGCCATCGACCTCCGTATCGCGGCCCCCATCGTGCTGGTGGCCCTCGCCTCCGTCGCCTTCGCGGGGCTCGCGTCGTCCGGCAAGGCGGTCTGGAACCCCGATCGAGGCGATGGCGTGTACAGGAATCCCGTCCTCTTCGCGGACTACTCCGACCCCGATGTGATTCGCGACGGCGACGACTTCTATCTCGTGGCCTCGAGCTTCGCGAGCGTGCCGGGACTCCCCATCCTGCATTCCCGCGATCTCGTCAACTGGACGATCGTCGGCCACGCGGCGCCGCGCCTGCCGTCCCCGGAGTTCGACGCGCCGCAGCACGGCAAGGGACTGTGGGCGCCGAGCCTGCGCAAGCACGGGGGCCGATTCTGGATCTATGTGGGCGATCCGGACCGCGGGATCTATGTCACCACCGCGTCCGACCCGCGCGGTCCATGGACGCCGCTCGCCCTGGTGAAGGAGGCGAAGGGCGCCATCGACCCCTGCCCGCTGTGGGACGACGACGGGAGGATGTACCTCGTTCACGCCTGGGCGAAGAGCCGTGCGGGTTTCAACAGCGTCTTGACGGTGACGCCGCTCAGCGCGGACGGAAGCCGCGCGGCGGGCCGCGATGTCCAGGTCTTCGACGGCCGCGCGAACCACCCGACGATCGAGGGGCCGAAGTTCTACAAGCGGAATGGCTGGTACTACATCTTCGCTCCCGCGGGCGGCGTGGCCACGGGCTGGCAGACTGTTCTGCGCGCGAAGACCGTATGGGGTCCCTACGAAGACCGGATCGTGATGCGCGAGGGAGGGAGCGGGGTCAATGGCCCGCATCAGGGCGCATGGATCGAGACGCGGTCGAGCGAGTCGTGGTTCATGCACTTTCAGGATCGGGGCGTGTACGGACGCGTCGTGCATCTTCAGCCGCTTCTGTGGAGGAACGACTGGCCGGTGATCGGCGCGGATCCCGACGGCGATGGTGTCGGCGAGCCGGTCGCGACCTTCCGCAAGCCCGTGGCGGAGGGCCCCGCCGCGGTTCCGCAGACGAGCGACGAGTTCGATGCTCTCTCTATCGGCCTGCAATGGCAGTGGAATGCGAATCCGTCATCCGACTGGGCCTCTCTCTCCGCGCGCCCCGGCTGGCTCCGGCTGGCCGCGGTGAGCCGTCCCGCCTCCACGAGGAGCATCTTCAACGCGGGCGCCGTGCTCCTGCAGAAAGTCCCGGCCGAGGAGTTCACGGCGAGCGCTTCCATCGACGCGGCGGGCCTCGCCGAGGGCCAGCGGGTCGGGCTCGTGGTGATGGGCCGCGATACTGCGTTCATCGGCCTCAGACGAACCGCCCAGGGCCTGAGGATCGTCCGATCGACGGGGCGGAACGTCGATGGGGACGGCGCCGACGAGGAGTCGGCGGACGAGCCGGAAGGGAAGGGCGGCCTCCCCTCGAGTCGCGCCATTCTCCGCGCGCGCTTCGACAAGGCGGGCCGGGTGCGGCTCGACCTCCGCCTGGCAGGTGCACCCTCCTGGAGTCCCGCCACGGAATTCGTCGCCCGTCCCGGAGTCTGGGTGGGCGCGCGGTTCGGCCTGTTCGCGTCCGCGCCGGCGGCTTCCGGGGATAAGGTCGGTGCACACGGTTACGCTGAGGTCGACTGGTTTCGCGTCGAGCCTCTCGAGAAGGGACAGAGTCAATGAAGCTCGGTTTCGTCGTCTTAGGACTCACCGCCGCCTGCGCGGCCGCCCAACAGTCGGCGCCCGCGCCCCGGGCTCCGCTCCCCGTTCGCGCGAGGCCGGACTACATGCAGATGGCCGACTCGGTCATGGCGCGCGATCCGAGCCCTCTGACCCTCGACAGCGCGAAACCGGCCTGGAACTACACGCAGGGGCTCGTGCTCAAGGCTGTGCTTGCGGTCTATGGGCAGACGGGGGATGCGAGGCAGTTCGACTACGTCAAGGCCTACTACGACTACTTCGTCAACCCCGACGGGTCGATCAAGACGTACGACGTCAACGAGTACAGCGTCGACCGCATCAACGCCGGGAAGGTGCTCTTTCCCCTGTACGAGAAGACGAAGGAGGAGAAATACCGGAAGGCCATCGACCTCCTTCGTCTCCAGATGAAGGACCACCCGCGCACCAGGGAAGGCGGCTTCTGGCACAAGAAGCGCTACCCGTGGCAGATGTGGCTCGATGGCCTCTACATGGCTTCGCCCTTCCTGGCCCAGTACGCGGTGACCTTCGACGAGCCGAAGCTGATCGACGACGTCATCAACCAGTTCGTCTGGATGGAGAAGCACGCGCGCGATCCGAAGACCGGCCTGCTGTATCACGGCTGGGATGAGAGCCGCGAGCAGAAGTGGGCGGATCCCGCCACCGGTCTGTCGAAGGAGTTCTGGGGTCGCGCGGTCGGGTGGTACGCGATGGCCCTCGTCGACGTCCTCGACTTCATCCCGAAGGCCCACCCGCGCCGCGGAGAGATCCTGGCCATCCTCGACCGCCTGGCCGCCGCGGTGGTCAAGGTTCAGGATCCGAAGACCGGCGTCTTCTGGCAGGTCCTCGACAAGCCCGGACGCGACGGCAACTACCTCGAGTCCTCGGCCTCCGCCATGTTCGCCTACGCCTTCCTCAAGGGGTCCCGCCTCGGCTATCTCGACCGGAAGTACGCGGCGGCGGGCAAGTCGATCTACGCGGGAGTGGTGAAGGAGTTCGTCACCACCGACGAGAAGGGCATCATGAGCATCCACAAGGGCTGCTCGGTGGCGGGCCTCGGGGGCGACCCGAACAGCGGCACCTGGCGCAGCGGAACGTTTGACTACTACGTCAAGGAGCCGGTGCGAAGCAACGATCCCAAGGCGGTGGGCCCCTTCATTCTCGCGAGCCTGGAACTCGACCTCGGAACGCGATAGGAGATCGAACAATGGAGACACGGCGGCTGGTTCATCCCGAGCACTATGCGGGCCTGAGCGGAGAAGAGCTTCGAAAGCACTTCCTCGTCGAGGACCTGTTCACGCCCGGCGAGGTGAAGCTCGTTCACTGGGAGGGCGAGCGCACCATCATCGGCTCCGCCGTCCCCCGGAGCACCCCGCTGCCCCTGGTCAGCCCGGAAGGGATCAAGGCCGGGCACTTCTCCGACCGCCGGGAGATCGGCGTCGCGAATCTCGGGGCGGCCGGGGGAACGGTGACCGTGGGCGGCCAAACGCATGCGCTGGGCCCGCGCGATTTCCTCTACATCGCGAAGGGCTCGGATAACGTCGTCTTCGCGAGCGACCGCGCGGATGCGCCCGCGCACTTCTATCTGGTGTCGCATCCGGCCCATGCCGCCCATCCCACGAGCCTCATCCCTCAGGCCGACGCGGAGACCGTGACCATCGGCACCGCGGCGGGCGCGAGCGTGCGCACCCTCCGCCGCTACATCCATCCGCGGGGGGCAAGGAGCTGCCAGCTCGTCATGGGCTATACCGATCTCCAGACGGGCAGCGTCTGGAACACCATGCCGCCGCACACCCACACACGGCGAACCGAGATCTACCTGTACTTCGACATGGATCCGGGCGCCGTGGCCTTCCACTTCATGGGGCCGCCCGAGGACACGAAGCACATCGTGGTGCGGAATTTCCAGGCGGTGCTCTCGCCCGCCTGGTCGATGCACTTCGGCGCGGCGACCAGCCGCTACGCCTTCGTGTGGAGCATGGGCGGGGAGAACCAGGAATTCGAAGACATGCACGGCGTCGCCCTGGATCGACTGCGCTGACTGAAGCGAGGAACCCCAAAAACCCATGAACCGCCCACGCCTGACCCTCGGCCTCGCCGCTCTCGGCGTCGCGGTCCTCCTCACCACCGCGTCCGACGCCCGCGCGCAGAGCGCCGACCCGAACGACCCCTGGACGCGGCTGCCCGGCATACTCGCCGGCATCAAGGCGCCGGTGTTTCCGGCCAGGGACTTCGTCATCACCGCGTTCGGAGCGAGGCCGGACGGCGTGTCCGACGCCACCGAGGCCCTCCGAAAGGCCATCGCCGAATGCGTCCGCGCGGGCGGAGGCCGAGTCGTGGTGCCCGCGGGCGAGTTCCTTACCGGCCCCATTCACCTCATGAGCGGCGTGAACCTTCACGTTCAGAAAGGCGCCACCCTGCGCTTCTCGACCGACCCCGCCCGCTACCTCCCGGTGGTGAAGACGCGCTTCGAAGGGGTCGAGCTGATGAACTATTCGCCCCTCATCTACGCGCGGGGCCAGGAGAACATCGCCGTCACCGGCGAGGGCACCCTCGATGGCCAGGCCAGCGACCTCAACTGGTGGAAATGGAAGGGCGGGGCGGCGGCGGGCGCAGAGACACAGCGGCCCGACCGGGATCAGCTCTTCAAGCAGGCCGAGGACTCGGTGCCTGTAGAGCAGCGCGTTTATGGCGCCGGCCATTTCCTGCGCCCCACGTTCATCGAGCCCTACGAAAGCCGGAACATCCTCATCGAAGGCGTCACCATCAGAAACGCGCCCTTCTGGATCATCCATCCCACCCTGTCGAGCAACATCACCATCCGCGGGGTCACCGTCATCTCCCACGGACCCAACAACGACGGCGCCGATCCGGAGTCGTCGACCGACGTCCTGATCGAGAACGCGGTGTTCGACACCGGCGACGACTGCATCGCCATCAAGTCCGGACGCAACGCGGACGGCCGGCGCGTGAACCGGCCCTCGGAGCGGATCGTGATCCGCAACTCGACCATGCGCGCGGGCCACGGCGGCGTCACCGTGGGCAGCGAGGTGAGCGGCAGCGTGCGCGATGTCTTCGCGGAGAAGCTGGTCATGAGCAGCCCCGACCTCGAGCGGGGGATAAGGCTCAAGACGAACGCGGTGCGCGGCGGCGTGATCGAGAACGTGTTCGCGCGAGACATCGAGATCGGCGAGGTGGGCTCCGCCATCGACATCGACCTTCTCTACGAGGAGGGCGCCCGCGGGTCCTTCCTCCCCACGGTGCGAAATGTCCGCGTCGAGCGCCTGTCCGTGAAGAAGGCGGCCTACGCCTTCTTCGTGAGGGGTTTGCCCGGGGCTCCCGTGCGCGGCCTCAGCGTCCTCGACTCCACCATCCAGGGGGTGAGCAAGGGCTCGCTCATTCAGGGCCTCGAGGACCTGGTTCTTCGAAATGTCACCATCGCGCCCGCCGACCAGAAGCGGCCGGGCTCACAGGCGGGCGCGCCGGTCAAGTAGTCCTGGATGGCGATCTTGCGCAAAAAGTCACCAATGGTCCGACCATCTGACCCTCGCCGAACCCCGTCATCCCGCCCCGATCCGGCGGGCGACTGGCCGGAAATCTTTGCCTGCAGGTTGATTTCTAAGGCCGAAATAGTAGATATCCGGTACAATTCTGACCGGGGCCGGACGCTCCGAGGCTCCCGTCGACGCATCCGAAAGCGCGAGTAGACGCCCAACGACGAAGATGCCCACAGCCATCAGAGGTAAGACCTCTAAGCCGGACACCGAACTCCCTGCCGCCGCGCAGGTGGTCGAGTTCGTCCGTCGTCAGATCGAGGCCGGCCGCCTGAGGCCCGGGGACCGGCTTCCCGCCGAACGCGATCTCGCCGAAGAGATCGGAGTCAGCCGCCCCTCACTGCGTTCGGGCCTCCAGACTCTGCAGGCTCTTGGCGTGATCCAGTCACGGCAGGGCGCGGGCACCTTCATCGCCGCGGGTCCGCCGCGCCTCGGCGGCGCGCCTCTGAGCTTCCTCGCCGCGCTGCACGGGTTCACTCGCGACGAGATGTTCGAAGCCCGCCGTGTTCTCGAGCTCGGCGCCGCTTCCCTGGCCGCCGAGCGCGCCACCCAGGAGCGCATCACCGCGCTCGCCGACGAAGTGGCGGCCATGTTCGCGTCACTGGACGATCCTCAGGAGTTCCTCATCCACGACGTCCAGTTCCACAAGGCGGTGGCGACCGCCTCGGGCAATCCCGTTCTCGCGACCCTGATCGACACCATCTCCGCGCTCGTCTACGAGACGCGCAAGCTCACGGTCGAACGCGCGCACGACCTCAAGGAGTCCGCGGAGATGCACCGGCGGATCTACCGCGCCATCAAGGCGGGGGATCCCGAGAAGGCCCGCGATGAAATGGGGACGCACCTCGCCCTCGCCCGGCAGGCCCAGGCGTCCGAGGAAGAGGCGCGTCCCGCGAAACGGGCGAATTCCGGCAGGCAGGTCTGAATGAAAGAACTCGAACTGAACGGCAGAGTGGCGGTGGTGGTGGGCGGCACCTCGGGCATCGGCCTCGCCCTCACCCAGGGCCTCGCGGCGGCGGGCGCGGACGTGGTTCCCATCTCGCGCCGGGCGGACATGGTCGACCAGGCCGCCCGGGCGGTGGAGTCGTGCGGCCGCAGAAGTCTCCGTCTCACTGCCGACGCTCTCGACCGCAAGGCCCTCCAGAAGGCCCTCGACGCGACGCTCGCCGCGTTCACCAAGGTGGACATTCTCGTGAACTGCGCGGGCATCACGAAGCGAACCCCCACGCTCGACGTGTCCGACGAGGAGTGGGACTCGATCCTCTCCACGAATCTCACCGGCACCTTCCGGGCGAGCCAGGTCTTCGGCCGCGCCATGCTCGAGAAGGGCTACGGGCGGATCATCAACATCGCGTCCCTCGCGTCTTTCATCGGCCTCCACGAGGTCGCGGCGTATACCGCGAGCAAGGCCGGAGTGGCCGGCCTCACCCGCGCCCTTGCCGTCGAATGGGGGCCGCGCGGCGTCAATGTCAATGCCATAGCCCCGGGCGTCTTCCGGACCGCGCTCAACACCAGGATTCTCGACGAGTCGGGCCGGGGACAGGAGTTTTTGATGCGCACGCCTCTCAAGCGCTTCGGCCGGGTGGAGGAACTCGCTCCCGCCTGCGTCTTCCTCGCCTCCGAGGGCTCCAGCTTCGTGAATGGCGAAGTACTCACCGTCGATGGCGGTTTCCTTGCGAGTGGTGTCAACCAGTGAAGATCACAAACGTCGTTGTCCGTGACATTCGTTTTCCAACCTCGGCGCAGCAGGACGGTTCGGATGCGCTGAACCTCGGCGACTATTCGGCCACCTACGTGGTCCTCGAAACCGGCGCCGGCCTCGAAGGCCACGGACTGACCTTCACCAACGGTCGCGGCAACGAGATCGTGGTCGCCGCGGTGCATGCCCTCAAGCACCACGTGGTCGGCCGGCGCCTCGACGACATCGTGGCCGACATGCGCGCCTTCTTCCGCGACCTCACCGTGGACAAGCAGCTCCGGTGGCTCGGGCCCGAGAAGGGAATCCTCCACATGGCGACGGGCGCCATCCTGAACGCGGTGTGGGACCTGTGGGCCAAGCGCGAGAAGAAGCCGATGTGGAAGCACCTCGTCGACCTCGCACCCGAGCAGCTCGTGTCCACCATCGACTTCACCTACATCACGGACGTCCTCAAGCCGCAGGAGGCGATCGAGATGCTGCACGCGGCGAAGGCGGGCGCGGAGGCGCGCGAGGCCGAGATGCGCCGCGACGGGTATCCCGCGTACACCACCTCCACGGGCTGGCTCGGCTATCCCGACGAGAAGGTGCGGCGGCTTTGCCGGGAGGCCATCGCCGAAGGCTGGACCGCCTTCAAGATGAAGGTCGGCCAGAACCTCGAGGACAACGTCCGCCGCGCCGCCATCATGCGCGAGGAGATCGGCCCGACGCGCAAGCTGATGATGGATGCGAACCAGTGCTGGGACGTGGACGAGTCCATCACCCAGATGAAGGCCCTCGCGAGGTTCGACCCCTGGTGGATCGAAGAGCCCACGAGCCCCGACGACATCCTCGGCCATGCCCGCATCGCCCGCGCGGTGGCGCCGATCGGCGTCGCCACCGGCGAGGTCTGCCAGAACCGCGTGATGTTCAAGCAGCTCCTGCAGGCGGACGCCATCAAGTTCGTCCAGGTCGACTCCTGCCGCATGGGAGGGGTCAACGAGGCGGTGGCGGTGATCCTGATGGCGAACAAGTTCAAGAAGGCGGTCTGCCCCCACGCGGGCGGGGTCGGCCTGTGCGAGTACGTCCAGCACCTGTCGATCTTCGACTACATCGCCGTCTCCGGCTCTCTCGAAGACCGGCTCTGCGAGTACGTCGATCACCTTCACGAGCATTTCGTGGATCCCTGCGTCGCCCGGAACGCCCGCTACGTGACGCCGCTGCGTCCCGGCTACAGCATCGATATCAAGCCGCAGTCCATCGCGGAATACGAGTTCCCGACCGGCCGCGTCTGGCAGAAGTTCGTGGCCTAGCGACGTCCTTCACCCAAGCAGCGTCCAGTCCCGGGCGCGGACAGGAATGAACAGCATGAGCGAGCCGAAGAAGGAAAGCGTGGGTCACGTCCGGTGGATCGTCTGCGCGCTGCTGTTCGGCGCCGCCACCATCAACTACCTCGACCGGCAGATCATCGCGCTGCTCAAGTCGACCCTCCAGACCGAGTTCTCCTGGACGGAGCGCGACTACGCCGCGATCATCTTCAGCTTCTCCCTCGCTTACGCGATCGGCCTCGTCCTCGCCGGGCGGGTGATGGACGGGATGGGCACCAAGAAGGGCTTCGCCCTGGCCGTGGGCCTGTGGAGCCTCGCCGCCATGGCCCATGGCATAGCGGGCGCGTTTCCCTGGCTGAAGATTCCGACCCTGCTCATCGACCCTCCCTCCATCGTCCTGCTGAGCGGCGCCGCCGCGGGCTTTGCCCTGGCCCGCTTCGCTCTGGGCCTGGGTGAGGCGGGGAACTTCCCGGCGTCGATCAAGACGGTGGCCGAGTGGTTTCCGAAGAAGGAGCGCGCGTTCGCCACCGGCATCTTCAACTCGGGCACGAACGTGGGCGCGCTCGCCGCGCCCCTGCTCGTCCCCTGGATCACGCTCCACTGGGGCTGGGAAGTCGCGTTTCTCGCCACCGGCGCCGTGGGCTTTCTGTGGCTCGCCCTTTGGTGGAAGCACTATGCGCCGCCGGAGAGCCACCCCACCGTCACCGCCGCGGAGCTTGCGCACATCCGCTCCGATCCACCCGAGGCCGAGGTTCCCATCCCCTGGGTGAAGCTGTTCCCGCATCGGCAGACCTGGGCCTTCGCCATCGGCAAGTTCATGACCGACCCCATCTGGTGGCTCTACCTCTACTGGATCCCCGACTTTCTGAAGCGCAACCACGGCATCGACCTCGCCACCCTCGGCCTGCCGGTTGTGGTGATCTACCAGGTCGCGAGTGTGGGGAGCATTGGAGGCGGGTGGCTTTCCTCTTCGCTGATCAAGAGAGGATGGGCCGTGAACGGTGCCCGCAAGACCGCCATGCTGGTCTGCGCGCTGTGCGTGGTCCCGGTGGTGTTCGCCTCCCAGGTGAAGAATCTCTGGGGCGCCGTCGCCCTGGTCAGCCTGGCCGCGGCCGCCCACCAGGGCTGGTCGGCCAATCTCTTCACCTTCGCTTCGGACATGTTCCCGCGCCGCGCCGTGGGCTCGGTGGTGGGCATCGGGGGCACCGCGGGAGCCATCGGCGGCATGCTCATCGCCCTGGTGGTGGGCGAGATCCTGCAGCGCACCGGAAGCTACTTCCTCATCTTCGCCATCGCGGGCTCGGCCTATCTTGCGGCGCTGCTCGTCATCCAGCTCCTCATCCCGCGCTCCGAGCCCGCCGCCCTCGACGTGTAGCTCCCCAGGAGGCCCGCCATGAGCGGTTCTGCGTTCATCAAGGAGGACTTCCTCCTCGAGACGGATCTCGCCCGACATCTCTTCCACGATGTCGCAAAGGATCTGCCCATCATCGACTACCACTGCCACCTGCCCCCGGATCAGATCCGCGAGAACCACAAGTTCCGTTCGATCACGGAGATCTGGCTCGACGGCGACCACTACAAATGGCGCGCCATGCGGGCGAACGGCGTCTCCGAGCGCTACTGCACTGGCGACGCAACGGACTTCGAGAAGTTCGAAGCGTGGGCGAAGACGGTCCCCGAGACCATCCGCAACCCCCTGTATCACTGGACGCACATGGAGTTGAAGAAGCCCTTCGGCATCGAGGAGCTTCTGAACGCGAGCAGCGCGCGTTCCATCTACGACCGGACGACGGCAAGGCTTCAGGAGGAGGAGTTCACCACTCTCGGACTGCTGAAGCAGTTCAAGGTGGCCGTGGTGTGCACCACCGATGACCCCGTCGACTCCCTTGAGCACCATGCCGAGCTCGCGAAACGGAAGGACCCCGCGACCCGGGTCTGCCCGACCTGGCGGCCCGACAAGGCCCTCGCGATCGAGAGCCCGGCGCAGTGGAACGCCTGGGTCGGGGCGCTCGAGGCCGCCAACGGGACCAGCATCGCGACGTGGTCCCAGTTCATGGCCGCGCTGGAGCGCCGGCATTCGGCCTTTCATGAGCTTGGTTGCCGCGCGTCCGACCATGGCCTCGAGCGGATGTCGGCGGAGCCGTTCACCGACTCGGAGATCGCGATCTCCTTCGACGCGCTCCGCAGTGGCCGCGCTCTCGACGCCCTGGCTGCCGAGAAATTCAAGTCGGCGCTGCTACATCACCTGGCCCTGCTCGATCATCACCGCGGGTGGGTGCAGCAGTTCCACCTCGGCGCCCTGCGCAACACGAACGCGCGGGCGCGGCGGACGCTCGGGCCCGACAAGGGGTTCGACTCGATCGGCGACTTCGATCAGGCCGTGCCCCTCGCGCGCTTCCTCGACCGCCTGGACGACTCCAATCAGCTCGCGAAGACCATCCTCTACAACCTGAACCCGCGGGACAACGAGCTCTTCGCTTCCATGATCGGCAACTTCCAGGATGGCTCGGTGCCGGGCAAGATGCAGTACGGCGCCGCCTGGTGGTTCCTCGACCAGAAGGATGGAATGGAGGCCCAGTTGCGAGCCCTTTCGAATCTGGGTCTCTTCTCCCGTTTCGTGGGAATGATCACGGACTCGCGCAGCTTCCTTTCCTACTCCCGGCACGAGTATTACCGGCGTCTCGTGTGCAACCTCCTCGGCAATGATGTGCGCTCGGGCTTCCTGCCCGACGATCGGGAGCTTCTGACGAGGGCCGTTCGCAACGTCTGCTTCGAAAACGCGAAGGCCTACCTGGGCCTCCCTCTGGGCACGCTAGGGGAGTCGAAGGCGTAAGAGCCAATATCTACGCAAAAACTTGACAAATACTAGCGGAAGGCGCTAGAGTCCTTTTCGAGGTTGGAGGCGGGCGTCCTCGCTCTGCGGCCGGCCTCCACGAAGAAGGGGCGGCATTCACAGACCGGCCGCCCTCCCCTCCATCAAGAAAAGGAATCAAGGAACACGTCATGAATCGCCGAACTCTCCTCGCCGCACTCGCCACCGTCTCCCTTCTCGGCGCCTCCGCCCACGCCGCCGATGCCCCCAAGGACATCGTGGATACCGCGGTCGCCGCGGGCAGCTTCAAGACACTCGCGACCGCCCTCCAGGCCGCGGGCCTCGTCGACACGCTCAAGGGCGCCGGGCCGTTCACCGTCTTCGCCCCCACCGATGAAGCCTTCGCCAAGCTCCCCGCGGGCACCCTCGAGGGGCTGCTCAAGGACAAGGCCAAGCTGACCGCGATCCTCACCTACCACGTGGTCCCCGGCAAGGTGATGGCCGCGGACGTCGTGAAGCTCAAGAGCGCCAAGACCGTGCAGGGCGGCAGCGTCACCATCGACGCCGCCAAGGGCGTCAAGGTTGATGGAGCCAACGTGGTCAAGACCGACATCGCGTGCAGCAACGGCGTCATCCACGTGATCGACGCCGTCATCCTGCCGAAGATGTAGCTCTCTTCGAAGAGCGCCCCTCTTTTTGAAGGGGGAACGAACCCGCCCCGGGGACCAGCCGCACCGGCCCCCGGGGCGTTTTCGTTTTTGAGACGCGTTACTCCGCGACCGCCAACACGCCTCGCTTCGTCGGCCGGGCCGGCGGCTCTGTTACCTCCGGCTTTCGTCCCTTGACGGTCAGCTCGTTGAAGACCTTCTTCACCGGGAACACGCCCCGCGCCTTGATGGCGGCGAGGTTCTTGTCGCCTTCGGAGTCCACGTTTCCCACGAGGATGACCTCGCCGCGGGTCACGAGGATGTGGATGCCGTAGTCGCCCGACGGATTGAAGCCGGGAAAGAAGGGGTTGCCGATGCCCATAGGACCGAACACGCTGCGCCGCAGGCCATAGCCGACGCCGTTCGCGAGCGCCTCGTCGGTGGCGGTTCCGTAGCGCGAGAGCATGGAATCGCGATAGATGGTGAGATAGACCCTGGCTCGGATCTCATCGTCCTGGACGCCCCAGGGAAGGTCCTCGATGCGATTCACGACCTGCTTCACGCCCGCGACCTTCGATACCGCGTCCTCTGCCTCCTTCTTGAGGGTGTCGCGGAACACGAAGCCGGACAGCTCCACCGTGCCGTTGTCCTTCACTTCGTACTTGAGAATGTCGAAGACTCCGTAGAACGGCAGGCCCGAGAGCTTCTCGCGTACCGCCCGCGCGAGGGGTGGCTCGGTCGAAACCTCGGCTTTGGGAGCGGCCTCGGCAGTACTCACCGCGGCGAGCGCGGCCAGGGAAACAAGGGCAATTCTGCTGAGCTTGATCATGTGACTCCTCCTGATGACGGGTTGATCGGACACGTCACCCGAGGAGCAAGCCACATGCCAGCCCACCCAGCCCGGAGTCTGAAGGGCCCCTTAAGGCCCGGCCGGCCGCCGGTGCGGCCGGACACCGGAAGCCTAGAAGGAGAGCCGCGCGCCCAGCTGAATCCGACGCATATTCCCCGCGGTCCGGATCTTCGCGAAGGTCGCGGGCGCCGCGATGTTCGTGCCGGGATTCGAGAGGTTGACGATGTTGAAGACGTTCGTGGCCTCGGCGCGCAACTGCAGGACGCTCGAACCCTTGAGCGAGATGTCGCGGAAGAGGCCAAGATCGACGTTCCGGTAGCCGGGGCCGTCGACGATGTTGCGCCCGGCCGAGCCGTTCGTCCCGAGCGCGGGCAGGGCGAAAGCCGCGGTATTGAACCAGCCCTCGATGAGTTCTCCCTGGGGCCGGCCATGGTCGAGCTCCGGGTCGCCCACGAGGTTCGCCCGGTCGTTGGTGAGGCCGTCGAGGTTGCGATCCGAGCCCGCGGTGATGGTGAGAGGCGTGCCCGTCTGCAGCGTGACGATCGCGGAAAGAGTCCAGTCCTGGACCAGGGTGGCGAGGACGGACTTCGACTGCTTGAGGTAGTCGATCTTCCAGATGCCCGAGAACACGAAGCTGTGGCGGCGATCCGCGGACGTCCGTCCATGTTCCGCCTCCAGCTGAGTGGCGTTTTGCACGGTGGGTAGACCGGCTCCCTGGAAATCGATGTCCTCGTTGGCGTGGCCGTACGAGTAGTAGGCCTTGCCGGAGATATGCGCGCCCCGACGCTCGGCGCTCAACTGCAGGCCGTTGTAGTCGCTCGCAAAGATTGAAGAGAGGACGTTCGCCGCGCCGATGACCCCGGGCTGGTAGGGGCGACGGGCGTTCACGTTGGCGGTCGTCGCGCCCGCGGTCAGGACGGGGTAGTTGTTGTCGACCGGCGCCGCCAGGTTGCGGCCGAACGCTCCCACGTAGGAGGCGCTCACGCTGATGTTGCGGCCGATCTCCTTCTCCACCGCCAGGTTCACCTGATAGGAGACCGGCCAGACGAAGTCGAGAGACGGGCCGAAGACCTGAGAGGGAGCGGTAAACCTCGGCGAACTCGGACTGTAGCTGAACGGGAAGGGTCCCACGCCCCCCGGGAGGTTCCGGTAGGGATCGGACAGGGTGTAGACGGTGGGGAAGCTCTGGCGAACCGTGAACGGCTGGTTGTCCGCGGTGGTGTTCCACTCGTTACCGGTGATGCTGCCGTAGAAGAGGCCGAAGCCGGCCCGGATGGCCAGCCGCCCATCGCCCTTGGGATCCCAGGTAAGGCCGAGGCGGGGCGCGATGTTGTTGATGTCGGTCTTCACGATGCCGCGGCTCACCCCCTCATCGCCGGGGAAGAGGAGCCCCTCCGGGGCGCCGGGCGTGATCGTGGACTTGCGGCCGGGCGCGAAGGCGAGCTTGCGATTCTCCGGGTCCGTGAAGGGGAACTGCAGGTCATAGCGCAGGCCGAGGTTCAGGGTGACGCGCGGGTGAACACGGAAATCGTCCTGCGCGAACAGGCTGATGTAGGCGCCGTTGTCGGTCTTCCGGATGGGGGCATCCTGAGTGAAGGTGCTGGGGAGGCCGAGGAGGAAATCGGCATAAGCGTTGCCGGTCTTGGTGCCGTTGAAAGCGAAGACGCCGTAGTTGTCGAGCAGCGTGTCGTGGACGATCTTCTCGTACGAGAGGTCCGCGCCGAACTTGAAGGAATGGCTGCCGCGGCTGATGCTGATCGCGTCCTTGATGCCGAAATAGTCGCTCCCCGCGTCGGGGCCGGCGATCGAGACCTGTCCGGTGAAGTATCCCGTGACGGTGAGGCGCGGGAGAGTGGTGTCGCCCTGGGGCGTGAACTTCGAGCCGAGGTCGGCGAGGGATGTGGTCGGGTTGTTGACGCGCCCGCCGAACTGCCGCATGTAGGTCGCGCGGAACTGGTTGATCTTGTTCGCGCCCATGGTCCAGGTGTGGGCGAGGTTCAGGTTGTGCTGGCTCCACTTGAAGTCGCGGTCCACCCACGGGATGTTCCCGCTGACGGACAGCGGCTGGGTGTCGGTGCCTTTCTGATAGAAGTAGCTCAGGGCCATGGTCTGGTTGTTCGAGATCTTGTGGTCGAGCTTCAGCGTCCCCTCGTCGGTGTTCAGCGGATCGGGCCTTCGCACCTCGTAGAAGTTGTTCGGCAGGTTCGACAGGGGGATGAACTTGTCCTGGATGTTCTTGGCCGCCACATCGAACCGCGCGGCCGGGATGATTCCTCCCGGGAAGGGCAGGCCGGTGACCGGATCGCGCGGCTTGATCGCCGATTGAGAGAAGTCGCCCGCCCGCTCCAGGGCCGTCGGCACCACCGCTGTATTGCGGTAATAGGTCTCCTCCTGGCGCAGGCCTGAGTAGCTCACGAAGAAGAAGGTCTGGTCCTTCTTCAAGGGGCCGCCGAGGGCGGCGCCGAACTGATTGCGGTCCAGGGGATCCTTGGTGGATGTGACTCCCGGCGCCGCCCACCGCGCGGAATTCAGGTTCTCGTTGCGGAAGAACTCGAAGATCGCTCCATGGAACTGGTTGGTGCCGGACTTCGTCACGACATCGACCACGCCCGCCGAATAGCGCCCGTACTCCGCCGAGTAGCCGTTGGTGAGAACCCGGAATTCCTGCACGGCCTCCGGATTGGGCGAGGGGTTGCCGGTGCCTCGCAGGCCCGCGGTGTTGTTTCCGCCGTCGAGCTGGAAGTTGACCGAGCCCATCTGGGCGTTGCCGGAACCGTTGATGGTGGTGTTCTGCTCGGGTCCACCCAGAGAGTTGCCGGTGCTGTTGCTGCTCACCCCGCCCGTGATGCTGAGCAGCGAGTACAGATCGCGGTTGACCAGAGGCAGATTCATGACCTCCTTCTCGCCCACGCTTCTCGACAGAGTGGCGGAAGTGGTTTCGATCAGGGGCACGTCTCCGACCACGGAGACGACCTCGGTCAGGGCCCCCAGTTCGATGACGGGGTCGATGCGCGCGTTGCGGCCGACCTCGAGAAGGATGCCCTGCCGGGAGAAGGTCTTGAAGCCGGGCATGCTCACGACCAGCGTGTAGCTCCCCACGGGGAGCAGGCGCAAGGCGTACTGGCCGGTGTCGTCCGTGGTGACGGTTCGGGAGTGTTGGGTGCCCGCGTTGGTGGCGGTGACGCTGGCCCCGGGTATCGAGCCGCCCTGCGAGTCCTTGACCGTCCCCAGGATGTTCCCGGTGGGAATCTGCGCCTCGCTCGCCCGCGCAAGCAGAAGCAGGGCCGACAGGGCGGCGCCTGTGATCCTCGCCAGCGCGTGCCGCGAATGGAAACGCCGGGGGGCGGTGATGAGCGGTGCCTTCATGAGGGTTCTCCTGTGATCTCGTCGATTGGCGTTCTGGATTTGTCCTTGAAAGGGACAATATGTCCGCATTCGTTCCCCTGTCAAGAGGAAATTGGGCCCTCAGGGTTGGAGCCGCGAGGCAGGGCCCCCGCGCATCACCGCACGGAGGCTCGCAAACAGGCCCTGGAGGCGAGAAGGCGCGGAGAAAATGCTTGCGTCGGCGGCGGCCCTTCGGGTTATATTGAACGTAGATAAGACAAATGCGCTCCGTTCACCCTCAGAATCTCCGCGTCGCCACCCGCGGCACGACCCGGGAGATCAACCGGCGCATCGCCTTGAACCTCATCCGCACCAATCAGCCGATTTCCCGCGCGGACCTCGCGCGGCTCATGGGAACGAGGCGGGGCGCGGTGAGCCTGCTGGTGAACGAGCTCATCCAGGAAGGCGCGATCTTCGAAGGCGCCACCGGCGAAGCCAAGCGCGGCCGCAAGCCAACCTTCCTCTATATCGACTCGAGGAAGCGGTGCGTGGTCGCGGTGGACATCCGTCCGACGCGCACCTTCCTGATGGTCACCGACCTTCTGGGCCGTCAGCTCGCGAGCGTCACCAGCTTCCCGACCGAGCGCGAGCCGAAGCGCTTCGTCGCGGACCTGGTGAAGCGGATCAAGGCGGTGCTGATCGAGCACAAGGACCTCGGGCGCTGCCAGGGCGTGGGCGTGGTCGTGCCCGGCATGGTCGAGTCCGGCGCCGGGCGCGTCCTGCTCGCGCCCAACCTCGGCTGGAAGGACGTCTCTCTCCGCGATCCGATGGCGGCGGCCCTTGGCCTGCCCGTGCAGATCGAGAACTCCGGCAAGGCTTGCGCGCTCGCCCAGCTCTGGGCCAGCCGCGACGCGAAGGCCCCCACCAACTTCGTCTACATCACGGTCTCCGATGGTCTCGGCGTGGGTATCGTTCTCGGCAGCGAACTCGTGCGCGGGCAGCACAACATCGCGGGCGAGTTCGGCCACATTCCCTTGAACATCGACGGGCCGCGCTGCGGCTGCGGGGCGACGGGATGCTGGGAGGCGTACGTCTCCAACCTCGCCACCCTGTCCCGCTATTTCGGCCGCGACCTCCGCGAGCGGCCGGTCGCCGCCGACGTGGCCGCCCTTACCGTGGACGACCTCATCGCGCGCGCCCGGGGAGGCGACGGCAAGGCGATGGCCGCGCTTCTTTCCACCGCGCGCTACCTGGGCCTCGGGCTCGGCTCGGTGGTGAACGCCATCGATCCGTCCCACGTCTACATCGGCGGCGAGATCACCGCGGCCTGGGACCTGATCGAGGCCACCGTGCGCTCGGCTCTCGCCGAACGGGCATTGACGCCGCCCGCGGGCGCCACGCCCATCTCCATCGTCCCGCCCGAGCAGTATCCGCGCCTTCGCGGCGCCGCCGCTCTGGTCGCCGCGGGATCGTTCGCGGAGCGGGTGGTCGCATGAGGCTCGGAAGAGGCCGCGCGACGGCCGCCGCCCTCCTCGCCGTGATCCTGGGGGGCGCCGCGGCCGCAGCCCAGGAGGTCGTGGCCACCGCCACCCTCAAGGCCGACGTGGACGCGTTCTTCGACCGCGAGGTGGCCGCCCACTTCGCGCAGATCCCGGAAAGCGGCCCGCTCCCCGAGCGGGTCCATGGCGCCCTCACCACCGGCGAATTCTCCTGGGGCACCTACGTGCGGTCCCTGGCCGCCTATGCGGAGACGCGCGGCGTCCGCACCGTGGGCGGACGCGACGTGGTGCCGCTGATCGCGCGCGTGGGTGTGAGCGAATCGGCGAAGGGCAGCAAGGCCTTCGCCCAGCTGTACGCCGCCCTCGCCCTCCGCCACTTCGGCGCGGACCTTGCTCGAAACGCGGTCTGGGTCTCCCTCTCGGAGAGCGACCGCGCGGCCTGGAGATCGCTGCTCGATCCCACGCGCTTCTACGATCCGAAAACGCGGCAGGTGATCGACCTGCCCGAGAACTATCTTGGAGTGGCCTCCCGCGTGGCCACCCTCGCGCATCAGATGGGCGTCCTCAAAGACCGCCCCTTCGTCGACTCCCTCCTCGACCGGGCGGCCGAGCCCTTCACGCGCGGCGCGCTCTACGCGGACGACGCGGGAACCACGGGACGCTACGACCGCTACTCGAACGAGTACGCGCGCTACGTCTACGAGGCCGCGGAAACAGCGGGCCGCGCGGACCTTCTCAAGGCCCTCGGGCCCACCCTGCGGGCGCAGATGAAGCTCTGGTGGGACCTCGTTTCCCCCGACGGCTACGGATATCCCTGGGGCCGCAGTCTCGGCGTCGTCAGCTACCTCGACACCCTGGAGATCGTGGCCTTCGTCGCCAGCCATCCCGAATTCCGGCCGGCCCCGCTCGCGGACCTCGTGAGCGAATACCGTCTCGCCTGGATCTGGCTGAGCCGCGACTACAACCCGGAGCAGCACGGGCTCTCGGTCTTCGCTCCGGGGCGCGGCAACTACGCGTACATCTCCAGGGACCGGGAGTGGCAGCAGACCGTCGGCTTTTTCGGCAAGGCCATCATGGCCGAGGAGAACCTCATGAAGGTCCTTGCGGCGGAGAAGCTCGAGTCCTTTCCCGCCTTGCCCCGCTACCCCGCGGTGGCGCGCTTCGAGTTCTTTCGACACGGAGACAGGCCTTCCGGCGTGTGGGTCGTTCGCCAGGGCCCGGTGCGCTTCGCGCTTCCGTTCACGACCGGAACGAAGCCCGGCGTCGCCGACTACCTGCCGGCGCCCCATGGGCTCCCCGGCTTCGCGGTTCCGGTGGAGCAGGTGTTTCCAGCGGGCGCTTCGCATTTCGAGTTGCCCGATGGCCGGGTTCTCATCGTGGGTGACAGCGCGGACGAGATCGTGCCTTCGGACGATGGCCGCTCCGTGCGCGCCACGTGGCGGCGGTTCGCGGTCAAGGGCGGCAAAACCGGGGCATGGGTCGAGCCGGGCTTCGAGGTGTCGAACAGGTGGACGCTCAGAGGATCGACGCTCACGCGCTCCGAGAACATCACGGCCCGGCGGGATGTCGTGATCTCGAAGATCACTTTCGTGCTGCCCCTGACCGGAGAGAGCGCTCTCGAACCGACGCACGGCGGGGATCTCGCCATGGCTCAGTCTCGGCGGACACAGGACCCCGAAGAACCCCTCGGCCGCGGCGCCCGCGGCGCGATTTCTGCCCACGTCACCTACGAGGCCGCGAACCTGCAGCTTCGGGCCTCGCAGTCGAGGCAGTGGGATCTCTCCCTGTTCGTACCCGCCCAGCCGCAAAGGAAACAACGATGAGTCCCGCTATCGCCGAACGTCCTCTCTCCCTCGAAAGCTGCGTGGTCCGAAACACCGCGTCCGGAAAGGGCCGCACGCGCTCGGTGGCGCCGGGCCCGACTTCCGCCCGGCACCTTCACTACGGGCGCATCATTCTGGATGAAGCCGGAGCCCCGGTCTCCTTCTCGACCGCGGACCATGAGACCGGCTTCATCGTCCTTGGCGGGTCGGCCTCGATCACCGCCGATGGGAAGGCCTTCGAGATGGGCCGCTACGACGCCCTCTACGCGCCGCGCGACTGCGCCATCGAGGTGCGCCCCTCGCGAGGCGGTTGTGACATCGCCGAGATTTCGGCGCCGGTCAGCGGGCGCTTTCCCGTCCAGTTCGTGCCCTTCGCCGAGGTGCAGAAGGATCCGGGCCTCCACTTCAACGCGGGAGGCCCGGCGGCGCAACGGACTCTGAACGTCCTCCTGGGCAAGAACATCCAGGCGGGCCGGATCATGGCCGGCGTCACATTCTCGGCGCCGGGCAACTGGACGTCCTGGCCGCCTCACGAACACGCGGCCCTCGCCGAGGAGGCCTATCTCTACATCGACATGCCGGCGCCCGCTTTCGGCCTTCAGCTCGTGTACACGGACAAGACCACGCCCGAACTCGCGGTGGTGGTTCGAGAGGGCGACGTGGTCCTCATGCCGAAGGGCTACCATCCGAACGTCGCCGCCCCCGGCGGATCGATCAACTTCCTGTGGATGATGGCGGCGAACCGCGAGGCGGAGGACCGTCTCTTCGGCGTGGTCAACGTCCATCCCGATTTCCAGCAGACGGGCTCCGGACTGGATGCGGGGAAGGCGAAGTGACCATGCCCGCCCCCGTGCCCCACCAGACCTGGAACTGGGCGACCATTCCGAAGGAAACCCTCGCGGAGGGCGTCGTGCGTCAGATGATCCACGGCGCCAGCCTGATGATCTGCCGGCTCACCTTCGCTCCGGGCACGGTGACGGCCGCGCACGATCACGTCCACGAGCAGATGACCATGATCGAGAAGGGCCGCGTGCGCTTCGTGGTCGGGTCCGAAGAGAAGACCTTCGGACCGGGCGATGTCCTTCTCTTCCCGAGCGGCTTCTGGCACGGCGCCACCATGCTCGACGATGAGGTGGTGCTCATCGATATCTTCTCGCCCATCCGCGAGGACTTTCTGAAGCCGAACGCCTGAGGTCAGGGCCATGGCGAAGGGCATGTTTTCTCTCGACGGATGCGCGGCCCTCGTGACGGGCGCCTCGCGCGGCATCGGCGCCGCCATCGCCCGGGCCCTCGCCGAGGCCGGGGCCGACGTGGCCGTCCACGGGAACGCCACCTCCCCGGAGGAAACCTGCGAGGCGGTGCGGGCCTCCGGCGGCAAGGCGGTGGCTGTGGTCGCCGACATGGCCGACCCGCAGGCTCCCGACCGCCTGGTCGTCGAGACCGTGGCTTCACTCGGCGGCCTCGACATCGTGGTCAACAACGCGGGCATCATCAGGCGCGGGCCGACCGTGAGCACATCGGACGAGGACTGGGCGGCCGTCATCGATGTGAATCTCAACGGCGTTTTCCGGTTGTGCCGCGCGGCCGGTCGTCATCTCCTGGAGACGGGTCGCGGCGGCAAGATCATCAACATCGCGTCGCTCCTGTCTTTTCAAGGCGGCCTCAACGTGCCGGCGTACGCCGCCTCGAAGAGCGCGATCGCGGGACTCACGCGTGAGCTCTCGAACGAGTGGGCGGTCGAGGGGATCAACGTCAACGCCATCGCGCCCGGCTATTTCCGCACCGACAACACCGAGGCGCTGCAGAAGGATGAGGCGCGCAGCCGCCACATCCTCGATCGCATCCCCGCCGGACGCTGGGGCGAACCCTCTGATGTCGGGGGAGCCGCGGTGTTCCTGGCCTCACGCGCATCCGACTACGTAAACGGCCAGATCCTGGCCGTCGATGGCGGGTGGCTCGGCCGATAGGCCGCGGTCAGCCGCCTCTGTCCCTGAGGAGGTTACGAACATGACGGCGATCCAAGGCGTGGCTCTGGTAACGGGCGGAGGCGCCGGTCTCGGCCGCGCCTGCGCTCTCACTCTGGGGAAGAGAGGAGCGCGCGTAGCGGTTCACTACATGAAGAGCCGGGAGGGCGCCGAGGAGGTGGTCGGGTCTCTCAAGGCGGCCGGGGCGGACGCCGCTGCCTTCCAGGCGGATCTCACGAAAACGGACGAGGTGAAGGCTCTCGTCGACGCGGTGATCGCTCGCTTCGAGACCATCGACATCCTGGTGAACAACGCAGGCGACCTCATCGCGCGCCAGCCGCTCCTGTCCATGAGCGAGGAATTCTTCCGCTCGGTGATCGACGTGAACCTCACGAGCGCCTTCCTGGTGTCCCGCGCGGTGGGCCCGGCCATGGTGGCGCGCCGGAGCGGGGCCATCATCAACATGTCCTCGCTCGCCGCCTGGAACGGAGGCGGCCCCGGAGCCGGAGCCTACGCCACGTCCAAAGGCGCCATCGTCTCCCTCACCAAGGCCCTGGCGAAGGAGATGTCGCCCCACGGGGTTCGCGTCAACTGCGTGGCCCCCGGCCTCATCGGCGAGACCGCGTTCCATGGGCGCTTCACCGCGCCCGATGCGTTCGCGAACGCGGCCAAGGGCGTTCTCCTCGGCCGCGCCGGGACGCCCGACGAGGTGGCCACGGTGGTGGCCTTCCTCGCCTCCTCCGATGCCTCCTTCCTGACCGGCGAAACCATCGAGATCAACGGCGGGATGAACATGCGATGAAGATCGGCGGCCTCCGCTGGTTCATGGTCGGCCTCGTCTTCCTGGCCACCGTCATCAATTACATCGACCGGCAGACGGTGTCCGTCCTCAAGACCGCGATCAGCCGGGACCTCGGGCTCTCGAACTCCGACTACGCGGCGATCCAGAACAGCTTCCTCGTCTTCTACGGGATCAGCCAGATGGTGTCGGGGAGGCTCTTCGACGTGGTCGGCACCCGCCGCGGCTTCGTCTTCTCCATCGTGGTCTGGTCCCTCGCCGCCCTCGCTCACGCGACCGCGCGCTCCGCGTCGGCGTTCGCGATGTTCCGCGCCGCCCTCGGCTTCGGCGAAGCCGGGAACTGGCCGGGCGCCGCCAAGGTGGTGGGGGAGTGGTTCCCCGTTCGGGAGCGGGCGTTCGGCATGGGCATCTTCAACACCGGGGCCGCGGTCGGAGGCGCCTTGTCGCCGCCCATCATCGCCTGGCTCGCCACCGTCTACGGCTGGCGCGCCACCTTCGTGGTGACGGGCGCTCTGGGCTTCATCTGGCTCGCGCTCTGGCTTGTCTTCTTTCGCTCGCCCGCGCAGCATCCCTGGATCACCGAAGGAGAACGCGCCCATATCCTCGACGGCGCTTCCGCCGCGCCCGCGGGGAAGGCGTGGAGCCCGTCCTGGGGCCAACTGCTCCGCTATCGCCAGACCTGGGCGGTGATCATGGGCCGGTTCATCACGGACCCGATCTGGTGGCTCTACATCTTCTGGCTCCCTTCGTATCTGCAGGAGGCGCGCGGCTTCAGCCTCCAGCAGGTGGGCCTTTCCGCCTGGCTTCCCTTCCTCGCGGGCGGCCTCGGCGCCCTCTCCGGCGGCTATGCCTCGGGCGCGCTCATCTCCCGCGGATGGACGGTCGACCGCGCGCGCAAGGCGGTGATGATCTTCGGCGCCATGCTGACGCCCGCGGGGATCCTCGCCATGCGGGCGAACGATCCCTATGCGGCGCTCGCCTGGATGGCGGTGGTGCTCTTCGGGTTCCAGGTCTGGGTGAACAATCTCCAGACCCTGCCGAGCGACTTCTTTCCCGGCAGCGCGGTGGGCTCGGTGTTCGGCCTGGGAGGCCTCGCCGCCGCGGTCGCGAGCGTCCTCTTCACCTGGGCCACCGGACGGATCGTGGATCGCTACGGCTACACGCCCGTGTTCCTGATCGCGGGAGTGCTCGGCCCCGCCGGGCTCGTGGTGACGCTCGCGCTCGCGGGCCGTATCGGAACCGTGGTCGTTGAACCCAAGGAACAGGCGGCATGACAATGATGATGAGATGGAGCGCCGGGGCGCTGGCCCTGGCCCTGACGGTGGCGGCATCGGCTCGCGCGGGAGACGCGATCCCCTCGTTCGCCGAACTCCTCGCCCACAAGGTCGCGCTCAAGCCCGAACTCGTGGGGGTCCATCCCCGCGTCTTCGTGACGAAGGAGGGCCTTCAGGCGCTGCGCGATCGCGCCCGCACCACGCACCGCGTGGAGTGGACGAAGGTCCTCGCGAATCTCGCGGCCATGAAGGGGGCGCCGCCGCCCGTTCCCGGGCCCCAGGAACGCCGGTCGCAGAACAATGTCGCCTTCGCGGTGGCGGAGATCAGCCTCGCCTGGGCGGTGGAGCGCAAGCCCGAGTACCTCGCCGCAGCCAAGGCATGGACGCTTGCCGCCATCGACTACGAGCCGTGGGGATATACGTACAACAAGCCCAACACGGATCTGGCCGCCGGACACCTCCTCTACGCGCTGGGCTGGGCCTACGACCTCCTCCACGACGATTTCACGCCCGCGGAGCGTTCGCGCATCGCGGCCTCCCTCGAGCGCCACGCGAACCTCGTGTACGACGCCTTCCTCCCCAGGCCCGGAAAGACGCTGCGCTTCACCCAGAATCACGACTTCATTCCCACCTCGGGCCTCGGCATCGCGGCCCTCGCCCTGATGGGGGAGTCGAAGGACGCGGAGCGATGGGCGGCGCTCGCGCGCGCCCATCACCATCGCGCGGGTCAGCTCCTGAGCCCGGACGGCTACTACTACGAGGGCATGGAGTACTGGATCTTCTCGACACCCTGGCTCGTCCATTTCCTCGACGCGTGGGAGCATGCGACGGGCGAGAGCCTGTGGGATCGCGATGTGTTCCGCAACTGGAAGACGCTGCTCGCTCACGCCCTGCTGCCCGACGGCCAGAACGTCTTCGACTTCGGCGACATCTGGGAGGGTCCCCTGACCCGCGCGAAGAAGGGCGCCGACTACGAACGCGCGTTCCCGGGAGGCGCCCTGCAGAGCAACTTCAACGTCATGTATCGCGTCGCCGCCCGGTTCAAGGACCCCGAGGCGCAGGCGATCGCGGAGCGCTATGCGGCTTTCGGACATTCGAACCTCGAGGAGTACTGGACCCTTCTGTGGCGCGATGCCGCGATCCGGCCCGCGCCGATGAGCGCCTTCCCCCTGCAGCATCACTTCAAGGACATGGGCGTCTTCTACTACCGCACCTCCTGGGAGAAGGACGCCCTCGCGTTCGCCTTCAAGGCGGGCCCGCCCGAGGGGCATCGCACGGCCGCGCTCCTGGGGACGCTGCCCGAGTGGTCCCTCGACAGCGGCCACGCGCATCCCGACGCGGGGAGCTTCATCATCTATGCAAACGGCCGGTACCTGACCGGAGACACCGGCTACGCGGGTCTCCCGACCGCGCGCAATCACAATACCGTGACGTTCGAGGGCGTGGGACAGGGAGTGGAGGGCGATCACGATGTCTGGCGCGGGGCGCCGTACGCGGGCTTCGATGGCATCCGGATTCGGGACATCGAGGCCGCCTCTTCGAAGGTCACCATCGTGGCGGACCTCGCGGCGGCGTATCCGAAAGCCGGCGGGCTGCGGTCGTTCACCCGCACCTTCGCCTTCGACGGCGCCGCCTTCCGGGTCTCCGACCACTTCACGCTCGCGAGCCCCGCATCGATCGAATGGCGGCTGCAGTCGGACACCCCGTTCGAGATCGAAACCCCCGGCGTCTTCCGTAACGGCGTGGGGCCCGCGATAAGGGTGTCGATCGACGAGCCGAAACAGGCGGAGGTCACGCGCGAGATCGGGAAGCTGAAGGTTCCCGGACCGCCGGGATCGATCACGTCGGGACCCGAGGAGGACCGCGGCCATGTCCTCACCGCGAGGACGAAGGCTCCCGCGGGAGACTCTCGAATCGAGGCGACGATCCGCGTCGTTCGATAGGCGGCGATGACAATTCGGCCTGCTTGGTTCACGGCCGCTCTCGTGACATGCTCCCGCCCCATGACGACGACAAGCCTCCGCCCGAGACCTCTCATCCTTTCCCTGGCCGGTATCGCCATAGCGGCGATCGCGACGGTCGGCCTCGCCCAGACCCCCAAGCCGGAAGCGGCGAAGGAGACCCGCCTCGAACGCGGGAAGTACCTCGTCGAAGAGGTCTCGCGCTGCCAGGAGTGCCACACGCCGATCCTCCCCGACGGCAGCTTCGACAAGGCGAACTGGATGAAAGGCGCCACGCTCGTCGGTATCCCCGCCAAGCCCATCGAGGACTGGCATCAGAAGGCGCCCGACATCACGTCGACGAGCAAGCTCTGGACGAACTGGAAGTACGAGGGCTTCGTGGCCTTCCTTCAGACCGCGAAGAATCCCCGGGGCCACAAGGCGGGCCCGCCCATGCCCGCCTACACCCTCAAGCCCGAGGACGCCGAGGCCATGGCGGCCTACCTGAAGTCCCTGCCCTGACCGGCCCCTCGGTCTTCGGCCTTTCCCTCTCCACTCAGGCGCTCGACCAATGACAACCCGATGGCTGGCCGGGCTCTGCCTGGCTCTCACCCTGCCCTCTCTCGCCGCCGCTCAGGCCGACGAGATCCAGGTCTACGACGGCGGCCTCGCCGCGAAGGGCACGTTCAATCTGACCCTGCACAACAACTACATCGCCCGGGGCCTGAAAGAGCGGGCCTTCGACGGGGCGGTGGTGGCGGACAAGTCGTGGAACGGCGTGCCCGAGTGGGCGTTCGGCGTGACCGACTGGTTCGAAGCCGGGCTCTACCTGCCCTTGTACACCCTCGACAAGGACCTGGGCTTCGGCATCGACGGAGTGAAGCTCCGCGCTCTGTTCGCGGCTCCGAATGGAGACAACCGCCGGTTCGTGTACGGGGCCAACTTCGAGTTCAGCTACAACGCGAAGCGCTGGGACTCGACGAGGATCACCTCCGAGGTCCGGCCGATCATCGGCTGGCACTTCAAGAGCTTCGACCTCATCTTCAATCCCATCGTCGACACCGCCTACGACGGTTTCGGCAAGCTCGAGTTCGTGCCTGCGGCGCGCGTCGCATTCAACGTCGCCCCGAAATGGCAGGCCGCGGTCGAGCAGTACTCGAACTTCGGGCACTTCAGCGATTTCTATTCCCGGGGGCAGCAATCGCACAATCTCTACGCCGTGGTCGACCATGCGGGGAAGACCTGGGACTTCGAGTTCGGCGTGGGCTTTGGGCTCAACGACGCGTCGGACAAGCTCACGTTCAAGATGATCCTCGCGCGGGACCTCTGGAAACGGAAGCCGAAGACCTAGCTACTCGAGCGCCTTCCCTCTGGTCTCTGGAAGGGCGAGGGCCAGCAGCGCGGCCGCGAGGAAGGCGGCGGCGAGAAGCAGGAACGCGGCCATGAAGGAATACTCCTTCGCGATCGCTCCCACCACGAAGGGGGCGAGGGCGGAAAAGCCCCGGCCGACGTTGTAGCTGAGGCCCATGGCGGTGGCGCGGATCTCGGTGGGGAAGAGCTCCGAGGCGATGGCGGCGAAGCCCGAGAAGTAGCCGGTGCCGAAGAAGCCGACGAAGGGCCCCAGGATCAGCAGGGCGGTGAGGCTCCGGGTCATTCCGAAGATGGGCACCAGGATAGCCGCGGCCACGAGGTAGAAAATGTAGCTCTTCTTCCGTCCGAACTTGTCCGCGGAGAATCCGAAGAGAACGTATCCGAGCCACTTGCCCGGGGCCATGAAGAGCACCCAGGTGAGGGAGGCCACGATGCCGAGCCCGCGGCCGCCATCCTTCTCGGCGAGGGCCAGGTATCCGGGAATCCAGGTGAACAGGCCCCAGTAGCCGAACATGGCGCACGCGTTCATCAGCGTGGCGAGCACGCCCTTCCAGCGGATGTCCGGGCGCCACATGACGCTCAGGGAAACCGGCTTCTCCTTCCCGCGCGCGAGCCAGATCTCGGACTCCGGCACATCCTTCCGGATCCAGAGCACGGCGAGGGCGGGGAGGATGCCCACGAAGAAGACCGCGCGCCACCCGAAGGTGGGCAGCACGGCTAGGGTGACGCCGGCCGCGATCATCTCGCCGATCGCCCACGACGACTGCATCACACCCAGAGCCTTGCCGCGATGCTCCGCGCGCCAGGTTTCCGCGATCAGGGCGGCGCCCG
The DNA here is from genome assembly GCA_019694155.1 of Vicinamibacteria bacterium. Classification (GTDB taxonomy): domain Bacteria; phylum Acidobacteriota; class Vicinamibacteria; order Fen-336; family JAGNNV01; genus JAGNNV01. The sequence continues at coordinate 48,187 of JAIBCN010000174.1, read as the reverse complement.
TGGTCCACTCGCCTCCCATCCCGAGGCCCAGGATGAAGCGGAACACGGCGAGCTGGGGAATGGTCTGCGACAGGCCGCAGGCGAAGCTCGCGATCGAATACATCAGTATCGAGCCCATGAGCGCGCGTGTTCGCCCGATGCGGTCCGCCAGCACGCCGAAGGAGAGGCCGCCGATCGCGGAGGCGAACAGGGTGAGGGAGTTGAGGAGCCCGGCCTGCGGCTTGCTCATCCCCAGATGCACCACGAGGTCCGCGAGGACCATGGAGTAGAGCATCACGTCCATGGCGTCGAGCATCCACCCGAGGCCGCCCGCGATGAGGGAGCGGCGCTCGGCGACGGTCATCTGCGCCGGCCACTCCAGGCCGAGGATCCGTCTCGTCGCGGTATCACTGGTCATGACGCGATTGACTCTAATCGTTTCCACGTCGGGTCTCAGTCACGTTCAATCGATTTGATTGACGCCGGCTGGAACCTTCCTGATTCGCTCTTCGTCTTATCCCGCAGCCGCCCTTGCCGGGCCGGAATGCCTCCGGCCGCCCGGGCCTTCGGGGGAGACCGCCCATGTTCGCTGAGACCTTCCGCCAGGACCTTCGCATCGGGCTTCGCGTTCTCATCAAGGACAAGGGCTTCGCGGCGCTTTCCGTCTTCGTTCTGGCCCTCGGGATCTGCGCGGTCGCCACCATGTTCACCATGGTGAACGCCACCATGATCCGCGGGTTCTCCTTTCCGAACGCCGACCGGCTCACCAATGTCACGTTCATCGATCCGACCACCGTCACTCCGTTCGGCGCCAACAACCAGGTGTACGCGATGGACTACGAGGAGTTCCGGAAGGAGCAGAAGTCCTTCGAGCGCCTCGCCGCCTACCTCAACGGCTCCACCGTCAACCTCACCGCGGACGGCGAGCCCCGCCGCTACACGGGTGCTTACACCACCGAGGACTTCCTGAGGATCCTCGGGGTTCAGCCGCTCATGGGGCGCGACTTCACCGAAGAGGACAACAAGCCGGGAGCGCCGAAAGTGCTGCTCCTGAGCTATGGGGTCTGGCAGCGCGACTTCGGGGGCGCCGCGAACATCGTGGGGAAGGACGTGCGTCTGAACGGGAAGCCCGCCACCATCATCGGCGTGATGCCTCAGGGCTTCAGCTTCCCGCAGAACGAGGAGATGTGGATCCCGCTCTTCAGCGAGTTCCCCCCCAAGGCGAGGAACGACCCGCAGGGCAACAATCCCGCCGTGCTTGGCCTCATCAGGAAGGACGTGTCGCTCGACGCCGCTCAGGCCGAGTTCGCGGGCTTCGCCCGGCGCTTCGCCGCGGCCTACCCGGACACCAACAAGCAGTTCAACGACGCGCAGATCCAGCCCCTGCTCAAGACCTTCACTCCCCTGCCCATTCGGGGGATGCTCCTCACCATGCTCGCCTTTGGCGTCGGAGTGCTTCTGATCGGCTGCGTGAACGTGATGAACATGCAGTTCGCCCGGGCCACCATCCGGCTCAAGGAACTCGCCATCCGCTCTTCGCTGGGCGCCACGCGCATCCGCCTCGTCCGGCAGATGCTCACCGAGAGCCTGCTCGTCGCCACCCTGGGCGCGGTGCTCGGGATCGGCCTCGCTTACTTCTCGGTGGATTGGCTCGCCGCATCCTTCCGCGCCCAGCAGAACGGTCCGCCACGCTGGATGCTCTTCGAGATCGACCGCCTCGCTCTTCTCATCACCGTGCTTGCGACGTTTGCGGCTGCGCTCCTCTCCGGCCTGATGCCCGCCCTCATGTCGTCGCGCACCGATGCGGCCTCGACGCTCAAGGACTCGGGCCGCGGCAACTCGTCGCGACACGTCGGCCTGCTGACCCGCGGCCTCGTGGTCTTCCAGATCGCGGTGACCTGCATCCTCCTTATCGGTTCCGTGCTCCAGGTGCGCTCGATCGTCAATCAGCAGACCATCGACTACGGCTATGACACCGGCGGCATCATGTCCGCGCGCATGGGCCTGATGGACGGCGACTACCCGACGCCCGCGGCGCGCAAGATCTTCTTCGACCGCCTGCTCACCACCCTGCGCAGCTCGTCGCAGTTCGAAAGCGTCGCCCTCACCAGCCGCTTCCAGATGGTGTTCTCCGGCAACGGCCCCATCGAGATCGAAGGGAAGACCTACAACGCGAAGGGCGATCATCCGAACGTGAACTTCGAACAGGTATCGCCGGGATTCTTCAACGTCCTCGGTCAGAAGATGCTCGAGGGCCGCGACTTCGATGATTCCGACCTCGACTCGAAACAGCCGGTGGCGGTCATCAACGCCGAGTTCGCGCGGAGGCACTTCGGCGGCCAGAGCCCGATTGGCCGTCGATTCCGTACGGGCGACGGCAGCTCGCCGCAGTTCGGGCCCTGGCGGACCATCGTGGGCGTCGTCAGCACCGTGCGCATGTCCGGCCCCTTTAACAACCAGAACGTGGAGGACAGCGGCTTCTACGTCCCGTTCTATTCCGTCCCCTTCGGACCGGCCGCGGCCGAGCCGATCGCGAACCAGTTCGCTACCGTGATCGTGAAACCGCGCGCCGGCCAGAGCGCGGAGGCGATCCTCCCCGACCTGCGGCGCGAAGTGCGCAAGGTCGATCCAAATCTCCCTCTCTACTTCGCGGCCACGCCCAGATTCAATCTCGACGGGGCGGTCGCGGTGAACCGCATCATCGCGACCCTGTTCTCGGCCCTCGGCCTCGTGGCCATCGTCCTCGCCGCGGTCGGCATCTACGGGGTCATGGCCTTCTCGGTCAGCCAGCGCACGGTCGAGTTCGGCGTGCGCATGGCCCTGGGCGCCGGGGCCTCGGGGATTCTCACCATGGTCCTCAAGCAGGGGGCGAGGCAGATCGCCCTTGGACTCTCGCTCGGTCTCGCCGTCGCCCTCGCCATCGCCACGGTGGGCCGGGATGGAATCTCGAGCATCCTGTTCGGGGTCAGCGCGCTCGACCCCGTCACCTACGTCGCGGTGTTCGGCCTGGTGACGGTGATCTCGCTCTTCTCCGTGTACGTGCCCGCGCAGCGGGCCACGCGGGTGCGACCGATGGAGGCGCTGCGCGCGGAGTAGGGAATGGGGCTTCCGCCCTATCGGCGTCGCGGGCGGGCGGAGATGGGATCCGCTCTCGACATGCCGAGCGTCGGATCGCCGAGCAGGTTGAAGCCCTCCACCACGGCTCGGGCGCGAGGACTCGAGGCGACGGCCGCCGACTTCGCGTCCCGGATGATCTCGCCGAGGCTGCCGCCGCGCCGGAGCTGCTTGTAGAACGATCCGTAGAGCAGCGCCTGATCGGCCTGGTCCGTCATGCCTGCCGGTCCGAAAGCGGCGAGCGCCCCCCCCTCGGGCTTGAGGAGAAGAGCCTCGTTCACCGAGCGCCCGAGGATGTACTGGTAGTCCTGAACCAGGCAGGACCAGGTTATGACCACGCTCCCCGCCCCCGCCAGACCGTCGACCGAATCGACGTCGAGGAGGTTCTCGTCCGCCCAGGTCTCTCGTCCTCCGTGGCCGAAGTAGTGGATAAGGCCTCCGGCCGCGAAGGCCGCTTCAACCTTCCCGCGGGCAGCGACAATGCCCCCGTCGATGTCGGCGAAAGAGAGGGCGGCGGAGGGGGTTTGTGCGGCCATCATCTGCGCCTCGCCCAGGAACGGGTTCTCTTCGCCGGAGCCGTTGTCCACCACGAAGAAGTTCCGTCCGGCGCCGACCCGCAGCGCTTCCGCCTGTCCCGCGATCTTGTTCACCATCGCATCCGCCTCCGCGGCCGTTCGAACCGGCAGCCTTCCGATCGCGAGATCTGGCCGGCCGTCGCCGTTGAGGTCGGCGTAGCCGTTCTCCGAAGCCACGCGCTCCGCCCCGTAGATCGAGGGGATGAATGAGACCGCGCCGAGGCCCGAGAAGTCCTCGGGGTCGAAGCTGTCGTCACCGATGAGGACGAGGAATCGCAGCCCGCCGGCCTGCCCCGCCGCCCGCGAGATGAGCGCGCGAACCGCTTCGGCCTCGACCACGCCGGCGCTGAAAGCGTCGTAGGCGCGCTCCACATCGACGACCGCGACCCGCCGGCCCTCGGCTTCCTTGAGCGCGGCGAAGCGCCGCGCCGCGTTCGCGAAGTCGCCGTGGGTGATGACCAGCATGTCGATGTTCGCGAGGGCGGGCAGGACCGCGGAGAACGGCGAGATGTCCTCGATCACCGCGTCGGCGCCGCGTGGACGTTCGGGCACGGCAAGGTCCAGGTGAGAGAGCACGGCGAAGGCATCCGGTGCGCCTTCCACGGTCTTGTAGGAAAGGGTCAGCCGGTTGCCGGTCTGCTGGAGCCCCTCGACCGAGCCACGGAGGATCCCGGTCGATGTTCCATTCACTTCGACCTCGCCCAGCGGATGGCCGTTCAGCCATGCCTCGACGATGTGGGTGTGCCCGCTTCCACCCGCCACCTTCAGTTCGAAGCGCACCGGAAGCGAGGACGGCCCGAGCCCGGGAAGGTCGAAGGTGCCGGCCTCCGGGTCCCAACTGGTGTCAGGCCAGTTCGAGCCGTACAGGATGCCCCACGCCCATGGATCGATTCCCTCGTTGTAGACAAAGTAGGCCTCGCGCTTGCTGATCCTCGTGAACCCCGGGGGAACCGGATCCACCACGCTCAGAGCCACGCGCGGAAGGGGCGTCTTCGCCTGCCAGCTCGCCACGTAAACGTTCTCTCCTGTGTAAGTCGTGTGCAGCGACTCCGCTTCGAAGGAGAGGCTCGCTCCGTCGCGCGAGACTGTTGCCGCGACCGGCCGGCCGAAGGAGGTGATGCGCACGAATCGGAGAGGCACGCTCCCGGGCAACCCCTGGGCCGCAAGCTCGGCCCTCGTGACCAGGACACGGCCCGGACTGCTGACCGAGATCTTCACCCCCTCGGAATTCTGACTCTCGGCGCGATCGCGCGCGCGCCGCGCGTCCTTCGAGGCGCGCCCCCGCTCGACGGCCTCGCGGAACTGTTTGTTGCCGGCTCGCCGTTCCCGAGGGGCGAGGATGCGGGCACTCCGGGCCCCACGGGCGAAGGTCTCCTCCAGGCCTGCCTCGGCGAGGCGCGCTTCGGTGCGGTCGTAGGCCGAGGCGAGCCGCGCGTCCCCGATCAGGAAGGGCCCCATGAGATTGCGCCTCCCGCTTCCTTCCGTCTCGCCGAGGTAGAGATAGCGAGTGTCGATTGGATCGGTGCGCACGTCGTAGAGAACCGGCCCGTTGGAGTCGGCGACGGGCGCCTGCACCGGCTCGAGATTCACCTTTCGCAGGTCGGAGGCGCGCAGCGGGTCGTTGGAGGCGTACAGGTCGAACTGGCTCGTTCCTCGCTGAGAGCCGGTCGCGAAGCGGACGCGTCCGGACCGCTCCACTCGAAGGCCGCGGAGCGTCGCCCGCGTGAGCAGCACGACGGGCGCGTTCACGTTGGTGAAGGCGCTCGACGTATTGTTCGCGGGGTTGGTATCGACGGTCGTGCTGGAGACGGTGGCGGTGAGCGCGACCACGGTGCCCGCGGCCGTGCCGAGGTTCACCCGCACGCCGTAGGTGAAAGTTGCGGACCCGCCGGAAGCCAGGGACGCAATCGAGCAGGTGAACGAGCCCGTGCCGCCGATGGCGGGTACGCCACTGCAGGACCAGCCCGCGGGGGGCGTCAGGAACTGGAACGTCGTACTCGCGGGGACGGACTCGGACAGAGTCGGGTTCGCGGCCGCGCCTGGCCCGAGGTTCTGGACGAGGATGGAGTACGTGATGTCGGCGCCCGCGAGGACGGTTGCCGGGTCGCCGCTCTTGGTCACCGCGAGGTCCGCGGTTCCCGTGAGGCTGCAGACCGAAGGGATCGTCGCGTCGAGGGTGCCGCTGATGGTCACGGCGCCCACGCCGCCCGGCAGGGCGCCGTAGGTGTCGGCCGCCGTCGTGGTGGTGCCGGCGGCTCCGCCGTTCACGTTCGTCACCGCCGCGGCGGACGAAAGGAAGGCGATGCCTCCTCCTCCTCCTCCTCCGGGGCCGTGGCGCTCACCGGGAGTGCCGCCGGGGGCCTGAAGCGGCCAGGAATTCGTTCCCGCGGCGCCCTGGGCGTTGACGGTCAGGCCCCCGAGGCCTCCGGACATGGCAAGAACGAGGATGCTCCCGCCCGCGCCACCACCGCCGCCGCCGTCGTTGAGAGGCTCGAGGCCCATCTGGCCGTTGGCCACGATGGTTCCCGTGCCGGTGACGCTGCCCGCCCGGATGAACACCATGCCGCCGCCGGCGCCGCCGCTGCCGAGCTGGCCCGAGGAGTTATTACGGCTGCCGGCGCCGCCGCCGCCGCCGAGGACCAGGCGATCGGCGGCCACCGCGAAACCCGCTCCGCCCAGACCGCCGAGAGTCGCGTTCGTGTTCCACGAATTGCCGCCCCGGCCGCCCGCGCCGGCGTTGCCGCCGCCCCCGCCCCCGCTATTCTCGGAGTTGTTCGCGACGTTGTCGTCCGTGCCGCCGCCGCCCGCGTTGCCCGGCCGGCCGCGCGCCGAGCTGCCGTTGGGATAACCGTCAATAGTCGTATCCACCGCGCCCCCGGCGGCGCTCCACAGATACTGGGGCGTTCCCGCGATGCCTTCGCCTTTGGAACCATGGACGTTCTGCGCCGACGGATTCCGATAGTCGACGTCGGTGCCGGCGCCGCCGCCGAGGCCGCGGCCCTGGCCGGCGCGGAAGCCGAGGCCCGAGACGTCCACCGTGGCGCCGCCCAGTCCGAGGCTTCCGGCCACGTCCACGGCCAGGATGCCCCCGACCGCGCCGTTCCACGGCAGAGCCGTGAGGCCGCTCGTGAGCGTCGTGCTCGCATACTGCGGCACGCGCACAACCTGGAACCTGCGCTGCCCTTGAGTGCCGCTCGCGGCGGCGTTGGTGTAGGGGCCTCGCGTCAGCCCGCCCGCGAGATTGACCGTGCCGCCGCCGGCGCCCACCGTGTTCGTGGCCACTCCGTACTCGTAGCGCCCGACGTTGTTGAGGGCTGTAGTGCCGTTCGTCGCGCCGCCGTAGGCCGCGGTATTCGTCGAGTCGATCGCCGCATCCTGCATCTGGATGACCAGGATCAGATCGCCGGGGGTGATATCGGTGGCGGCGCCCAGTCTCGCTCCGACCGTGATCGAGGTCGCACCGTTCGCGGCATTCGCGGTGCCTGGATAGTAGGCGTTCACGACACCCGTGATGGACGCAGGGCTCCCGGTCGCTCCGGTGGCGCACGCGGGCGCCCCGAGAATCGAGCCGACCGTGGTGGTGGCGGTGGCCGCGTTGTTCGATGGATTGCTCTCGAGGCCGTCGCTCGCCACCGTGGCGGTGTTGGTGATGACGGTGGCGACGGGCGTCGACGGCGCCACTCGAACGACGAGCGTGAATGTGCTCGTGGCGCCGGCCGGGAACGTCGCCCGCGTGCACGACACCGTTCCAGCACCGCCGACCGGCGGGGTTGAGCAGGTCCAGCCCGCCGGTACGCCGAGCGACTGGAACGTCGTACCGGCGGGAAGCACGTCGATCATCGAGGCGTTTGGCGCCGGGCTACCGCCGATGGGGTTGCTGACGCCGATCGTGTAGGTGATGTTCCCGCCCGCCGGGACCGGGTCCGGTGCGTCGGTCTTCGTGATGCTCAGGTCCACGGTGGCGGGAGGTGCTGCGGCCGCGGCGCCGGTGAGCTGGCAGATCGGTCCCACGTTTTCGCTCCGTGCCGCCGCGCTGCTGTAGGCCGGCGTGAACAGGGCGACCGCGGAACGGTCCCCACCGTTCTCGGTGACCGTGATCGTCCCTGTGGAGGCACCGCCCGCGCCCGGGACCGTGTACGTGAAGGTGGTGGCCGTGGGTGTGGTGAGAACCGTGGCGCCCGTGATGTTGTAACCCGCCTCGCTGCCGCCGGCGATCGTTACGGAGTCACCAGGAGCGAACCAGTGAGGTTGTACCGTGGTCGCCGTGCCGGTGGTGCCCGCGCGGGTGATTCCCGATATGGCGAGCGAAGGCCGGCCCGTGACGTTGAGGGCGCCCGCGGCGGCCGGCGTGATGTCCGCGCGCAGCGAGAGAGCGGCGACGCTGCCAAGGGGCACGGGCGCGGTCAGGGTGCACTGCATCGCGGTCGTGCTGCCGGCCAGGAAACCAGGAACGCCGCCGGGCTCGGCGCACGTGGCGGGAAGGCTGTTGATGGTGGCGACCGCGCTCCCGGCGACGAGGACGGCGCCGGACGGAAGGGGAATCTGAAGGATCACGTTGCTGATCGCGCCCGGCCCCGGGTTTTCCAGAGCGGCTTCGATCAGCATGCGCGTGGGTGAGCCGACAACGGGCGGATTGGGGCCGGAAACCACGGCGTACACCGCGCGAAGGATGGGCTCGTCGGGCGCGACCGCGTTAGGGCTTCCGCCCGAAGGCGCGTAGCTGTTCGGCAGGTACATGCGGATCGGCGATCTCGGATCACCCGGCGCCGCGCCCGACGGCGCGGTCGCCCAGCCCCGGTAGTCGGCGAAGCGCCAGTCCACGATGTTGCTGCCCGAACTCACGTTATGCGTCAGCGGCCACAGACCGTAGTTATTGGCGTCCTGGTTGACCGCGGTCGTCGTCTCGACCGTCAGGGTCTGCGCGACCCCGTCCGTGTTGCTGAGGGTCAGGCTCGTCGATTGCCCTAGCGCATTGACGATGGTCGCCGGCCCCGCGTTCTCCGAATGGAAGTTCGAGGGGATGACCGAGCATCCGCGTTCCACGTACGCGAAGAGCGGCATCGGGGCCGAAACCGCGGCGATGGGAGCGTTTCCATTCCACGGGCCGGCCACGAAAGCGCTGTCCGGGGCTGGCGTCTGGCCGATCGTGTACACGTTCAATGGGTTGCCGCTTCCATCCCGAATGTCGACGCCGAAGGCATTCCGCAGGTTCGCGGTGGCGGCGGTTACGGTGACCCGGAGTTCGTGGAGGCCCGGGGTCGAAGCGAACGCGGCCCCGGCGTTGAGGGCGACGAAGCCGCCGGCGGTCAGTCGCGCCAGTCGATCCTGCGTGGGCGGAGCCGCGTCGTTGGTGATATTGATGTTGGCGAGCGTGGCCGAGGGGCTGGTGAGGGTGTAGTTCGTCTGCCCCGCGGTCCCGCCATCGCGGGCGCCGCTCGAGCCTGGATCGAAGACGCGGACGTCGAGGGTTGTTCCAGTGACTTCGATGAAGAAGCGGATCTGGTGGACGTTGTCGCCGACGGCGGCGCCGGTGCCGGTAAGGATGAACCACCCGGGCGGATTGATCGCGGCCGCCGTGCAGCCACCGCCCGCGGGAACGTTGACGCCGGTGCATAGGCGTCCGTCCGTGTGGATGTTCACGGGCACGCCGAAAGTCCCGGCTCCGGCGTTTACCCCAGCGAACATGAGTATCCCAAAGGCCGTGGCGACCCTAAGAGTCCTGGTCAAGTGGCTGTTTGCAATAGACATAGGCCGCAATCCGCTCCTTTCTGTCAGTCCGGAGCCGAGCCCCCGGAGGGAGCTTCCAACGCCTTCAAAGGTGAGGAAACGATGGTAGCACCCGGGTCTGATCTGGACGGTGATCCGGGTTACCCCTGGGCCCCGCTGGGGGCGTCGCCCCGCACCCCGCTCTCTTGCTGGGGGGCCCTCCGGGCCGCTAACGGCCCGCGTTCACTCGTATCGCAGCGCCTCGATCGGATCCTGGCGCGCTGCCCGCATCGCCGGCCACATGCCGAAGACGAGACCCACGGCCGTCGATACCGCGAAGCCCAGGACCACCGACCAGAGGGGCGTCGCGGCCTGGAAATCGAAGGCGTATCGGGCGGTCACGGCGGCGCCGAGGCCGAAAGCGATGCCCAGGGCTCCACCCACCGCGGTGAGGGTCACGGCCTCGATGAGGAACTGGGTGGCGATGTCGCGTCGGGTGGCGCCGAGCGCCTTCCGAAGGCCGATCTCCCGCGTGCGCTGGGTGACGTTCACGAGCATGATGTTCATGACCCCGACGCCGCCCACCAGCAACGCGATACCCGCGATCACCAGCATGGCCGCCGCGACCCCGCCCGTCACCTGCCGGAAGTTGTCGAGCTGACCGGCGCTCGTGAAGATCGCGAAGTCGTTCTCCTGGTTCGGGCGAAGGCCGCGCCGGGTCCTCATGATCGCCGTCTCCTCCTCGATGAGCGCGTCGTAGTCCTCGGGACGCCTGGGCACGGTGGCGATGTGGATGGTGTCGCCGCCGCCGTTCTTCACCTCGGGAAACTGGTCGTCGAATGCGGTGATGGGCACGGCCACGAAGTTGTTGTTGCTTCCCCCGAAGGCGGAGCCCTTCTTCTCGAACAGGCCGATCACGCGATAGGCGCGGCCGTTCACGGTGAGCTCCTGGTCGATGGGATCGCGATGTGGGAAGAGCGCGTCCGCGACATCCGTACCGATGATGCAGACCCGGGCGGCGTGAGAGACGTCCGCCTCGGTGATGAACCGTCCGTCCTGCACGAAATGCGTGTTGGCCACGGAGTAGTCGGGATTGGTTCCGAGAAACTGCGGCCCGTTCGCCTCGAGGCGCCCCGCCTTCACCACGACGCCCTGGAAGTTGTAGCGCTCCTGGGAGACCGCGGCGGCGAGCTTCGAGAGGCGCTTCAGCGCCTGCGCGTCCTCGATGGTGAGATCGCGCCGGTTCCGCTGCTCCTCGGGGGGGCCGTTCGGCCCGCCAAAACGCGGCTCGTACTTCTGGAACTGCACGAGGTAGGTGCCGAAGGCGGTGAAGCCCTCGGTGACCGCGTTGTTGAAGCCCACCACGAAGCTCACCATCATGATCACGGTGGCGACGCCCGCCATCACCCCGACGAGGGTCAGGAAGCTCCGGAGTTTGTGGGCGCGCATGGCGCCGAAGGCGAACGCGATGTTCGCGATCCACGACACGCGGAAGCGGGGGCGTCGCATCAATCGGCCCTCAGGGCATCGACCACGGGGAGGTTCGATGCGGTGCGCGCCGGCCAGTAGCCCGCGGCGACGCCCACCACGACGGAGAGCACGAGGCCCATGGCCACGATGGCCGGAGTGACCTCGGCGGGGAAGCTCAACGCGCCGCGCACCACCAGGGCGATCACCGATCCCGCGGCGACCCCGATGGCGCCGCCGAGGAGCGAGAGCAGGGCCGCTTCGAGCAGGAACTGCCGGCGGATGTCGCGCTTGCGCGCTCCCACGGCGAGGCGCATGCCGATCTCCTGCGTGCGCTCGACCACGGCCACCAGCATGATGTTCATGATCACGATGCCGCCCACGCCGAGAGACACCGAGGCAATGAGCAGGGAAAGTATGAAGGCGGCCGCCGAGATCTGCCGCCACAGTTCCTGCAGCGTCTCCGCGGTGATGACGCCGAAGGGATCGGGCGCCTTGAAGGGGGTGTGGCGCAGAGCGCGCAGCAGCGCGCGCGCCTCCTCGGAGGACGCGTCGACTCCCGGGACGCCGCCGTGGGCTCGGAGGAGGAAGTTCAGGGAATTGCGGTTGCCGAACTGGCGCCGGTAGGCCTGGATCGGGATATAGACCTTGTTGTCGTTGTTCTGCCCGAGCGTCCGTCCCTGCTTCTCCACGAGGCCGATGATCCGGTAGGGCGCGCCGCCCACCAGGATGTCGTGCCCCACCGGGTCCTGCTGCGGGAAGAGCTCTTCCTTGATGTCCCAGCCGATGACCGCGACCGCGGTGGCGGTGTCGTCTTCCGCGCCCGTGAAGTAGCGGCCGGCGATGGCGAGCCTCAGCATCGGCCCGTAGTTCGCGGTGGTGCCGAGAACCTGCATGTCGGCGAGCCGCCGGTCGCGGTACTTCACCGCGGTCTGCCCGACGGCCTGGGCCGCGATCTCGTCGGCCAGGACCAGGTTCTTCTGCATCGCGAGATAGTCGTTCCAGTCGAGGTCCCGCCGCTTGAGCGCCTCCAGGAACTCCTCCCGGCTGCGGATGATCCCGAACTTCTGGATCACGTAAACGTCGGGAGCCAGCTGGATGACCTTCTCGAGCACGAAGCTGTTGAGGCCCGCGATCACGGAGACGACGCCCACGAGCGTCGACACCCCGATGATGATGCCGAGGAGAGTCAGGAAACTACGCAGCGCGTGGGCGCGGATGGCCCGCAGCGCCTCGCGCAACAGTTCTGCCCTGGACATGTCAGCTGGGCGAGCCGTCCTTCGCCTTGGGCTTCTCCACCTTCACGAGGTCCCCGGGCTTGATCTCGCGAAGCGCCTTGAACGGCCCGGTGATCAGGCTCTCGCCGCCTTTCAGCCCCTCGAGAACCTCCAGCGACAACTCGCCGAGGAGGCCGGTCTTGAGCTTCTGGAATCGCGCCTTGTCGTTCTCGATGAGATACACGCCCTCTTCGTCGCGCGGGGCGCCGGGCTTGGGGGTCTCGCCGGGCTTGAGCTCGATGTCGCGCACCACCAGGGCCTGGATGGGAATCACGAGGGCCTGGGAGCGGAAGCCGGTGAGGATGTCCGCCTGCACGGAGAGACCGGGCTTGATGTCGGGCGGCGGATCCTTGAGCTGGATCTTCACCTTGAACTTGATGGCGACGGCCTGGGTTCCCGTGTTGATGATGGGGCTGTTGCCGACTTCGGTGACCACACCCGTGAACGTCCGGTTCGGATAGGCATCGATCCGGACCCGCGCCTCCTGCCCCGTCTTCACCGAAGGGATGGAGGTCTCGTCCACTTCCATCTCGGTTTCGACCACGGACATGTCGGAGACGGTGAGGAGCACGGTGCCGGGCTGGTTCAGCACGCCCACCACCGCGACCTCGCCCTCCTCCACACGCTTGGCGGTGATGGTGCCGTCCATCGGCGAGAGGACCGTGGTCTTGGCCAGGGTGTCGCGGGCTCCTTCCGACGTGGCCTTGGCCTGGTCAATGCGGCCCTGCGCGGCCCGCACCGCCGCTTCCGCGCTGGTGAGGTTCGTCTGGGCCCGGCGGAAATCGGCCTCGGGGATGATCGAGGCTTTGTAGTTCTCCTCGGTTCGCTTGAAGTCGTCCTTCGCCTGTTCGAGCCGCGCGAGGGCGGCGTCGAGGTCGCGCATGAGCGCCAGGACCCCGGCCTCCGTGCTGCGCGCGGCGGCCCGCGAGTTCACCGCGTCGATCTGGAGCAGGAGCTGGCCCTTGCGGACCCGATCGCCCTCCTTGACCGCGAGATGCGTGATCTGGCCGGCGATGGTGGCCGAGATGTCCACCTTCTTCTGGGCCTGGACCTTCCCGTTCGCCGTGACCTTCGACTGGAGATCGGCCCGGGCGACGGTGGCCGCCTGGACGGTGGTGGGCTGCGGCCCGCGCTTCGACACGACCGCTCCCGCAATGGCCAAAGCCACTATCAGGACCCCGACTCCGACAAAGACACGAGTGCGTTTCAATGGGACTCCCCTTTCCGGATACTACGCGCGGACGCGGCTCCAGGTTCCAATGGATTGGACCCCCCGGAGGAAAGTCGCGAAGGACGCCTCAGGAGGCGATCATCGTGGGCCCGAGGTGGCGGGGCCGCCGACCGCGCAGCCGTTCAGAAAGACCGCCCACGAAGGCCGCTCCTTCTTGCCCCGTCGGAAAGTGGCAACGAATCCGTCCCGTTTCGTCCCGACCGCGACGCCGTTCTCGCCGGTGGTGACCCACGCGACCTCGCAGTAGTGCTTCGGCGCCTGCGCGTCGATCGTTCCGGACCAGCCGGCCGGGCCCTCGACGGCGGCCGGGCAGCGGGCGGGCGTGAACAGAAGGCGAAGCTCCCGGATCGTCCCCGCTTTCGCGCTCACCGATCGGTTCTCGACGCGAAACGTCATGCGCGTGGCCGTGCTCTCGAGGGCGGCCACATCCGCCGCGCAGTTCTTGTTCGCGGGAGTCGCGGAGGGAGACGGGGGCGGCGGCGTGGCCGGGGGAGCGGGGTCCTTGGAACGAACGGCGCATCCAACCAGAAGGAGGGAAGCGAGCGTGAGAAGGCGGTGGGGCCTGCGCATCGTGTGAAGCCTACACGGGGGGCGCTCCCCCTGCTTCCGCTGCAGGGCCGCCGCTCCCTCGGGGCCGCGTCCCGGAATGCAGGCGTCCCGGTGGAGGAGGCCCTGGGCCCGCCGTATGATTCCAGGCTCGTAGCAACGAACCTCATCAGAGGAGGACACCCCGAATGCATAACGGACTGCCTCGACTCACCGAACCCATGGTTCGCGACAACGGCGCTCTTCGAGTCGCGACCTGGGACGAGGCCCTCGATCGGGCGGCTGCCGGGCTCAAGGCGGCTACCGAAGCGAAGGGCGGCGCGGGAGTCGGCATCTTCAGCTGCTCGAAGGCCACCAACGAGATGAACTTCGTCGCCGGGAAGTTCGCCCGTCAGGTGCTCAAGAGCAACAACATCGACAGCTGCAACAGAACCTGACACGCCCCAAGCGTCGTCGGTCTGGCGACGGTATTCGGCGCAGGCGGGGGGACGAGCTCGTACGAGGAAGTCGAGCACACGGACCTCATTCTGTTGTGGGGGTCGAACGCCCGTGAGGCGCACCCCATCTTCTTTCACCACGTCCTGAAGGGGATCAGGAACGGGGCGAAGCTCGTCGTGGTCGACCCCCGCAAGACGTCCTCCGCGCAGTTCGCGGACCTGTGGCTCGGCTTGAACGTCGGCTCCGACATCGCTCTCTCGCACACCATCGCCCGCGAGATCATCGTGAACGGCCTGCACAACCGCGCCTTCATCGAGAACGGCACCTCGGACTTCGCGGCCTACCAGGCCGCGGTCATGGACTGGACTCTCGAGCGCGGCGAGCGGGTGACCGGGGTTCCCGCGGCCGCGATTCGCGAGCTGGCGCACATGTATGCCCGCGCCGACCGGGCCATCCTCTGCTGGACGCTTGGGATCACCGAACATCACAACGCGGTCGACAACGTCCTTTCCCTCATCAACCTCGGTCTGCTCACCGGCCACGTGGGCCGCTACGGAAGCGGTCTCAACCCGCTGCGCGGGCAGAACAACGTCCAGGGCGGCGGCGACATGGGCGCCATCCCCAACAAGCTCCCCGGCTTCCAGGACATAGAGAAGGACGCGGAGGCGCGGAAGCGCTTCGGGAAGGCGTGGGGCGTGCCCATCACGCCGAAGTACGGCTTGAACCTCACCCAGATGTTCGACTCCATGGAGCACGGCGACCTGCGCGCGCTCTACGTGATCGGCGAAAACCCCGCGTCCTCGGAAGCCGACATCACCCGGGCCGGTCATCTCCTCGCAACCCGCGACCTGCTCATCGTGCAGGACATCTTCATGACGAAGACCGCGGAGCTCGCTCACGTCGTGTTCCCGGCGTCCGTCGCCGCGTTCGAAACCGACGGCACGGTGACCAACAGCGAGAGGCGCGTCCAGCGCGTGCGCAAGGCCCTCGATCCTCCGGGGCACGCGAAGGACGACATCTGGATCATCACGGAGCTTGCCCGGCGTCTGGGCGCGGCCTGGCCCGACTACACGGCCGAAGCCGCGTGGGACGAACTGCGCACGCTTTCTCCCATGCATGCGGGCATGTCGTACAGGCACATCGAGGAACTGGGCGGCATTCAGTGGCCGTGCCCCGACGAAACGCATCCGGGCACGAAGTTCCTGCACGCGCGCCTGTGGGACAAGAATCCCGAAGTCCGCGGTCCGCTCGCGCCCTTTTCGCCCGTGGTCGACGATCCTCCCGTGGACAAGATCACCGCGGAGTTCCCGCTGCGCCTCACCACCGGCCGCAAGCTCGACTCCTACAACACCGGTGTGCAGACCCGCGCTTTCGCCTCGCCCCTGCGTGAAGGCGAGGCGATCGAGATCTCTCCCGCAGAAGCGCGTTCGCTCGGCGTGGTGGACGACGAGCGCGTGCGCGTCGTCTCCCGGCGCGGCGACATCATCGCCAAGGTGCGGATCGATCCGGGGCTGCGAGCCGGACTGGTGTTCATGACCTTTCACTTTCCCGAAGAGGTCGAGACGAACCGCCTCACCATCGATGCGACCGATCCCAAATCCGGCACCGCCGAGTTCAAGGCGGCGGCGGTGCGCATCGAAAAGATCGCCCAGCCGGACGCCGCGATGGCGAACGCCTAGGAAAGAGAGTCACGCGTGGATCTGCACTTCACGACCGACGTTCCCACCGACGACGAGCGTGAAGCGGTCGACGCCGTTCTCGGGGCCGATCCGGCCGCCGCGGCGGACGGCGTGGCCCGGGTGGCCCATCAGAATCGGAGCACCCCCGAGCGGCGCTCCCTCGTTCTGCCCGCGCTCCACGCCCTGCAGCATCGCGAGGGCTGGATCAGTCCGGGCGGCGTGAACTACGTCGCGCGCCGCCTGGGCGTGCCGCCCGCGGAAGTCTTCGGTGTCGCGAGCTTCTACGCGCTCTTCGCCGTCGAGAAGCGTCCGAAGACCGTGGTCCACGTCTGCGACGACGTGGTCTGCCGGGTGAACGGCGCGACTGAGATCGCGCTCGCCTGCCGCGAGGGCATCGGCCCCGCGCACGAAGAGAACGAGGGCCTGATGTGGATCAAGAGCCCGTGCCTCGGCCTTTGCGAGCGGGCGCCCGCGGTTCTCGTGCAGAAGGCGGGGAAGGGCCGCGCGAACGAAGCCCTCGCTCCCGCGACGCCGCAATGGGTTCGCGCGAGCCTCGACGATCAGAAGATCGACCTGGAGCCTCTTCCCCTCGTCGGCCCGCCGACGGGGCGCCGCCTGCTCGCCCGCGTGGGCGTGGTCGATCCCACGTCGCTCGACGCGTATCGCGCTCTCGGTGGCTATGCCGCGCTGCGCCGCGCCATCGACATCGGTCCCGCTCTCACCATTCGCGAGATCAAGGATGCGAAGCTCCTCGGCCGCGGCGGCGCCGCCTTCCCGACCGGCGTGAAGTGGGAAGCAGTGGCGCAGCAGCCCGCGCGTCCACACCACGTCGTCTGCAACGCCGACGAGTCGGAGCCGGGCACGTTCAAGGATCGCGTGGTGATGGAAGGCGACCCGTTCGCTCTCGTCGAGGCCATGACCATCGCGGGCTTCGCCATGGCGGCGGAGAAGGGCTACATCTATCTACGCGGCGAGTATCCGCTCGCGAAGGCCCGCCTCGAGAATGCGATCGCCAAGGCGCGAACCCGCGGATTCCTGGGCGACAACGTCATGGGCGCGGGGTTCAAGTTCGATCTCGAGCTTCGCTGCGGCGCGGGCGCCTACATCTGCGGCGAAGAGACCGCGCTCTTCAATTCGCTCGAGGGAAAACGCGGCGAGCCGCGAAGCAAGCCGCCGTTCCCGGTGACCCACGGCCTTTTCGGGAAGCCCACGGGCATCAACAACGTCGAGACGCTCGTGAACGTGAACGTCATCCTCGGCATGGGCGCCCCCGCCTACGCCGCGCTCGGCACACCGGGCTCGACCGGCACGCGGCTTTTCTGCGTGAGCGGCCACATCGAGAAGCCGGGCACCTACGAGGTCGAGTGCGGGACTCCGCTCTCCAAACTCCTCGACCTCGCGGGCGGCATGCGGCCGGGACGCAAGATCAAGGCGATCCTTCTGGGCGGTGCGGCGGGCGTCCTCATCGGGCCGAACGAGCTGGATCTCCCGCTTTCCTTCGAGGCCGCGCGTGAACGGGGCGTGACCCTCGGATCCGGCGTGGTCGCGGTGTTCGACGAGACCGTCGACCTCGTCGATACGCTCCTCAGGATCGCCCAGTTCTTCCGCGACGAGTCGTGCGGCCAGTGCGTGCCTTGCCGCGTCGGCACGGTGCGCCAGGAAGAGGCGCTGCACCGGATCGCGCAGAAGCGCGCTCTTGGAACCGTGGCGGACGAGATTCAGCTTCTCGACGAGATCTCGCAGGTGATGAAGGACGCCTCGATCTGCGGGCTTGGACAAACCGCGGCCTCGGTGGTGAGCTCGGCGGTGACGCGACTGAAACTCTTCAACGGAGGGGCCGCATGAGCACCCAGGGCTACGTCCCCGTGGAGACGCCGGTGCGGTTGATCGCTCTCGAGATCGACGGCCGCCCGGTCAAGGTGCGCGAGGGGTCCACCATCCTCGACGCCTGCAAGGCCGCCTCGATCGAAACTCCGACCCTGTGCTTCGCCCCGAACCTCACGCCCGTGAACGCATGCCGGGTGTGCGTGGTCGAACTCGAGGGCGCGCGCGTCCTTGTCCCTGCCTGCGCCCGCAAGGCTGAAGCCGGAATGAAAGTGAAGACGGACACCGATCGGGTCCGCCACTCCCGCAAGCTGGTGCTCGAATTCCTCGCGTCGTCGGTGGATCTGTCGACCGCGAGCGGAAAGACCCACGAGTGGATCGCGAAATACGAAGCTCATCCGGAGAGATTCGGCGCCGCCGCGCCCGTTGCGACCGAGGGCCGCGACGGAAGCGAAGCGGGCCATCACCACCCGCCGGACCCGACGCGGGCGGCCACGGTCGCCCAGCCGCCGAAGCTCGACAACGACCTGTACATGCGCGATTACAGCAAGTGCATCCTCTGCTACAAGTGCGTGGAAGCCTGCGGCGAGGACGCGCAGCACACCTTCGCGATCGCCGTGGCGGGCCGCGGCTTCGACGCGCGCATCTCCACGGAGTTCGCAGTCCCCCTGACCGACTCCGCCTGCGTCTACTGCGGCAACTGCATCGGCGTCTGCCCGACCGGCGCCCTCATGTTCAACCGCGAGCACGAAATGCGGCAGGACGGGACGTGGGACGAGTCGAAGCAGAAGGTGACGTCCACGATCTGTCCCTACTGCGGCGTCGGCTGCGACCTCGAACTCCACGTGCAGAACAACGAGATCGTGAAGGTCACCTCGCCCGCCGACAACTACGTGACGAGCGGCCACCTGTGCATCAAAGGCCGGTTCGGATTCACCTTCGCGCAGAAGAAGTAGGGGTACCCCTCACGTCATTGCGAGCCTGTCACATCCGTCGGAAGTGACGACGGGGATAAACCCGGCCCGTCATCGCGAGGAGGGTGACGGAAGGTAGCCCGACGAAGCGATCTCGCGGGCTTGGCGGGGATGGCCCGGGGAACCGCTCCATCCAAGCGTCGGCGCCGGCGTTGTCGTCAAGGGACGTACCTCACGCCTGTGCAACACCGCGTTGAGCGGCGAGGCGAGACTCTAACGATTGCCCGCGCAGCGGGCACACCAACTCGCCCCCGTCCGTTCCAACGCGTTGTTATGCGGCCCTTCACGCATGCCGAGAGCTCGCAACCGCAATGGCGTCGATTGAGAAAAGGAGTCCTTTCGGGAGCGCGACGATCGGAGTGGAGCGGACGGGAGGACTTGCGGGGAAATACTCACTGAAGAGTGAGTTCAGGGTGCCGAAGGCCTCGGCATCCGCCATGAAGCAAGTGACTCGAACAACTTGCTCCATCCCGCTGCCGGCATCCTCCAGGACAGCCCGAAGATTCTCGAAGGCCTGGCGAGCCTGCGCCTCGAACGCCTGACCTGCCAAGACACCGGTCGCGGGATTGATGCCGGGTTGCCCAGCGGTGAAGAGGAGGTCCCCGACTCGGACGACCTGTGAGTAGGGCCCAATGCGCGGCACCCGAGTGCTTTCGACCACCTCTTTCACGACTGCCATCTTGTCTTCCTCCCGTCTCAACTTCGTCATGCCTCTCGGCTCATTGTTAGGCCCGCATAATACGGATTGGACAGGTCTGTCATTTGCGAATTAGCCTGCATTGGTCCGCAGTCTAAGTCGACAGGGGCGCGCGAACGTTGCAGAAAGTGCTCGGTCCTACGTGGTTTGCAGCGGGCACGGGATTGCTTCGGGCCCCTGCGGGACGGAGAGAGCCCTCGCAATGACGGACGGGGCAGACCAAGCGCTTGCGGCACGGGGCGAAGCGGCGCGATCGGACGAGAGGACGATCGCGAGGTACGAACGGAGTGTCGCGGGTGCGGGGTTGCTTCGGCCCGGTACGAAACGGACTGGGCCCTCGCAATGACGAGAGGCCCAATGGGCTTGGTAGTGGGGCGGTCGCGGGGCTCGCGTCTAGTCTCCCTGGATGCGTGCGCGGTACGCGGCGAGAAGTTGCTTCGTCACCGGCCCGGGCTTTCCATCGCCGACGGGCGCGCCATCGAGCGTCGTGACGGGTGCTATCTCCTTGAGCGAACTCGTGAGGAACACCTCGTCCGCGGAGCGTAGATCCTGGGGATGCAGCACGCGCTCTTCGAAGACCACGCCCGTGGCCGCGGCGATCTCCAGGGTGATCTGGCGGGTGATGCCCTCGAGGATGCCTGCGGAAAGGGGCGGGGTCTGCAGCCTGCCGCCTTTCACCATGAAGATGTTCGATCCCGCGGCCTCCGCCACCTCGCCGCGGGTGTTGAGGAGAATCGCCTCGAAGGCGCCCTTCTGGTAGGCCTCCCGGCTGGCAAGGGCGTTATTGAGGAGGTTCGAAGCCTTCATCGCGGGGTTCAGGGCTTCGATGGGATTTCGACGGATGGAGACGATCACCACCGCCGCCCCTTTCTCATACAGGGCCGGATCGTAGGGCTCGAGGGGCTTTACGTAGATCGCCATGGTGGGTGCCCCCATCCGCTCGAAGCGGTACGACATGTCGCCCACGCCGCGGCTCACGATCACGCGAAGGTAAGATTCAGCGTTCCCGGCGAAGGAGAGACACGCGTCGATGCGGGCCTTGATCTCGTCGTCGGCGATCGGCAGGTCGAACCCGAGCAGGCGGATGGTGCGGCGCAGGCGCGAAAGGTGCCGGTCGAGCTCGAAAGGCCGCCCGCCGTACGTCCGCAGCGTTTCATAACCACTGTCGCCGAAAACAAAACCATTGTCCGTGACCTTGAGCGTGACCTCCTCCGGCGAGCCCACCCGGCCATCGATTGAAACCGCGAATCCCATGAACCGAAGTGTAGCGAAGCGAGCCCAGTGAGCCTCCTCGAAGCCGTCATTCTCGGAATCGTCCAGGGAGCGGGCGAGTTTCTCCCCATCAGCAGTTCGGGACATCTGATCGCGGTGCCCTGGCTCCTCGGCTACGAAGAGCACTCCCTGGCCTTCGATGTC
Source organism: Vicinamibacteria bacterium (assembly GCA_019694155.1). Lineage (GTDB taxonomy): Bacteria > Acidobacteriota > Vicinamibacteria > Fen-336 > JAGNNV01 > JAGNNV01. The sequence continues at coordinate 27,264 of JAIBCN010000174.1, read as the reverse complement.
GCTCTCCACCTGGGAACGCTGGTGGCGGTGGCGGGAGCGCTTCTCGGCGACTGGCTCAGGATGATCGGCAGCGCCTTCACGAGCCTGCGGAAAGAGGGAAACCCCTTCGCCTCCGAGGACGGCCGCCGTCTTGGCTTCCTGGCCGTCGCGTCCATTCCCGGGGGCGTATTCGGCCTGCTTCTCAACGACCTCGCCGAGAGCACCTTTCGCAGCCCTCTGCTCGTCGCTCTGACCATGACCGCGATGGGCCTCATCCTGTGGCTCTCAGACGCGCGTTCCGCGAACGAGCGCGGCATCGAGGGCTGGACGCTTCGCGACGCGCTGATCATGGGCTTCGCCCAGGCGCTGGCGCTCGTCCCCGGGGTGTCGCGGTCCGGCGCCACCATCTCGGCCGCGCGCTTTCTCGGCTACGAGCGAAACGTCGCCGCGCGACTCAGTTTCCTCATGGCGCTCCCGGTCACTCTGGGCGCGGTCATCCTCAAGGTGCCGAAGATGCTCGCGGGCGGCCTCGACCCCGTGCTCGTGGCGGGCATCGTCACCGCGGCGGTGGTGGGTGTCGCGAGCATCCGCGTCCTCTTCGCCTGGGTGCGCACGCGCAGTTATCTTCCCTTCGTGATCTACCGGTTCGCCTTCTCCGCGTTGATCGTGGCCGTCTGGCTGGCGAGGCGCTAAGCCATGCGGCCCATCCTCACCGGTGACGAAATGCGCGCCGCCGGCGCCGGGGCGATCGTCCACGGCACTCCGGGCGCCGCGCTCATGGAGAACGCCGGGCTCGCGGTGGCGCGCGCCATCGAGTCGCGCTTCGGCCGCGAGCGCCGCGTCGCGGTGGTGTGCGGGCTCGGGAACAACGGCGGCGACGGTTTCGTGGTCGCCCGCGTGCTCAAGTCCGACTGGACCCGCGTCTACGTGATCGGGGATCCCGACGCCTTGAAAGGCGACGCGCGCCACCACTACGACCGGCTCCGCAAGGAACGCGCGCGCCTGCCCGTCGAGGTGATCCGGAGCGAGGCCGAGTGGAACGGCAAGGCCGCCGAATTCGCCCGCTGCTCGCTCGTCGTCGATGCCCTCCTGGGCACGGGCACGCATGGCGCGCCCCGCGGCCTCGCCGAGGTGGTGATCCGGTCTATCCGCGGCGAGCGGGCCCGCGGCGCGCGCGTCGTGTCCGTCGATCTGCCCTCGGGCGTTCCCGCCGACGCCTCGGCTCTCGACTGGCCCGCCGTCGAGGCCGACCTCACCGTGACCTTCGCGGCGAAGAAGCCCTGCCTCGTCTTCTCGCCTGCCTCCGAATTCGCGGGCACCGTGGTGGTGGCCCCCATCGGGATCCCCGACGAAGGGCTCCAGTTCTCCGACCGCGGCGTCCGGCTGTTCGAGCTCGACGCGACCGACGCCCTCGCCGCTTTCCCCCGGCGGAAGAAGGACTCACACAAGGGCGACTTCGGCCATGTCCTTATCGTGGCGGGGTCCGTGGGCAAGTCGGGGGCGGCGGTGCTTGCGGCGCGCGCGGCCTTCCGCGCCGGCGCCGGTCTCGTCACCGTCGCTTCGGTGGGAGAGGTCTGCCGCCTCGTGACCCTGGCCCAGCCCGAGGTGATGACCGAATCCCTCGGCGAGGGCGCCGAGTGCGGCGACGCCGCGAAGGCCACGGCGCGCGTCCTCGATCTCGCCGCCACGAAGGACGCGATCGTGATCGGTCCGGGGCTCGGCCGGTCGGAGAAAACTCAGGACTTCGTGCTCGACGTGGTCGCGCGGTGCGGCCTGCCCGTCGTGATCGACGCGGACGGTCTCTTCGGCCTGCGCGCGCAGACCCTGTCGAGAATCGCGCAGCGCGACAAGGCCACGGTACTCACACCCCACCCGGGCGAGATGGCGCGACTCCTCGGCATCGAGAGGGACGCCGTTCAGAAGGACCGGGTCAAGGCGGTTCGGCGGGCGGTCGGGGAGACGCGCGGCACCGTCGTGCTCAAGGGCCGTCACACTCTCGTCGGCACCGTCCAGTCCGAGATCCGCGTCAATCCCACGGGGAGCGCGAGCCTCGCCACCGCGGGAACCGGGGATGTCCTTGCGGGCGTGATCGGCGCTCTCCTCGCCCGCGGCGTGCCCGCGGAGGCGGCGGCGGGCGCTTCCGTCTTCGTCCACGGACTCGCGGGCGAGCGGGCGGGGAAGAGGCGGCCCTGGGGAGTGGTGGCGGGCGACGTGATCGAGTCGCTGCCGCCGGCGATCGCCTCGCTCGGACGCTGATGCCTGGTCTCCACACGGCCGTCGTTCACGAGTCCCGCTCGGAGGCCGAGACCGAGGCCATCGCGGTCGCCTTCGCGGGCGAGCTTTCGGGCGGGGAAGTGATCTTCCTGGAGGGCGATCTCGGCGCCGGCAAGACCGCCTTCGTCCGCGGTCTCGCCCGCGGTCTGGGCGCGCCCGAGGACGCGGTGGCCTCGCCCACCTTCGTGATCCAGACCACGTATCCGTGCGCGTCGGGGCGCCTTTTGCACCACGCGGACCTCTACCGCCTCGCCTCGGAACTGGGCGCCGAAGACGTCGGGCTCTTCGACCTTCCCGGCCCGCGGGACATCCTGGCCGTCGAATGGGCGGCGCGCATGCGCACGTATCCGTGGAAGCGCGTGGTGAAGATCGATATAACGCACGCGGGAACTGGCGACGATCACCGCCGGATCGAGATCGCACGATGAAGGGACGCGGACTTCTCGCCATCGCCGTCGCCGCTTCGGTCGCCGCGGCCTGTCCCGGGCGTTCCTCAGAGAGCGCCGCCGCCAGGCCGGCGGTCCCGGCGAAAGAGCGTCCGCCCGTCATCCTCATCACCGTCGACACTCTTCGCGCCGATCACATGAGCGTCTACGGTTACGCCCGCGATACCACGCCGCGCTTCGCGCGCTGGGCGGCCCAAGGTGCTGTCTTCGAGGAGGCCTACACCTACTGGCCCAAGACGCGCGGGAGCTTCGTCGCGATCATGACGGGCAGGACGGCGGGGGAGAGCGGCTACTCGCCGAAGCACCCCGAGGTGCATGCTTTCAATCCCACGCTGGCGGAGACGCTCCAGAAGGAGGGCTACGACACCGCGGCCTTCGTCGACAACGCGAATGTGGCGGGCTCCCTCGGTTTCTCGCGTGGATTCAGGACGTATGTCGAGATGTGGGCCGATGAAGCACTCAAGGACGAGGTGGCCCGCACCGAGGCCATCACGAAGCGCGGGGTCGAATACATCCGCGCCAAGGGCCGGGGGGACGGCTTCTTCCTGTGGCTCCACTACGTGAATCCGCATGCGCCCTACACGCCGCCCGCTCCGTTCGATACCGCGTTCACCGACCGGCCGAAGAAGGACCGCACGCTCAAGGTCGTCGACGGCTTCTTCGGAGGGGTCTCGAAGCAGTGGGCGATTCCCCGCAAACGCCTGCTCTCCGACTACGTGAACGCCTACGACGGCGAGATCGCCTACTCCGATACGCAGCTCGACCTTGTCCTGCGCGCGCTCAAGGAGGCGGGTGCCTTCGAGCGCGCCACCGTCATCATCACTTCGGATCACGGCGAGAGCCTGGGGGAGCACGACTACTACTTCGACCATGGAGCGAACCTCTTCGACCCCGTCCAGCGCGTCCCCTTCATCGTCCTCGGCCGTGGGGCGAAAGCGGTCCGCTCCTCGGTCCTCGTCTCGAGTCTCGACATCATGCCGACCCTCCTCGACGCCGCCCAGGTTTCGTTCCCGTCGGGCCTCGCCGGCCGCAGCGTGCTTCCTTTCGCGGCGGGGCGGAAGGAGTCGACGCGCGAGACCCTGGTCGGCGAGAACGACCGCGGCCACCAGGGCATCTGGGACTCCCGTTACAAGCTCATCGATACCGACCCGCGCGCCGCCAAATCGGTCCGCCAGTTCTACGACCGCGCGAGCGATCCCTTCGAGCAGACGCCCCGGCCCGATCTGACGGACGTCGCGAAGACGTTCGCGCGGGGCCTCGACGAGCACCGCGACATGGAGCTGCGCTCCTCCCTGCGCACGCGCGCCCAGCTCGAGGGCAAGGTCTCGCCTCCGCGCAGCCAGGCGGAATGCGAGCAGCTGAAGGCGCTTGGGTATGTGGCCGAGTGCCGGTAGCGAACGGCCGGGATTGTAGGCGTCGATGACTGCCGCGCGGCTCTTCGTCGTCCTGACCGCGCTCTTCGCCTCGCTCGCCGCCTACTTCGTCCCTCGCATGGATGCCTCGGGCGACGAGCCGCACTATCTCGTCATGGCGCAGAGCCTCTGGCGAGAGGGTGACCTCGATCTGCGGGACAACTATGCGCGCGAGGACTGGCGCGAATACCGCAGCGGCCGCACCGAACCGCACTACGCGGCTCCCCGCAAGGACGGCCGGCCTTTTCCCGGCCACTCTCCGGGACTGCCTTTCCTTCTCGCTCCCGTCTACGCGCTCGGCGGGCGGCTCGCTTGCGCCATTCTGCTCGGGGCCATGGTGGCGGGGGCGGGCGCCCTCGCCTTCCGCGTCGCTTCGCTCGAGGGTCTGTCCCGAGGTTCGGCGCTCCTCGCCGGCCTTCTCGCCGCGGGGCCGCCGCTTTCCGCCTACGGCCTCCACATCTACACCGAGGCGGCTTCGACGCTCGCGCTCTTCGCGGCTTACGTCCTCCTTCGCCTGGGCCCGCCCACCGCGGGCCCGGCGCTCGCGGCGGCACTCGCCTGCGCCCTGCCCTTCCTTCATCCGCGGATGGCCCTGGGCTCGGTCGCGATCGCTTTCGCGGCCTTCGAGTATCGCGAGCGCATCTGCCTTCGCACCTTCGCCGCGGTGACCGCGGTCGGGGTTGTCGGCTACGGCTCCTTCTGGATGACCATCTTCGGGGTGCCGACCGCTCTTGGGGCGTACGGCGGCGTGCCGGAGGATGCGGCATTGAACCCAGCACAGGCTCTCCTCGGCGTCCTTTTCGACCGCGCCTACGGCCTTCTTCCTTACGCGCCTGTCTTTCTCGCCTTGTTCCTCATCAAGGGACCGGCCGGCTCCGGCGCCGTGGAGGCGCGCCGAAACCGCGTCGAGCTGGTGATGGTAGCGGCCGTGCTCCTGCCCGCGCTGCTCTGGAGGATGTGGTGGGGCGGGCAGTCACCGCCCGCGCGGCTCATCGCGCCCATGACGCCGTTCCTGGCTCTCTGGGTGGCGAGGCGGTTCGAGGCGTCGGCCCGAAGGGCGGTGCGCGCCGCGCTGGGTGTGGCGGTCGCCTGGTCCTGGGCGCTCTTCCTTTTCGCGGCTCTGCTCCCCGGCCGGCTTCTCTTCATCAACCGGCGCGTCCGGCCCACCCGCATCTGGGACGCCCTCTGGCCGGGAGGGCCGATCGACGGCCTGCTTCCCGACATGGCCCGGCCCGAGACATCGGACTGGGCGCTCGCCGCTTTGTGGATGGCCGCGCTGCTCCTTTCGAGCGTATGGGCGCGCCGGGCGCTTTCGAAATCCGGCGGGGCGCCCGGCTCCTCTTAAAGGAGTGCGGCCTCGCGCTTCGCGTCGCGGGTGATGATGTAGTACAGGACGGCCCGGTGCTTGTTCGTCCTCGACCGCCCCATCTGGTCGATGGCCTTGTTGAGCATGGTCTCGAGCTTGGGGCTGTCGGTGAGGCCGAGCCGCCTCACCATGAAGTTCTGCTTGACCCGCTCCAGCTCGTCCGCGTCCGCCGCCGAGATCATCGAGGCGTCTTCGCGGTAGACGGCGGGCCCGAGGGACTTCACCACGGCTTTGAGCAGGACGTCATCGACCTTCACCTTGATCTTGCTGAGTTCCTTCTTGTACTTGTCGATGAGTTCGATCTGTGTCGCCATGGTTGTTTCAATGTACGTCCGAAACCCCCGCCTGACAAGCGGGCAGCGCACACAGCGGCCCCTGGATGTGACGAACGCCGCATCCGTCATATCCTCCCGCGTGCCGATGCGTCGCGTTCTCTCCGCCCTCGCCGCCGTCTGCCTGCTTGCAGCGGCCGGGTGGTGGATCTATCGGTCGCGGGAGGCGCGGCCGCGCACCGTGGCTTTCGACCTCGCCGACCGGCTGCCCTTCGCCGCGCGCGCCTCCGCCCGGGAGGTCATCATGTTCGGCTGGCCGGACGCGGAGGCGAACCTCGGGAGCGGCTTCGGAGGCGATCCGGAGATGCGGGGCCGGGAGCGCTTCGTGTGGATCCGGCAGGGCGCCAGTCTCAAGCTCAACCTCGGTGAGCCGCGCGACCGCGCCCTCGTCCTCGACATCGAAGCGTACGAGGGCCTCGAGAATCAGCGCCTCACCATCCGCGTGAACGGCGTCTCGCTGGGGGAGCGCGAAATCCCCACCACCCGCTCGCGGGTCCGCTTCGACTGGCCCGCCGCCGCCCAGCGCGACGCCTCCGAGCTGCAGCTCGAATTCTCGAAGGCCTCCATCGCGAAGACGGGCGATACCCGCGACTTCGCGGCCGCGCTCTTCAGCCTCACCGTGGGCGATCCGGCCGATCCGACCCTCGACCTGCTGCGCGAACGCGAGACCCCGCGCGCCTTCGAGGTCAGCGAGAAGGACGCGGTGCCTTCCCTGACTCTGCCCGGAGGCTCGCAGACCTCCTTCGCCTTTCGTCTGCCCAGGGCGGCGACACTCGAATTCGAGAGCGGCCTTGCCGCCTGGTCCGCGGCTTCGGGCGGCAAGGGATCTCTGGAGATCTCGTTCGATGCGACGGACGGCCGGAAGCGCGAGAGCGTGCGGATTCCCCTGGGCGCGCACGCGCTGCAGCCCGCGAAGATCCCTCTCGAGGGTGAGGAGGGGACGCCCTTCATCGTGCGCCTGGCCGTGGTTTCCGACAATCCGGGTCTGACGTTCGCGCAGATCCGCGCTCCCCGCGTGCTGAGCGCGTTTGCGGCCACGAAGAAGGAACCGTCAGACGACGCGGCGAAGTTCACCCAGGCCCTGGCCGGCCGGAAGCCGAACGTCCTCTTCATCGTGCTCGACGCCGCTCGCGCCCTTTCCATCGGCGCCTACGGCCATCCCCGCAAGACCACGCCGAATCTCGACCGGCTGGCGGGCGAGGGCTTTGTTTTCGACAACGCGTACACCCCGGCCGTCTACACCCTGGCCGCCATGTCGTCGGTGTGGACGTCGCAGCAACCCGACCGGCATCACGGCGACCTGGCCTTCGCGGCGAAGCTTCCCGCGGACCGCCTGATGCTCGCCGAGGTCCTGACCGCGCAGGGCGTGCACACCGCGGGCTTCGTGGCGAACAGCGTCGCGGGGGCGTTCAACGGCTTCGACCGCGGCTTCAAGGAGTTCGACGAGCCGTGGAAGAAGTACGGCTCGCAGGCTTCGGGCTTCCGGAACGTGATTCCCGCCTTTCTCGACCGGATGAAGAAGGACGGGACGCGCTTCTTCGCCTACGTTCACTACCGGGAACCTCACCATCCCTACGATCCGCCGCCCCCGTTCAACACCGTCTTCGGCCCCGACTCGCCGATCCCGAAGGCGCGACGGGAGGGCGGGGTGGTGGCGGACAACTGGCTCAAGAACATCAACCAGGGCGTCATCCAACCCTCGCCCGAGGAGATCGATCATCTCCGGAGGCTCTATGACGGGAACCTGGCCTTCGCCGATTCCGAAGTCGGCTACCTGCGCGGCGAACTCGAGTCGCGCGGGCTGCTCGACAACACCGTGGTCATCGTGATCGGCGATCACGGCGAGGGGCTCTACGAGCATGGATACATCGGCCACAACGCCCAGGTCTTCGAGGAGAGCGCGCGCGTCCCGCTCATCGTTGCTCTCCCCAGGGAGATGCGCGCCGGGAATCCACCGGCTCGAGTGGCCTCGCTCGTGGACCTCACCGACATAGCACCCACCGTCCTCGACATCTTCGGCCTCACCGGCGCCGGCGGCTCGTCGCGCGCCTTCGAGGGCCACTCACTCCTGCCCTTTCTCGCGCACCCCCAGGCGAAGGGCGATCAGGGCCCGCGGGAGGTGATGACGCGAACGGTCTTCTTCAACCGCGGCCGGCCGCCCGTCTATGCCCTCCGGAACGCCGCTCATACCTTCGTCTACAACACCGCGACCACGGAGTCCTCTCTCTTCGATCGATCGAGCGCGCCCCGTTTCGAGGACAAGGAACACGACTTCGCCCCCCGGGCTCCCCTCGCCCTGCGCGAGATGTACCGCCAGAATCTCCTCGCCTGGGTCGGGTCGCTCCGCTCGAAGTCGGTGCAGGCGGACAAGCTCGAGGGCATGTCGCGTCAGCAGTGCGAGGAGCTGAAGGCGCTCGGCTATCTCTCCGCGAAGACGGTGTGCCCGGCGGAGTGAGCGCGTAACGCTCCGGGACGCGTTCCTGAGAAACTGAAACCATGCCCTTCGCCGACTCGCACACCCACATCGATCTCGCGGAATTCGATTCCGATCGCCCGGCCCTGCTGAAGCGCGCCGCCGACGCCGGTGTGGTGAGCATGCTCCTCGTCGCTCAGGCGGACGACAGCGCCGGCCTCGATCGCGGCCTCACCATCGCGCGCGACTGCGGGGTCAAGGTGTCGGGAGGGCTTCATCCGCACGAGGCGATCCACTGGACCGAGGCCCTCGGCGACAGGCTGCGCTCGCTGGGGAAGGCCCGAACCCTCTGCGCCATCGGCGAGATCGGGCTCGACTTTCACTACGACCACTCGCCCCGCGACCAGCAGGAGGAGGCTTTCCGCCGCCAGATCCGCATCGCGCGCGAGGTGAAGCTGCCCGTCATCGTGCACACCCGCGAGGCCGACGATCTCACCGTGGCCATCCTGAAGGAAGAGCGGGCGAGCGAGGTGGGCGGCGTCATTCACTGCTTCACGGGAACGCAGGCGCTCGCCGACGCGGCCCTCGCGCTCGGCTTCTACATCTCCTTCTCCGGCATCGCCTGCTTCGCGAACGCCGATGCCCTGCGCGCGGTGGCGAAGACGGTTCCCCAGGATCGCTTCCTCGTCGAAACCGACTGCCCGTTCCTCGCGCCGCCCCCGCACCGGGGCAAGCGCAACGAGCCCGCCTTCGTGGTGGACGTGGCGAGGCGCATGGCCGAGGTTAAGGGCGTCCCGCTCGACGAGTTCGGCGCGGCTACAGTGGCGAACTTCCACCGCCTCTTCGGCGCCTGACCTGGGGGCGGGGGACACCCCGCACGCACCCGGCTTTTTTCGACTATCGTCCGCCGACGATGGCAGTGCGAACCGTGATTGTCGGCACCGGGTGCGCTATCCCGCGGCAGCGTGTGTCGAACGCCGACATGCTCTCGCGGGAGTTCTGGGGACCGGACGGCCGGAAGATCGACAAGCCGAATCAGCAGATCATCGACCAGTTCGAAGCCATCACCGGGATCAAGGAACGCCGCTACGCGGAGGAGAATCAGGTCGCCTCCGATCTCGCCGCCGTGGCCGCCGCCGATGCTCTCGACTCCTCGGGCATCGATCGGGAGACTCTCGACGCCATCATCGTCGCCCATAACTTCGGCGACGTCCGCGCGGGAACGCGCCATTCCGACCTCGTGCCCGCCCTGGCCGCGCGGGTGAAGGCGCAGCTCAGGATCGCGAACCCGGGCGCGGCCGCCTTCGACGTGGTCTTCGGCTGTCCGGGGTGGCTGCAGGGCGTCATCCTCGTGGACGCCATGATTCGCGCGGGCGACATCAGGCGCGCCATGGTGATCGGCGCCGATACCCTCTCGCGGGTCTCGGACCCTCACGATCGCGACAGCCTGATCTATGCGGACGGGGCGGGGGCGGTGATCCTGGAGGCCCGCGACACGGACTGCGGGATCCTCGCCCACGCCGTTCGCTCCGATACCCTCGATCATTCGACCATGCTCGTCATGGGACCCTCGTACAACGAGGAGGTCTTTCTCGAGGCCATCTTTCTGAAGATGGAGGGCCGGAAGCTCTACAAGTACGCGCTCCAGACGGTGGCCGTAGCCATCCGGCAGTGCCTCGAGAAGGCGGGCATCGCCATCACCGAAGTGAAGAAGGTCCTGATCCACCAGGCCAACGGCAAGATGGACGAGGCCATCCTGGAAGCCCTCTATGACCTGTATGGAGCGAAGGCGCCGGCGGGCGTCATGCCCATGACCATCTCCTGGCTGGGCAACAGCTCCGTGGCCACCGTGCCGACTCTTCTCGACCTGGTGGTCAAGGGGAAGATGGAAGGGCACGTCATCCGGCCCGGGGACATCCTGGTCTTCGCCTCGGTGGGTGCGGGAATGCATATCAACGCCGCCGTGTATCGCGTTCCCTGATCGACTAACGTCCCGTCACCATGCAGGTCCGGCATCCCCTCCTCGCCGCTGTGACTCTGGCGTTCGCCCTCGCGAGTCTCGAGGCCGCGCGCGCGCAGGCGCCGGAGGCCGCGCTCCGCCTGGATCTCGGATCCGGCGTCACCATGGACCTCGTACTCGTGAAGGCGGGCTCCTTTCGGCAGGGGTCGCCCGCGACCGAACCGGACCGGGGCGACGACGAGGCGCAGCGCGAGGTCACGCTGACGAAGGACTTCTACATCGGCAGACACGAAGTGACGGTGGCCCAGTTCCGCCGCTTCGTGGAAGCCACCGGCTACAAGACCGAGGCCGAGAAGGGAACGTCTGGAGGATTCGGGTGGAACGGTCAGGCGCTCGAGCAGCGCTCGTCGTTCAACTGGAAGAACCCGGGCTTTCCGCAGACCGACGATCATCCGGTCACCATCGTGACTTTCGACGACGCCGTCGCCTTCACGCGGTGGCTGTCGGGCAGGGCTTCGCGGGCGGTATCGCTGCCCAGCGAGGCGCAGTGGGAATTCGCCGCGCGGGCGAGTTCGACCTCGGCCTACCCTTCGGGGGCGGCCAAAGCCACGCAGGCGGCGGCACTCGGCTGGTCGAAGGCGAACGCGATGGGCGGCACGCATCCGGTGGGTGGGAAGTCGCCCAACGGATCAGGCCTTTTCGACATGGCGGGGAACGTGGCCGAGTGGTGCCTGGACTGGTACGGGCCGTACGAAGCGGGGCCGGTGACCGATCCGCTGGAGACGCGCCAGAACCTGAGCGACAAGCCGCGGCGCGTGCTGCGGGGCGGCTCGTGGCTGCGCGAGCCGAAGAACGGACGTTCGGCGGCCCGGCACCGGAACGCGCCGGGGACGCGTAACGCCGACAACGGCTTTCGCGTCGTGGCCTCGACGACCTCCGGCCCCGCGGCTCCCGCGGCGAACCCGCCGGCATCGAGCAAGGGCGGCGATGAGAAACAATCACCCGCCGGCTCCTCGGACCCGTCGACATCGCGAAGCCTGGGTTTCCTCGCTCTCACCCTCCTTGCCGTCGCAGGCGGCCTGGTGGTCGCGTGGCGGATGATCGCCTGGTTTCTCCGTACGCTCGTGACACGCCTTTTCCTCGGAGACACCGCGGCGGGTGTCAGCACGAAGATCTCCGAGGATGGATTCGTTCTGAGGGCGCCGAAGGTGCCGATGGGACACCGGGTCCACTATCGCTATGTTGTCGACGGGAAGTCGCAGACCGGCAGCACGGTCCTCTCGGGCGACATGGACCTCGGGCAGACGGTCTACACCGGTGGCCGGCCATCCTCCGTGCAGATCTTCGCGGTGACGGCGCCCGGGGAGGCCCTGCCCGCGGAGAAGCCCCGGCCGGCGCGTCCATCCGAAGAACGCGTCGCCCCCTCCACCGACGACTCCTTCCGCGGCTACCCTTCCGCCTACCGCTAAAAGAGGAACGAAGGCCGCTTGCGCGCGATCGTCTACGCCTCGCGCCCGGGCGACGTGGATCGGGCCGGACGGACGATCCGCGCCCTGCGACTGCTCGGCGCCTCCGTCGCCGACCTCTCGCGCGAAGCCTGGGACGCGATTCATCGGGAGATTCACGCGAGCCGTGAGCCTTTGTGGCTCGTGCGCGCCGGAGCGTGGCCCGTTTCCTTCACCGAGCCGCCGCCTTCGTCCACGGGCCGGCCGCTCGTCGCTCTCGGCGCCGTTCATCCCGCGGACGACATCGGTCCCACGGAGGCGGCCTCCGTATCCGTCTGGACGGAGGCGATGCGCGCGAGCGGAGGCGACTTCGCTCCGGAGACACTGCCGTTCCTCGTGAGCACCTGGCTCGACGCGCGGATGGTCGAGGCGCTCGAGGACGAAGACGACCTGCGCGCCTCCATACGGTTCAGCGCGAAGGCGGCCGCCGCGCGGATCGTTCACTACTCGGGCATCGATGTGGCGGACGACGACTCTCTCCGGATCGCCGAGGTGGTTACGAGCCTCCAGCAGGGGGGCGCCGAGCGCATCGCCCTCGACCTCGCGCGGGGCCTTCCTTCCCACGGCCTCCGAACCGCCCTGGTGACGCTCGGGCGTCCCACGCGCGCCGCTTTCGAGGCGCCTTTGGGAACGATCGATCTCTCAGCTCTTGGAGGCCCCGACCCCCGGCATCGCGCGCGACGCGCCGCGCGCCATCTGGTGTCGCTCGGCTTCGACCTCGTCCACGGTCATCTGCTCGATCAGGGGACGATCCGGGCCTTCGCCTCGCGCGGCCTTCCCATCGCCCTGACCCTGCACAACACCTCGACGGGATGGCCCGCGGGCACCACGAAGCTGAGGGCAGAGGACGCGCACCTGGTGATCGCCTGCGCGCGTTCGGTCGAGGATGAATGCCGGGCGGAGGGTCTTCCCATTCCCGTGCGAACGATCTGGAACGGCGTCGACTTCCAGGCGCTGCATCCGGATCCCTCGGCCGCTCTCCGCGGACGGGCCTTTCGAGAAAGCCTCGGATTCGACCCCACCGACTTCGTTCTTCTTTCTGTCGCAAACCCGCGGCCTCAGAAGCGTCTGCATCTTCTGCCCGCCATCCTGCGGTCCACCCGCGAGGCGATCGCGGCCTCGGGGCGCCCGCGGGAAGTGAGGCTTGTGCTCGCGGGCTCTGCGGCCGCGCGCAGCCCGCTCGGCGAAAGCGCGGTCCGAAAGCTCGAGCAGGCCATCGATGAGAACGGCGTTCGCGAGCACGTGCGCCTCATTGGCTCGGTCGACGATGTTCTCGCCTGTCTGCTTGGGTCGGACGTCCTCGTCTCGGCCAGCGCCCACGAGGGACTGAGCCTCGCGCAGATCGAGGCCCTCGCCGCGGGGCGTCCCATCGTGGTGACGCGGGTGGGCGGGGCCGCCGAACTCGGTCGGGACAATCCTGGCGTGTTTCTGCTCGACAAGGACGCGTCACCCGCCGACTTCGCGCGGGTGCTCGCGCCCCTTGCGCCGGGACCGCCGCCCCTGGGCCGCGAGCCGGCCCGAATCCACTTCGACATCGGCCGCATGGTTTCGAACTATGCGCGGCTCCTGCCCCGGGCTCTGCGCGCGTCGCGGCGAAAGGGCGGGGGAGATGGCTTGTTCCTCGTCACCAACAACTTCTCCACGGGCGGCGCTCAGACGAGCGCGCGAAGGCTGCTGCTGGGTTTGAGGTCGCGTGGGATCAAGGTGCGAGCCGCGGTGATCGAAGAGCAGATCGCCTTCCCGACTCCGGGCCGTGCCGCCCTGCGCGCGGCGGGGGTCGAGGTTCTGGCGACGCCGCCGCCCGGAGTCGCGGACGTCGCGCTCGCGGTGTCCGGGATGCTGGAGGCCATCGATCGGGATCCGCCGGGCGCGGTTCTCCTGTGGAACGTGATTCCCGAGTACAAGGTCCTGCTCGCCGACGCTCTCATCGACATCCCCCTTTACGACGTATCTCCCGGCGAGATGTACTTCGAATCGCTCGAGCGCTGTTTCGCCCGCCCGCGCCCGGGCCTGCCCTACCGATCCGCCTCCGAGTACGGCCGGCGGCTCGCCGGCGTGATCGTGAAGTACGAGGGCGAGAGGGGACGCGCCCGCGAGTTCCTCGGTGCGCCCGTCCACGTCGTACCGAACGGGGTTCCCGTAAGTGGGGTCGAGGCGCCCGCGCCTGAGGCGGGCGCACGCCTGGTCGTGGGAACCGCGGCCCGACTCGACCCGCGCAAGCACATCGACCGCCTCCTGCGCGCCCTGCATCTGGTGCACCCTCGCATGCCGCCCTACGTTTTGCGGATCGCCGGAGGTGCGGAGAGAGGGTACGAAGCGCACGCGGCCGAACTGAGCAACCTAGCGCGCGGCCTGTCCGTGGAGTTCGCGGGGGAGATCGAGGACATGCGCGGCTTCCTGCGCACCCTCGATCTGTTCGTTCTGGTGGCGGAGCCCGCGGGCTGTCCGAACGCGTCGCTCGAAGCGATGGCCGAGGGCCTTCCCGTGGTCGCCACGAACGCGGGGGGCATGTCGGAGCAGCTGGCGGACGGGATCACAGGCCGCCTGGTGGCGCGAGAGGACGACGAGGCGCTCGGCGAGGCCATCCTGGATCTCGCGCACGACGCGGAGGGCAGGCGTGCGATGGGCGAGGCGGGGCGCGAGCGGGCGAGGACGCGTTTCAGCATGGCCGCCATGATCGAGAGCTACGCGAAGCTCTGTCTTGGTTTGCCCGGGCCCTTCGAGACGAGGCCCGCCGGCCGGCCGCGCCGGATGTGACGCATGCCTGTTGACCTTCGTTCCGCCGCGAGGGTAGGGTTTTCATCGCAGCCGGGTTTCTCCGGAGCCACCTCGTGCCACGAAAGGAACGCGCCATGAAAGCCAGAGATCTGACCATCGCCGCCCTTGTTCTATCCCTTTCGATCGGGTCCTCGACGGCGCGAGCGGCGGAGGCTCGAAAGGTCGTCGACCACGCCGAGCTCCAGCAGGCCCTGTCCGCGAAGACCGCGGCGGACGAGGCCTCCCGCGCCACGATTCGCTCTCTGCTTCGTCGCGCGGACGTCAAGGCGATGGCGGGCGAGATGGGCCTCGATCTCAAGAGGGCCGAAGGCTCGGTGGCCACACTCGAAGGGCCTGACCTCGAGAGGGTCGCCCTCCGCGCTGCGGCGGCGAACGACCTCCTGATCGAAGGTTCCGGCGGAACGATCCAGATCAGCGTCGTCACTCTTCTCCTGATCATCATCATCGTCATCCTGCTCGCTCGCTGAAAACAGGGGTTCTCCGAGCCGCGTTCCTGGCTCTCATTCTGCTCTTCGTCCCGTGCGGGGCGAGCGCACAGGACGAGCTGCGACCGGTCGTGGTGACCGACGTGCCCTTCATTGCACAGACCGTCGATCTGTGCGGCGGCGCGGCGGCAGCCATGGTGCTTCGATACTGGGGCATCGAAGACGCCCAGGCCCAGGACTTCGCTTCGCTCGTCGACCCGGAAGCTCGCGGCATCCGAACGGGCGATCTGGTCGCGGCCCTTGCTTCGCGCGGCCTCCTCGCCCGTCCCATCAGGGCGGAACCGGAGGATGCCGCGCGCGAGATCCAGAGCGGCAGACCGGTCATCGCGCTCATCGACGGAGGCGGAGCCCGTCTTCACTACGTGGTCATCGTGGCCTGGGCCAACCGGAGAGTCCTGTTCCACGATCCATCCGTGGGTCCTTTCCGTCTGTTTGACGAAAAGGAGTTTCTGCGGCTGTGGAAAGCCACGGGCGGCTTCGCCCTCGTGGTCACGCCCGGCGCGTCGTCATCGCCCCGAACCCTTCCCACCGCTCCCTCGACGACCTCCGGAAAGACGAGCCCCTGCGATCCTCTCGTCGATCATGCGATAGAGGTCGCGCGCGGAGCGGATCCGGAGCTTGCCGTGGCCGCGTTGACGGCAGCCGGAGAGTTGTGCGCGTCGGACGCCCGGCCCATCGAGGCCCTGGCCGGCGTGAGGTTCCGGCAGAAGAGGTGGACGGAGGCGGCCGCCTTCGCGCGTCAGGCCATCGAACGCGACCCGGCCAGCCCCGAGTTCTGGCAGATGCTCGGCGCGAGCCTCTATCTCGGTGACGACCCTCGCGGGCGTGGAATCACGTCGACGAGCCTCGGCTCGACCGGGTCGACATCGAAGGTCTCGCCCGGACCCGGGCGGATATCGCGACTGCGGTCATGGACCTTCGCCCGCGTGAAGCCCTGACCCCGGAGTCTCTGGCCCTGGCCGAGCGCCGGCTCGAGCAACTCCCGACGGCCGCGGGCGGAAAGCTCACGTACCGTCCCCGGGCCGGGGGCCGTGCGGACGTCGTGGCTTCGGTAGGAGAGAGCGGACTGATCGAACCAAAGGTCGTCCTCGTGCTTCGCCTCGGCGCCGAGTTCGCGGGCCGTCATGAAGCGCGCATGCGCCTGAACAGCCCGACGCGACGGGGCGAAGCCTTGGAAGTGGGCGGCCGGTTCGACGCGGATCGGCCGGCGGCGTGGGCCACTCTGGAGACGCCTCGCCTGGCGGGACTTCCAGGCGTGGTGTCGCTCAGCGGTCTCTGGGAGCGGCAGTCCTATGCGGCGAATGGAAGTGCGACCGATTCACCCACGATCGAGAACCGGCGGCGAGGGGCGGTGGACTGGAGCCACTGGATCACGTCGGCGCTCCGCTTCGAGGTGGGGATGGGACTCGATCGGTTCGACGGATTGGGAAGCTATGCATCGATGCGCGCAGCCGTCGATCGCCGCCTGTTCGCGGATCGAGCAGCTCTCCTTTCAGATGGCGGGCCCTGGTGGGGATTGAACGGCGCGTCCGGATTCTTCGAGTTCGGCGGAAGGGCGGCCGTGCGGAGCACCGTTCGTCCCCGACCGTGGATGTTTGGTGCGCGTTTCGATGGTCGTCGGGCGACGGGCGCGGCGCCCATGGCCGTGTGGCCATCGGCCGGCAAGGGAGCCAGCCGCGCCTTCCTCCTGCGGGGCTCGCGGCTGGTCACCGACGGCATCGTGGTGGGTGAGGCCTTTGGCCGCGGTCTGCTTCACGGCAGCGCGGAGGCGGAAAGACAGGTCGCCGATCACCGGCTGGTCCGTGTGTGGCTCGCGGCGTTCGTCGACTGGGCGAAGCCATGGGACAGGGCGCAAGCCCCGGGGGCGGGCCCGGGGATCTTTTCCCTGGGGGTGGGCCTGCGTGTCCGCGCGAGCGGGTCGGCGGCTTTCCGGGTGGACGTGGCCAAGCGACCGGGGACGTCGGGGGGGATGGTTTCAGCCGGGGTGATTCCGCCCTGGCCTCGCTGACTCTCTCGAGACCAGCGCGCACGGCCCTTCACTCGCGGCCCCGTCCGCCGTCATCGCGCTGAGCGCCCGGCCGAAGAGCCGTCCCAGGAGCCTGATCTCTCCGTCCGAGGCGTGGGACAGGAAGAATCGACGCACTCCCTCGAGATGGACCTTCTGGGCGGCGAGCTGCTTCGCGCGGCCTCGCGGCGTCAGCACCGCGAAGATCCCGCGCCCGTCCTTCGGGCACGAGCGTCGTTCGATCAGGCCCTCCTTCTCGAGACGCGCCACGATCCGGGTCACGCCGCCGCCCGTGAGCACCAGGTCGTGCGCGATCTGGGCCATGCGGCGTTCACCCCCGGCCCCCGCCAGGTGGAGGAGGATCTCGAACTCGCTCAAGGTGAGGCCGCCCGCGGCGCGCAGGTCGGCGTCCAGCTGCCGGGTGATGAGCGCGTGCGAGCGAAGGAACCCGCTCCAGGCCAGGCCTTCCGGTTCCGAGAGAAAGGGCTGGGAGCGGGCCATGACGGGCGGAGGCTAATCGGTCGATACTTGACAAGTCAAGGAGTGTTCCATATCCTTGACGCGTCAACAATCAGGCGAAAGGGACGAAACCATGACCGCAAGAATCGTCGTTCGAAAATCGGAAGCGCGGGGCCACGCCGATCACGGCTGGCTCGACACCCGCCACACCTTCTCCTTCGCGGGCTACTACGACCCCGCTCACACGGGCTTCCGGTCGCTGCTCGTCATCAACGAAGACCGGGTGAGCCCGGGCAAGGGCTTCGGCACGCATCCGCACGCCGACATGGAGATCCTCTCCTACGTGGTCGAAGGAGCGCTCGAGCACCAGGACAGCCTCGGCACCCGGGCGGTGATGAAGGCGGGCGATGTCCAGCGGATCAGCGCCGGGCGCGGCGTGCGGCACAGCGAGTACAACGCGTCCGCCAAGGACCCCGTGCACTTTCTTCAGATCTGGATCGAGCCGGACGAAGAGGGTGTAGCTCCGGAGTACGCGGAGAAATCCTTCGGCGGCATCGAGCCCGGCTGCTTGAACCTGATCGCCTCGAAGGGCGGCCGCAACGACTCCATCTCCATCCACCAGGACGCCGACGTGTACGTGGCGAAGCTTCCGGAGGGCCGCACCATCGATCACACCTTCCAGTCCTCGCGGTCGGGCTGGGTGCAGGTGGTCGAGGGCGAGCTTCTCTTGAACGGGGTGACGCTCGGCCAGGGCGACGGCGCGTCCATCAGCGACACCCCGCAACTCCGGATGACCGCCGGGAAGGACGCGCACTTCCTCCTCTTCGATCTCAACTGAGACGCGCTCTTCTCGAAGCGATACGATCCGCAGGTCATGGCGAGAGCGAAGACCGAGGCCGAGCGCTCGCGCAAGACCCTCGACGAGATCGTCCGCTTCACGCTCGCCCTGCCCGACGTGGTCGAGTCGACCTCCTACGGCAAGCCCGCGCTCAAACGCGGAGACAAGCTCATCTTCTCCCTCCGCGACGCCGACACCCTTTCCATGGTCTGCAGTTTCGAGGAGCGGGCGGCGCTCCTGGCCGCCCACCCCCGGACCTTCTTCATCAATGATCACTACCTCAACTGGCCCGCGGTGGTGGTGCGGCTGCTGGACGCGGACCCGAAGGTGCTGCGCGCGGCGGTGACCGCGGCCTGGGAGCGCGCCGGTTCAAAGACGCGGAGGAGACGGCCCGCCGCACGGCCGCGAGCCCGTCCCCGCTAAGCTGATCTTCTTCCCCTCCCTGAAAGGATCCCCTTGACTCAAGCCAAAGCCTTCGCCGCCTTCGACAAGACCTCGCCCCTCGGCCCCTTCACCTTCGAGCGCCGCGAGCCCCTCGCGCGCGACGTTCAGCTCGATGTCCTCTTCTGCGGCGTCTGCCATTCGGACCTGCACACCGTGAAGAGCGAGTGGCCGGGCACGACATATCCCTGCGTGGCCGGCCACGAGATCGTCGGCCGGGTCACGAAAGTGGGAGCCGACGTGAAGAAGTTCAAGGCGGGGGATTCGGTGGCCGTCGGGTGCCTGGTCGATTCCTGCCGCACCTGCTCAAGCTGCAAGGAAGGCCTCGAGCAGTACTGCCAGGGCGGTTTCCAAATGACCTACAACAGCCCTGACAAGCACATGCCCGGACAGCAGACCTACGGCGGCTACTCGACCCACATGGTGGTGGATGAAGACTTCTGCCTGCGCGTCTCCGACAAGCTGGACCTCGCGGCGGTGGCTCCACTGCTCTGCGCGGGCATCACCACGTACTCTCCGCTGCGGCACTGGGGCGTCACCAAAGGGAAGAAGGTCGGGGTCGTGGGGCTCGGCGGACTCGGCCACATGGGCGTCAAGTTCTCCCATGCCTTCGGCGCCCACACCGTGCTCTTCACAACCTCGGCCGGCAAGGCTGAGGATGCGAAGCGTCTCGGGGCCGATGAAGTGGTGATCTCGAGGGACCAGGACGCGATGATGAAGCACGCGGGCTCGTTCGACGTCATCCTCAACACGGTCTCCGCGTCGCACAACCTCGATGCCTTCACCATGCTCCTGAAGCGCGACGGCACCCTCGTGCTCGTCGGGGTCCCCGAGGTCGCGCACCCCTCTCCGAACGTCGGGGTCCTCATCTTCGGGCGGCGCTCGATCGCCGGTTCGCTCATCGGCGGCCTCAAGGAGACCCAGGAGATGCTCGACTTCTGCGCCGAGCACGGCATCGTGTCCGACATCGAGAAGATCCCGATGCAGGGAATCAACGACGCCTACGCGCGCATGCTCAAGAGCGACGTCAAGTACCGCTTCGTGATCGATATGGCGTCGCTGCGAAGCTAACTGCACTGAACTGAAGCGCTTAAGAGCGCAAAGACCGTCGCTGCGGCGACGGTCTTTTTTTTCGCTTGATGCCAATAGCTCATGGCAGGAAGGGCCCTCCGGGCGTACGCTGCAATTGGTGAATCAGACGTAGGGAGGATCCAATGAAAGCCACCGCAGGCGTTTTCGCTCTTGCCTTCTTCACGTCGGCACTGCTAGCGGGGACGGGCCAGGCCGAGGTTTCCAGCCGCTGCGCCGACTGCCACTTCGCACACCGACGGCCGCCCTCGCAATGGCATCTGTCCGAATGGGACCACTCGGCGCACGGACGGGCGAACGTGGGCTGCGAGAAGTGCCATGGGGGTGACCCCACGACCTTCGAGTCGTTCCTCGCTCACCGGGGCATGCTCAGCGCGCGGAATCCCGCGAGCCCGGTCCATCGGGCGAACCTCCCCCGGACCTGCGGCGGCTGTCATCCCGCCGCCTTCGCCGCCTTTCAGAAGAGCCGGCACTACGAGCTGCTGCAGGAGGGCAACCCGGACACGCCGACCTGCGTCACCTGTCACGGGAACGTGGGCGCCTACCTGCTTTCGCCGAAGTCCCTCTACGCGGAGTGCGCCAACTGCCACGCCGCGGGCAAACTCGCGCCGCGGAGCGACTTCCCGGCCGAGGGCAAGATCATGCTCACGAGTGTCCGCGAAGTCCGGGCCTCTCTCGACGAAGCGAAGACCCTGATCAAGCGGATCAACGACAAGGCGCGCCGCGATCGCCTCGAACTCGAACTCGAGGACGCGCGGGCGCCGCTGCTCGCGGCGGTTCAGTCCGCCCACATGTTCGTGTTCGACCAGATGCAGGATCGCCTCTTCATCGCGCGGAAGCGCGTGGACATGCTCATGGAGGAGCTCGCGAATCCCCAGCCGATCGGAAAGTGAGGTTGTCATGACCGCCATCCATTTCCCCCTCGATCCGCTCCCTGCCGGGACGCCGGAAACGGTGACCTGGCGCCATGTTCAGCCCCTCCGGCTCGATGGCCACGCTCTCGGCGGCACGCCACCCGAAGACCGGCGGCTCAAGTACACGCCCGTCTCGATTGCCATGCATGCGGCCCTCCTGGCCGCGATTCTCTTCGGCCCTCTGCTCGCCGACCTCCCTTCGCCCGAGCCGGCGATCGGTCTAAGGGCGTTCTTCGCCGAACCGGGCGTGGTGGCGCCGCCCCCGCCGCCTCCACCTCCCGCAGCGGCCGCCCAGGCCGCGGCTCGACCGAAGACACCTCCACCTCCCGCGAGCGCCAATGCCTTTGTCGCCCCCGTTGATGTTCCCGATGAGATCGCGCGTCCCTCTCTTTCGCTCGGCCTCGGCGGCGTCGCGGGTGGAGTCGAAGGCGGTGTGGAAGGCGGGGTGGCCGGAGGAATCGTAGGAGGACTGCCCACCGAGATGGCGCCGCTTCCGAAGCCAGCGCCACAGGTGATCCGGGTGGGCGGGGAGATTCGCGAGCCGGCGCGCCTCGTCTACGTGCCTCCCGAGTATCCCCTCATCGCCTCGCAGGCCGGCATCGTCGGCCTCGTGATCATCGAAGCCCACGTCGGCACGGATGGCCGCGTCAAGGACGCCACGGTGCTCCGCGGCCAGCCGCTCTTCGACG
The DNA here is from genome assembly GCA_019694155.1 of Vicinamibacteria bacterium. GTDB lineage: Bacteria > Acidobacteriota > Vicinamibacteria > Fen-336 > JAGNNV01 > JAGNNV01. The sequence goes on along the minus strand of JAIBCN010000174.1, from coordinate 5,879 downwards.
AGCCGGCCAAGGCCGCGGTGATGCAGTGGCGCTATCAGCCCTTGCTCCTGAACGGCGTGGCCATGGAGTTCGTGCTCACCGTGACCGTCAAGTTCTCGCTCCGGCCGGCGTCCTGACCTCCCCCCGGCCATCCAAGGATCTCCGACATGTTCCGAGTCAAAGACATCATGACCGACGAGGTCATCACCAGCCGCCGCGACGACTCCCTCGGCTCCGCGGTTCAGATCATGCTGGAGCACGGCTGCGGATGCGTCCCCGTGGTGGATGCCTCCAACCGGGTGGTGGGCCTCGTGACCGACCGCGACGCCGTGATGTGCGCGCTTCGCGAGAAAAAGGCGCTTGCGGACCTTCGGGTGTCCGACGCGTGCACTCATCCGGTTGTCTGTTGCGATGCGGACGACACGCTGGAGCGGGCCGAGATGCTGATGCGGGTGAACCAGGTCCGCCGTCTGCCCGTTCTGGGATCGGACCGTGTCCTCGTGGGGGTCATGTCTCTCACCGACCTCGCCCGGCATCTCGAGCTTTCGGAGACGGAAGGCTGCACGGGGCTGAGCCCCAGGCACATCGCGGTGCTCCTCGCCGAGACCTCGGGCGTGCGGCAGCCTCCGGTTCTGCTGGAGCGCGCGCGGACCCGTGAGAACGGTCCGCGTCCTATCATCGAACCCATCTTCCACGGATAGGAGGCGACTGTGACGACACTGAAGGACCCCCCCCGGAACATCCTGGTCCCCATCGACTTCAGCGAGCCGTCCGAGAAGGCGGCCATCGCCGCCTGCGCGCTCGCCGCGAAGACGGGCGCCACCGTTCACCTGCTGCACGCCTACGTGATCCCCGTGGAATCGGTGGGTCTCGCCCTCACGGTGTCTCAGCAGTACGTCGAGCAGTTCGTGAAGGAGTCGAAGACTCAGCTCCAGGAGCTCGCGGCGAAGCTCTGCCCCGGCGCCTCCCTCGGGCCCTTACTCGTCGAAAGCGGCGACCCGAGAGAGGTGATCACCGAGGAGGCGAAGAAGCTCCACGCCGAGTTGATCGTGATGGGAACCCACGGTCGTCGGGGGATCACGCGGGCACTCATCGGCAGCGTCGCGGAGAGCGTCGTACGCACCGCGCACTGCTCCGTTCTCGTCGTTCGCTGAAGCTGAATCCCGAGGGCCGATGGGGGACGCCGGCCCACGCGGCCGCATTAGGCGCGTTCCGCAGCGCTCGGGCACAATCTTCGCTCCATGAGTGCTTCTCGCGTCTCTCGCCGCGGCTTTCTGGGTGTCGCCGCCTCCGTGGCAGCGGGCTTCCTCACGCCGAAAGGGGCCCTGGCCGGGCCTCTTCCTCCCCGCGTCCTTCGCTTCGATCACCTGCACACGGGTGAGAAGCTCGCGGTCGAGTACTGGCGAGAGGGGGCCTACGAGACCGAGGGCCTGAGCGCCATCAACCGCCTGATGCGCGACTTTCGCACCGGAGAGGTCCACCCCATCGACCCGCCGCTCCTCGATCTGCTCCACGATCTTGCGGATGTGACGGGCACCAGACGCCCCTTCGAAATCATCTCCGCGTACCGCTCACCCGCCACCAACGCCGACCTTCACGCGCACAGCGACGGGGTGGCGACGAACAGTCTTCACCTCAAAGGCAAGGCCATCGATATCCGGCTGGCCGACATTCCCCTCGAGCATCTTCGGCGCGCGGCCCTCGGCGCCCGCCGCGGCGGCGTCGGGTATTACAAGGCGTCGAACTTCGTGCACGTGGACACCGGTCGCGTCAGGACCTGGTAGCGGGCGGCTCCCTAGGAGGCCTTCTTCCGGGCCCGCAGGGCCTTGTCCAGCAGGATGTCGTGGCCGTAGATGTCGTCCGCGAAGTGCACCGCGTTCTCGGCCGGGATGACCGCGGCGGTGACGTAGTAGATGACCACGCGGATGGGGCGGGTGAGGGTGACTCTTCGAGAGGGTTTGCCCTGCATGGCCGCGATGATCTTCCCCCGCGTCCAATCGGGCTGGTCCTTGAGCGCCCACGCCGCGAGCCCCACGGGGTCCTCGACGCGAATGCAGCCGTGGGAGAAATCTCGGCGCGCCCGGCCGAACAGCTCGGGAGCGGGCGTGCTGTGGAGGTACACGTTGTCGTCGTTCGGGAACATGAACATCACCTGCCCGAGCGAGTTCCTCGGACCCGGGCGCTGTCGAAGGCGGAGCCTGCCCTTCGCGAGCAGCTCCACGTTCGCCGGGCCCGGGTCCACCACCCTGGCGTCGTCCCCCTGGCCATCCACGATTTCCATCTCCTGCCGTTCGAGGTAGCCAGGTTCCCGGCGCAGGATAGGGAGGATCTCCTTCTGGAGAATTGACCTCGGGACGTTCCAGTAGGGCCGGAAGGTCAGGTACTTCATCTCGCTCATGAAGACCGGTGTTCTCGTGTTCAGCGCCTTGCCGACGATGACGCCCATGTCGAAGTCCGGGGCGCCGGTCTCCGGCACCTTGTCCCAGCCGAAGAGGCGGAACATGGGCACATTGACGGCCACGAAGGCCCGTTCGCCCAGATGCGGGAGCCATCGCATGCGCTCCATTGCGAGTTCGATCTGCCGGACCCGCCACCGAAGCGGCGTGTTGAGGGCGGTCCAGGTGGCTCGGCCCAGAACGCCATCGCTCTCATAGCCGTGGCGGGCCTGGAAACGCTTCACTCCCTCCACGAGCGCGCCTTCGTAGACCGGTGGATCGGCGAGAGGAGGCGCTTCCGGGGGGAGGTCGCCGAGGGCCATCAGGCGAGTGCGCACGATGTGCAGCGCTTCCGTTCCGTCCCCGGGCCTGATGGACTTCCGCGGCGGGTCTCCAAGGCGCGGGAAGGCCGTGCCTTCGATGAGGGCGAGAGCGCGATAACGGGGCAGCATCGAACGCAGGGCGCGGTACTGAACGAGGGGAGGCGTGATCGATTCGATGGCCTCCTTCAAGCGACCGGTGCGCGCCGCTTCGCCCAGCAGGGCCGCGTAGTCGTGCTCATCCGGAGGAAGCGAGATGAGGAACCCGATCTCCCTCGGGTCGACCCGGCCGCGGTGGAACTGACGGAGGTAGCGCAGCATCGACAGGGACATCGATGCGTCGAAGGCCGCCGCCTCCGAGACCGCGGGCGGCGCGCCCTGGGCGAGCCTGGCGCCGAGGGCGGAGAGTTCCGCGGCGCGGTAGTCGGCGGGGTCGAGGCCCTCCGCCGCGGCGTCGGTCAGGATGGCCAGGGCTTCCCGCGCGGTCGAGGTCGGATGGAGCGCCGCGTCGACCCACAAGGGTGCGGGGGCCGCGGCGGGGTAGAGCCCTGGCAGCAGGTCCCGCGCGCGCGCTGATGGATCGAAGTGGGCGTCCGGGTGGGCGAGCCATTTCCCGAGCGCCGCCGCCATCTCCGCGGATGGCGCGGGAGAGGCCACGGGCGACGGAGCTCCTCCGGCCGCGGCGGGGGTTGGCGAAGCGAGAGGCGGGGGCGCCGGTTTTCCGCAGGCGAGGAACGAAGCGACAAGACTCGCGCAGGCCGCCTTATTCAACCAGGATGGTCGCGCACGGGTCATCGGACGAGCGGGCTCCTTCGAGCCGGGAGCGGAGCGCGGTGATTTCATCGAGGAGGTTCAATGCCACCGCGATGCCTGCGAGATTCACCTCGAGATCGCGAGAGAGCCGCAGGGCCGTGCGGGCGCGTCGCAAAGCGGCGCCGGGGAAGCGCCACTCCTCGGGAGTTCCGCCTTCGGGCTCGAGAACACCTTCGATGACCCAGGCCCGGATCTCGTGCTCCGGCACCTGAGACGCCCGGCACAACTCGACCAGGGTGAGGTGGATCTTCTCCTCCACCACCGGGCCGGACGCGAAATCAGGCTCGTGCCCGGTCATCGGATGTCAGGACCGGCCGCCACGCGGATTGAACCTGAACGCTCGCGCCAGGGCTTCATAGGCCTCCCGCGCCGCGTCGGTGTCGGCGGGGGGCAGGACAATGGCGAGGACCACATAGAGGTCGCCCGGAGGCTGCCCGGGTATTCCCCGGCCCTTGAGGCGCATCTGGCGCCCCGCCGCCGACCCGGGCGGAATCGTGAGCTGGATGGGTCCTTCGGGAGTGGGCGCTTCCACCTTCGCGCCGAGGGCGGCTTCCCAGGGGGCGAGGTTCAAGTCGACATAGATGTCGCGATCGTCGACCCGGAACAGGGGATGCGGATTGAAGCCGACTTCGAGGTACAGGTCTCCAGGACCGCCCTTGCCGACGCCGGGCCCGCCCTGTCCCGCCAGGCGGAGGTGCTGCCCCGCGCGGATTCCCCGCGGGATGTTCACGTCGATGGTGCGTTCGCGCGAGACCATGCGGCCTTGCGCGTCATAGGAAGGCATGCGGAGAGTGATCGTGCGCTGAGCTCCGCGGAACGCGTCCTCGAGGTCGATCATCACTTTCGCGTGGTGATCCTCGCCCTGCGCGTGGACGTTCGGCCGGCGCGAACCGCCGCCCCGGCGGCCGAAGAAGGCCTCGAAGAAGTCGTTCGGATCGAAGTCGCCGCCCGCGTCGCCGCGGAACTCGAAGCCCGCGTCCCATCCGGGCGCCGGCTTGAAGTCCTGACCCGACTTCCACTGGCTGCCCATCTGGTCGTACAGCGCCCGCTTCTCCGGGTCCTTCAGGACCTCGTGAGCCTCGCCCAGCTCCTTGAAGCGGGCCTCGGCGTTCGGTTCCTTGCTGACGTCGGGATGAAACTTGCGGGCGAGCTTGCGATAAGCCGCCTTGATCTCATCGGGCGTCGCGGTCCGCGGCACGCCGAGGATCTCGTAGTAGTCCTTGAATTTCATCGTCGCCTATACCGTACCACCCGGATTCGTTCGCGGCTCCGGCGGGCGCGCGTTCCGGAACGCCACCGGCACCGCCACCGCGAGCACCATGGCGGAGACGAGCTCCAGGGGATGGGCGTAGATATACCTCGTATCGATGACGATCGTCTGCAGGACGAGGCATGTCGCCAGACCGAGGGGGGAAAGGACGAGCACGATCCCCTCGGAGTCGCCCCGAGCCCAGGCGAGGCCGAGGGCCAGCAGAGCGGCGGCGATCCACAGGCAGGCGCCGGCGGCGCCGAAGATCGAGTACTCGCCGAGCGCCGTCGGAATCCGCCGGATGTAGAGCCAGGCGAGGTCCGCCGGACGCTGCTTCGCCAGCGACAGGAACACGGCCTTCGAGCGACGTTCGCTTTCATGTGTCGATATCCGCACCACGGGGCCGCGCGCCATGTCGGCGAGGAACTGGGCGACCCACGGGTCCCAGGGCTTGATGCCCCAGGGGTTCTCCGTCCAGCCGATACCGGAGATCAGGGCCGCGTAGGTCGCATGTTCGGGGAGCGCGTCCTTTTCGACCAGGCGCGGGTCGTTGAGGCGGCCGTGAACCGCGATGCGCCAGGGGATCTCGCATAGCGTGAAACCAAGCAGAAGGAAACCCGCGCGCATCAGCAGTCCGCGGTCGCGAAAGCGGGCCCAGCCGACGAGAAGGATGGGCAGCAGGGCGAGGACGGCGTAGGTCCCGTACACCGAGCGCGTCTTGTGGATCCCGAAGAGCAGGATGCCCCAGGCGATCGCCATCCACGGCCTCGGCGCGCGCGCGGTCAGGAGGGGAACGGCCAGAGCCATCGCCGCCAGCGACCCGTGAATCGCGACCGTGTCCATGCTTCGATAGCGGGGCGCGACCAGTTCGACCAGGAGGAAGATGGGCACGAGGCCAAGCCGCAAGGGGCCAGGCAACGCAAAGACCAGAAGCACTGATCCCGCTACGATGTAGACGAGGTTGATGGAGCCGAGAGTGGCGGCCGTGGCCTGACGCCCGGTGGCGTGGGTCCATAGGGAGACGAGGGTCGCGGTGCCGAGATCGTTGAAACGATCCGGGGCCACGGAGTAGCGGCCATCCCA